>CAMVJW010000003.1 GCA_947167965.1 uncultured Clostridia bacterium | reverse complement strand
TTTTTGTGAATTTTTTGTGAATTTATATTTTTATTTAAACAAAAAATTACTATTTCTTCTTGTAAAAAACATCGCAGCAAAACAAATATATGCTTGTAATCCAAAAATAACTTAAGAAATTATTATTAATTGTTGCCATAGACTAGATGTAAAGTACACTATTTGCTTTGCTGCTAGTAGTGGTACAATAATACCAACTATAGTACTACTAATAACTGCAAATATCATTCCTATAAGATTTTTTCTTATATTCTTTACCATACTGATACACTTTCCTTATATTTTTTATTGTTTCTTTCATATTCTACTCCATTTATTTAATATATCGTTTTTTATCTTTCTTCTTGTACTTTATCTTTAGTTTTTAATAATGCTTTTATTTCTTCTGCAATATCTTGTGGTGTTTTATCTTTTTCATATACTATATGAGTAGCAAGTTCATAGTTATTTGGAGCAGTAATAAAATGCCAATTATCATGATCTTTATGAGAGCCTTGTTGTATATTCCTTCGTTCCATTAATATTTGTCGACTTTCTTCTCTATCTTCTGATGGCAATAATAAAATAACATTACTAAAATCTGCACACATCAATCGCATTTGTCTTCTTAATCTCTCATCTTCATATATTGAATGACCAGCTCCAAAATCTATAACACTTGGTCTCTTTAATGTACTCAAAACAGTTCCAGTAAGTCCAAATTCAAAATTCTTAAAATTATTAAATCGTTTTCTACGAGCATATATTCCTTTGAGAAATTCTCTATCATCTAATGGTATTCTGTTTCCATTAGATGATAGTAATTTTGCAATTGTACTTTTACCAGTTCCCATTGGACCTATTAATATTATAGTATCTCTTTTAATTTCATCTGGTAAATTATGTATATCTTGTATAAATCTATTTGAAGCTAATAGAATTCTTCTTCTTTCAAATATCATATTTCATCATCCTTTTATATTCATGTATTATAATACTATCTTTACCAATCCACCAAAATAATTTAATACACTTTCAATAACCTCTTCTATTGGCATTTCTAACCAATTATTATTAGCAGTACCTATTCTTGATTTAAATCTACTATTATTTAAAATATTTGATAATCTTTTGCTAATATCTTCTATTGTATGCTCTCTCATATTTTCATCTTTAAAAATTAGTATATCTATGTACCTTATTAGTTTGTCCTTATCTAGATCTTCATTATTTATTAAATAATAAAAATCAAATATATCTTTAAATCTAGTTGAAGTTATACCAAATTTCAATAGGGATTTTAGCTTTTCAACAATAATTTGTTCTTTAGAATTTATAGGCAAACTAACACTTTCATCAATTATATTAAAATCAAAGAAATATTCATCTTGTTCTATATCAAAGTATTTATGTACTCCAATATCCAATTTTGAACTTATAGAGAATT
Organism: uncultured Clostridia bacterium; assembly: GCA_947167965.1. Lineage (GTDB taxonomy): Bacteria > Bacillota > Clostridia > TANB77 > CAG-508 > CAG-269. The sequence continues at coordinate 152,510 of CAMVJW010000003.1, read as the reverse complement.
TATTTTTATCTGTCAATTGTATATAAACTCTTTTTCCGTCATAGTCTTGATGATGTAATGGTTCGATTTTACCTGTGATTTTTATTTTTATACCATCATCTGTATTATTTAATTCTTTTATAAATTCACGAATATATTTATCTTCTAAAGAATATTTTATAAAATCTATATCCATATCTCGAGTTGCACGACGTATATCTTTAGATATATTATGCATTACAACTCCGCCTTTTACAGTTATGTTTTTATTATATTTGCAATTTCCAATTTTAAGTAGAACAATATCTTGTGCTACTTTTGGTATTGCATCATCTTCAGAATAACCTGATTGTATGTATTTATTTACAGCCTCATATATATCCATTAAAACACCTCATCTTGAATTATTTCAAAAATTTTATCTCCATTTACAAAATATTGTAAATATTCTTCTATCTTTTGTGTATCTAATGAATTTACCTGTTTTCTATAATTAGAAATTATTTCCTTATATAAATCATATCCTATTTGGTTTTTATTTCTAGCTAAATCGATTAGCATTCTTTCCTTATCATAAGTATTTATTTTTATTCCTTCGTACTCAATTTGAGTTTTTCCTAAATTATATAATTCATCTTTCATACGAATTTGCTTTATTTTATTAGAATAAATCATTCTATTATTTCTATCTGTTGCTAAATACATTTTATTAGGAATAACATCTGTCAAATTATGATAATAGTAAGCAGAATATGAAGTTATTACAGCATAAGGATATTTTTTATTTACAATAGCCAAATAATGTACACTTGGAACATCTGAATATATCCCTTTTTCTATTTTATAAATTTCTTTATTATCGACAGCTTTTTGAATTTGATAAGCACTTTTATATTTGGATAATAATTCACTATAATTATATAACATTTTATTTTCCTCCAATAATATTTTAAACTAATCCGCTCCACAAGTCAATAGCTATGGAGCGGATTAGTTTAATTTTTAATGATTATTTTTTATTTATTTTCTTCTAGCCAATTACACAATTCATCAGCTGTAATCTTGTTTTCTCTATATAATTTTAATTGTTTGCTAGCTTTATCTTTTCAAAAATCCTATATCTCATATTGATATATATCTTTTCTTCTGTAAATTGATAATATAATTGCTACATTTATTGTATTTATAATAAAGCTCACTTTATAACAATCTAACTATTAAAATAAAACTATTTTTTCTACAAAAATCTTTTTAATTCAATTAAGTCATTTATTTCATAATTTGGTTTTAGATCTGAATTGTTTTTATCTTTTTTTATATTTAACCAACATGAATCTATTCCATTTTGAATACCACCCCATACATCTTTCTCTAATTCGTCCCCTATTATAATCATATCATCTGTTTTTGTAGTTCCTATTTTATTAAAAAATTTTTCAAAAAAGTCATCATTTGGTTTCATACAACCCGCTTCATCAGAAGAAAAAACAATTTTAATATATTTTTGTCCATTGATTTTATCAAGTTTGTCATTTACCACTTTACTTGGACTATTTGTTACAATATACATTTCATAGCCTTTATTATACAAATATTCTAAAATTTCTTTTGAGTTCTTCATTGGAACAATATGATTACCTAAAAGATTAATATATTTATTATTTATTTCTACTGCTTCTTCAAATGAAACATTTTCAAAAAATTTAATAAATCTTTGTGCTCTAACCCATCTGCTTCTTTCTTCTTTTTGTTTAAACACGTAAGGATCTTTAATTCTACCTTCTGCTCTATCTTTCCAAAATTGATTATCTAAGTCTATAAAACTTTGTAGTTTTTCATTTGTAACACTTTCATTTCGCTCTAAAAGTATTTGTTTAATAGCATATTTTCTATTTTCATCATCATCAACAAGCGTATTGTCTAAATCAAATAATATCTTTTTGTATGTCTTTTTCATTATTAATTGCTCCTCATTTTCAAGAATAATTATTGTTGCTGAGTATATTATTTTTCCTTATTATTAGACTGAATTGTTTTCATTCAGATTTTAAATAAGAATATAAAAATTAGTAATCATTTATGTTTTACATATTTAACACTTAAATCAAATTTTTTACATAACTTTAAATTGTTTAGTATTTTTTTAGTTTGTATCTTTTCTTAAGATAATTCCAGTTATTCCACATAGAATTCCTCCAACAGGATAAACTACCCAATTTATATGCCATATATTAAATGTAAATCCACATACTAAATATATAATTGTTGTTATTAACATTATAATTCCACATATCTTACCAATTTTATTTTCAACTTTTTTATATTCTTCTGTATTTTCATTATTATACTTTTCTATATTAAATTTTTCCTTCATTTTTCCAGAATATACAATAATAAAAACTCCTATTGTAACAAAATACATTAAAATAGCAACTGGCAAAGAGTTTTCTTGTCCAAATGTTTTTAATCCTAATAATAACATCATTGCTATAACTCCCAAAAGAATAATAGAGATTCCAATTGTAATATATATTGTATATTTTGAATTACCTTTTTCTATTTCTTCTTCTGAATATACATTTGCAATTTTAGCATTTTTCTTTTTAAAATTTTCAATTTTTGAACCATATATTATAAATAATGGTACAGCAAAAACTACTCCTACTAGTACTGCAATAACACCAATTAGCGCTAATTGTTCTTCTTGTTGATCATTAGAAGCCAATCCTAATATAGTTAGCATTATTGAAACACCAATTAGAATTATAGCAACACCTATTGAAATTCCTTTTGCTGCTTTTGTCATTATTAAATCATAGTCATTTTTTTCTGTTTTGATGTCACTTGAAATTTTTCCTTTTACTAATTCATCCATACTACAGTTAAATATTTCACATATAGTAATAATTTTTTCAGTTTCTGGAAATCCGCTTCCACTCTCCCATTTTGAAACAGCTTGCCTTGATACATTTAGCTTTTCTGCTAGTTCTTCTTGTGATAAATTATTAATTTTTCTTAAATTTTGTAAATTTTCTGATAAACTCATTTTTATGCACCTCCTATTTTCAATTTTAAAGTTGCATCTTATTTTTTTCTACCAACTTTTATTTGCAACTCAAAATTTCTGTGCAACTTTCAGTTGCAAAATGTTATTTTAAGTATTTATTTCAGTTAAACCTTTATTATTAATCACTTTTTAATTTTTAAAATAAAAAGCATATTTTGTATTATTTCTTATTAAATGTTCTTCATAATTTCCATTACTATATTCTTTTATAACGTTTCTCCAAAAATCTTGAGCTCCTTTGTTTTTTATTAAAGTTTTTATCTCCCATTTTCCTTTATATTTATTAAACATTTCATTTGCCATAAATCTTCCAGCTCCAAGATTTCTATATTTATATAAAACAAAGAATTCCGCTATTTCATACATATTTTCTTCATTAAATCTAACTAAAACAAAACCTGCTAATTCTCCATTATATTTTAAAATAAAAGGATGCCTTTGCTCTTCTTCCCAATACAATTTTAAATACTTATTCATAGCAAATAGCCCTGTATCCAATAATTTAAAGTCTGTATTTTCATCTGCATAAAAACTAAGTTCATATGTATATAATTGCATTAAATTATATATTATATTTTTATCTTTTTCTTCAACTTTAGTTAATTCAAACATATGCTTACACTCCTTTATATCTATAACATATGTAGCAATTATAACACACAAATTTTAAAAATAAAATTATTATGTACAAATTTTTTTTATCATTTTTTTATATTGTATAACTAATTTTTCTAAACTATCAATTGTAATATATTCATTTGCTTCATGCATATTCATAGGCCCTACTCCAAGTATGTATCTATTTTTTGATTTAATGAAACTTGCTTCTGTAATAAAATTTGTTGTTTTAATATTTTTACAATCAGATATAAATGGTTTGATATCATTTAAAACTTGGTATTCACATTGAAATTTATCTTTTAATCTATTAATCTCATTTAAAATTCTAATTCTGTTATCATTATTTATCACTCTAAAATCTACTTCAACACTACAATTATTAGCAACAATGTTTATACTTTTTCCTCCATATATTTTTCCTATATTCATTGTAGTATATGGAATTTCAAATCTATTATCAATGTCTTTTTTTAGATTTTGATAGAATTTTTCTAATTCATTAATAAATTTTATACATTTTTCTATTGCATTTATCCCATTCTCGGGATTACTCGAATGTGCAGATTTACCATTAAACTCTATTTTATATTCCATTAATCCTTTGCTTCCATTCATTATTACATTATTTGAAGGTTCTCCTATAATTATGTTATCTGGCATATCTAATTTTAATTCATTTATTTCTCTAATTCCTCCAAATCCTATCTCTTCATCATATGTAAAAAATAATTTAATTCCATAATTCATTTTATTCCAGTCTATATCAAAAACTGCTTGTAAAATTGCAGCAATTCCTCCTTTCATATCACATGTTCCTAACCCATAAAGCTTATTATCTTCTTCAGTTAATTTTAAAGGATTAAATATCCAATCATCTCCACTTTGCACAGTATCAGTATGTCCTATAAATCCCAGTTTACATTTTTCTTTTATACTTGCTACTAAACATTTACTTCTATAATCTATTTTGAATCCTTTTTCTATTAATAGCTTTTGAATATAATCCATTATTTTTTTATTCTCTTTATCTTTATATGTATCGAACCTAATTAACTCTTTTAATATCTCTTTTGCTATCATATTTTTCCTCCTTGTATTAAATCTATCAATTTATTTTTCGGAATTAATTTCTTCAACAACGCCAACAACCGTTACTTTTTCTATATTTTGATTTTTAATGTTTAAACTTATATTCATGCTATAGCCTGATGGCTGAATTATTTCTACTTTTTCTTCTTTATTATTATAATAATTATAAATTGCAACACCTAAACTTCCACTTCCACAAGCAGTTTCATAAAATAGTGTTTCAATATCCTTAACCCATACAACAGGATTAATTTTTATTTTTTTATTATCTCGCTCTATAAACATAACTCCAATTGCCTTTTCATCAGTTTTAATATTATTTATTATAAATTGTTTTATTTTCTTTTTAGCCTCTATTTCATTTTCTTTTAGTTCTTTGATATATTTTTTAGATTCTTCTTCATCGAAAATTGCAATTAAAATTCCATCAATTTTGACATATTCTATTTTATTATTTATTTTTATTAAATCTTCTATTTTTTTGTTTATATTAAGCTCAATTTCAACTTCCTTTTTATCTAAAACTTTACCCTTTATTTTGTTATTTGTACCAGATACGGAAATTTCTTTTATATCTTTAGCTTTATTTGAGTATTCATAAACTGCACACCTAGTAGCATTTAAGCAAAACTCTCCACCTGCCATTTCTAATTTGTTTTCTTTAGTACTTAAAAATCCAACTTGTTCAATAAATTGATATTTTTCCATTATCATTTTATTTATTAATTTCTTTTGAATATCTGTATAATTACATCCATTTACTAATGCAGTTTTATTTCCTCCTGGATTGAATAGTTTATATTCAATTTTTGAGATATTAAGCAGTTCTGTAATTATATCTACACACTTTTCGATATCTTCACATATTTGAAAATTATTTTTCATATCTTTTATTAATACTTTATTATCTTTTATCTCATTTTCACCAATAATTACTGCTATAGGAATATTTCTATCATCAGCATAGCTTAATGCTTTTTTTAGTTTTAAGTCATTCATTTCTACTTCTGTATTAATGTCTTTTTTACGTAATTCATTTGCAATTTTTAAGCCTAAAATTTTATTATCCATTGGTATAATATATACTTGTGTATTGTTAAAATCATTTTGTTTTTCTTTTAGTATTTCATATATTGCATCAAGACCAAAACTTATTCCAACAGCAGGATAGAATTTTCCATCACCAATAAAATCTCCAATCATATTGTCATATCTTCCTCCACCTCCAATACTAGATTTTAAGCTTTCATCTTTAACATATACTTCAAAAATTGTTCCAGTATAATATTCTTGTCCTCTAGCAAGTGTAGGTGTAAATTTTACATACTTATTTAGTTTTAATTCTTCAATATAATTGTTTAACACATTCAATTCATTTAATCCTTCCTTTAAATTTTGATTTAATGTATTTTTAAATTTATTATTTAGTTCCTCAAAACTCATTTTTAAATACTCCATTAATTCTTTAATTTGTTTTTCGTTTAATTCTATTTTTGCTAATTCTTCTTTTATTTCTTCAGGTGTTAATTTTTCAATTTTATCAATTATTGTTATTACTTGAGATATTTCTTCTTTTTTAATATCACAAATTTCAATAATTCCATTCATCAGTTTTCTACTGTTATATTTTATAATTATATCAATTCCTAATTTTCTAAAACATTCAACATATAAAGATATCAATTCTGCTTCAATCATTTGTCCTTCAATTCCAACACAATCCACATCACATTGTATAAATTCTCTAGTTCTTCCTTTTTTAATTGGTCCATCTCTAAATACTTTACCAATTTCATATCTTTTATAAGGAATTTTTATATTTCTATTTTTTGCTAGAAATTTCGCAAAAGGTACTGTTAAATCATATCTTAATGCTAAATTTCTATTTCCTTGATCTGAAACTTTGTAAATCTCTTTTACTATGTCATTATTTTCATCATATTTTAAAGTTAATAAATCATAATAACATAAAATTGATGTTTCTAAAGGTTGATATCCATATTTTTCAAAAGTATTTTGCAATGTTTTTGATATAAAATTTCTTATAATTGCATCTTTTCCTCCATAATCTGTACTTCCTCTTACATTTCTTAATTCTAAATTTTTCATAATATATACCCCCTTTTTTTGGAACATAACAAATAAAAAAAGAGACATAAAAAACACTATTTATAGTTTTTTCCTACAAATAGTGTTTTATATATCTCTATATTTAATATATTTTTAAACTATCGTAGGCACATGACTTTTAGCCTGTACCTACTGAATTACTATCAATAGTTACAAGCTCCTACGATGGTGATGTAATTGGTTTAAAAATATACGTAAATTCATTATTTTTCCTTCTTTCTTTTTATTTTATATTTTTATGTTAGCATAATTTACCAGTGTTGTCAATACTATAACACTTCATTTAATTTTTCAACATCTTCCATTTTTGTAGCCCAACTTGTAGCAAATCTCACAACTGTATGGTCTTCATCGTATTTTTCCCAAAAACTAAATACCACTTTTTCTTTAAGTTTTTCCATTTTGTTGTTTTCTAATATTATAAATTGTTGATTTGTTGGTGTTTCCATATAAAATCTATAACCTTTTTTTCTTAGTATTTCCTTTAATCTTTCAGCTGTTTTAATTGCATTTTTGCTTATTTCAAAATACAAATTTTCTTTAAATAATGTGTCAAATTGAATTCCTAATAATCTTCCTTTTGCAAGTAATGCTCCATGTTGTTTTACAATTGTTATAAAATGTTTTGGAGTATTATTTTTAGTAAATACAACAGCCTCTCCACATAATGCTCCTACTTTTGTTCCTCCAAAATAAAAAGCATCACATAATTTTGTAATATCAGAAATTGTTGCATCGTTTTCTTTACTCTCTATAGCATATCCTAAACGTGCTCCATCTATATATAATGGAATATTATAATTTGTACATATTTTAGATAAGCCCTCTAATTCGCTTTTACTATATAATGTACCATATTCTGTAGGCTGTGAAATATAGACCATTCCTGGGTATACCATATGTTGTCGATTACCATCATTGTAAAAAGTTTCTAAATATTTTTCTAATTCATCTATAATTATCTTTCCGTCCTTAGTAGGAACTTCTAAAACCTTATGTCCTGTAAATTCTATTGCACCTGCTTCATGAACATTGATATGTCCAGTTTTAGCAGAAATCACTCCTTCATATTGATTAAGCATCGAATCTATTACTACTTGATTTGTTTGTGTTCCCCCAACTAGAAAATATACATCTGCTGTTGGGCAATTACACACTTTTTTTATTTTTTCCTTTGCATTCTCACAATATATATCACTTCCATATCCTGAAAGTGTTTGAAAATTAGCTTCATTTAGTCTTTCTAGTATTTTTGGATGACATCCTATATTATAATCATTTTCAAAACTTAACATATTCTATCCTCATTTCATTTCTTTTAAATTCACACCAATTTTAAATTAGAAAAAAAACTACTATCCTTTAAAAAAAATTTTTTCGAATAAATTTCTCCTGATATAAGAAATTTTCATTTATTCTTCAGTATCTTTTGATAAAGCCTCTACAACTTCAAACAACTTCATTCCGTTAGAAGCTTTAATTAAAATAACATCTCCCTCTTGCAAAGATATTTTTAATTTTTCTGTTAATTCTTTTCTATCTTTGCAATAAAATACATTTTCTTTTTTATATCCTAAATTAATTGCTTCTTCTAAAATATATTTTGCATTTTCTCCTATTAAATATAGTTTATCTATATTGTTATTATATACTTCTATTCCAACATCTCTATGCAATTTTTCTGAAAATGAACCAAGCTCGAACATATCTCCTAAAACTGCAATTTTTCGTTTTCCATTCATATTTTTCAAACTAACTATTGATGCTTTCATAGACTCATAACTTGCATTATAACTATCATTAATTAATGTAACATTATTTTTTAATTTTAAAACTTCCATTCTTTTAGCAGTTAATTTAAATGAACTAATTCCATTTTTTATTTGTTCATTTGATAGTCCAAATATTTTTCCAAATGTAAATCCACATAGAGCATTTAATACAAAATGTTCACCACTAACAGGAACCTTTATTTTAATTTCTTCATTTCTAAATTTACATATAAATTCACTATCATTAGCATATAGTTGTAAATTTTCAGCTTTTACTTCACTATCATTATTAATTCCAAAAGTATGAATTTCAATTTTATCATTTATTTCTTCTATCCATTTATGTAATAAATCATTATCATTATTAATTACAATTCTTTTTGTTTTCATACCATCTAAAATTTCTAGTTTTGCTTTTAAAATATTTTCTCTAGAACCTAAATTTCCAATATGAGATGTTCCAACATTTGTTATAACTGCAATATCTGGCTTTGAAATTTTACTTAAATAACTTATTTCCCCCAGATGATTCATCCCCATTTCAATAACAGCTATTTCTTCATCTTGCAATCCTAAAATTGTTAATGGCAAACCAATATTATTATTTTTATTTCCTTCAGTTTTTAGTGTTTTATATTTTTGAGACATTACATTTGCAATAATATCTTTAGTACTTGTTTTTCCTACGCTTCCTGTAACTCCAATAACTTTTAATTTATCTCCATAAAGTTTTCTTTTTAATGTAGCCATTTTACCAATTGCAATTATTGTATCTTCTACTAAAATAATATTTTTATTTTGTTTTTCATATTTTTCTTTTTTTATTTCATCAATTTCTATTTTATTTATAATTACAGTTTCTGCACCATTATTTAGCGCTTCTTCCCAGAATAGAGTACCATCAAAATTCTCACCTTTTATCCCAATATATGTATCTCCTTTTTTTGTTGTTCTTGAATCTTTTGAATAATTAATACATTCTTTATTCTTTTCTCCTATAATTAAAGTTCCTTCTGTACATTTTAATATATCTTCAATTTTTAAATTCATTATGTTCTCCTTGTTTTCTTTTTCTTATTTAATTTTATAATAGTATTCATAAATGTTTTTCCGATTTATTAATTCAAAAACTTTTATTCATCGTGATATTTTATTAATTTCTGAATAATCTTATAATATTCCCCATGTCTGTCATCTTCACACTCAAAGACTTTTCTTAACATAAATTATTTTCTTTTTTTTACTTAATTATATATTCTATATAGACTTTAAGATTATTATTTTACATCATCAACACTTCAAATTTTTCACCACACTTGCCACATCTAAACTTTCTGGTAAAATTCTTATTTAACCTTCTTCTGTAAAATGTTTGCTTACAACCTTTACAAATGATCTTATACTTATAATTATTATTTTCTTTGTACTCTAAATTACTTTTTTCAAAATCACTTTTTTTGTCCCCAACTCTAGATATGTCATATCCTAATTTTACATTTAATAAATGCGCATATTTTTTAAATTCAGTTCCATGATTATTACAATATGGAATACAATGTATTAATTCGTGCATTATAGTATTTTTTATAATACTATCTTCTAAATCTAATACCCATCTACTAATTTCTATGTGGTGGATATTAAATTTTTCAAATCTAACAATTCTTTTTCTACCAATTTTTGAAATTGTTTTATAATTAATATCTGGTTTTTCTTGTTTACAACATCCATACCTTTTGGTAGCTCTTTTTGAAATTGATATATCTATTTTTCCATATTTACTTTCATCTAATATATTAATTTCAATTTTGTTTAATTCATTTATACATTCAAAAAATAAACTATTTAATTTTTGTTCCATTATTATTTTTCTCTTTTTCTTTAATGTTTTAAATCTACTTTATAATATCTTCTACAATCAATTTTACCTTTTAAATATGTACTTAGCTTTTCCCCATTAATTAATTTTTCTTTTTGATTTTTATTTAATTGTTTTATTTGATATTCTAATTTACAAGCTAATGATTTTTCTTTACTTCTCCATGCTATTTCAATTTTTTTTGCTTGATGAGATTTTGTATATTTTGCCCCTTTATTAGATTTATGTTGTTCTAACCTTTTTTCTAAATCATTTGTCATACCTGTATAAATAGAATTGTCTAAACATCTAATCATATATGTGTAATACATTTTATACTCCAATAATGATTTAAATATTAATAATAATATTTATAATTTATGCAATCTCGTTATTTTGATAATTTATAAAGTCTTAATCACTTGTTCATAATCCGGATCATAAGATGGTGTACATATAAGTGCAAATTCTGCTTTTCCTTCTATACTATGTTTTGCATTTACAGGTACCACAGCCAAATCTCCTTTTTCTAAATCAAACACATCATCATTTATAGTAATTTTAGCTTTTCCTTCTAACATAAAGTAATGCTTGGTGCATTTTTGATTTATAAATGAACCATGAAATCCATTTAACTTTGAAATTACTAAGTCAATAGGCATATTTTTTCCAGCAAATAAATCTTTAATTGTCAATTCTTCTCCAACAGCTCTTTCAATAGCATTATTATATTTATAAACCATTTTTTCCTCCATATTTTAACATTTTTTCCCATATACTTCTGATGCCAAAGGACTTAGAAAGTATATTAAAGTATCATTTGTTTTATATTCTACCGCATCCCATTCTTCTCTTTTTATATATGAAAATCTTCCATCTTTACCAACTTTATTTTTTAATTTGCTTCTATCTTTTACAATAAAATCTGCTGCAGCTTCCCATTGTAATCTGCTTTCATCAAAAAAGCGTATTTTAACAAAATATAATTTTCCATACTTTGTTTTAATTGGATTATTTAATAAATATACATTTCCTCTTTCAGTTTGGATAATTGATTTACTTAGCTCAATAATTTCCTTATCTAATTGATTTTTATGTTCTTCACTTTTTGGAAAAATATCAATAAAATCAATTCCTTCTATCTTTTCTATTTTTTCAACTTCTAATAAATCATTCTCAATTCTATAAAGATTTTGCATAACAATTTCTTGTATCATAAAAATCATCCTTCACACCCAAAATTTTTAAGACCTGTCCCAGATTTTAAGTAAGTCTGTCCCAAATTTGAAGAAGGTCTGTCCCATTTTCAAAACGGGACTGTCCCGTTTTTGAAATGGGACTGTCCCCAAATTTAAATTTTTTTCTTAATCAATTTAATTATTATAAATATTAATAACATTGCTAGTAAAATTATCGAAATGTTTAGCCAATATGGAATTTTTTTTACATCATGACTTGCTATAATGTTTACTGTATACTGTAAACCATCCACATAATATGTAACTTGCCCTATTACTTGCCCTTGTTTTATAGGAGCCGATATGTCCTCATTTATATTTATACTCTTTTCAATATTTTCAATATTAAAATCTTTAGGCACTATTGTTGAAATATTCTTTTCTAAAGTTACATCAAGTTCTGCTGTATCCTTCGTTCCATGTTTTACCTTTATATGAGAAATAACATTTTCTTTATTAGCAATTTTTTTAATTGCATAATTATTATATACAAATTCAAATAACTGTGAAGTATCTGCAAAACGTTCATTTAAGCCTTTACTATTTGTGCCCCCACCTAATACAACTGAAATCAATTCTAAATTATTGTATGAACTACTTGCAACTAAACATTCTCCCGCTGGCGTTGTGTGTCCAGTTTTTATTCCTGTACAATAAGGATAATAATAGTTTTTCAAATTTGAAAATAGTAAATAATTTGTGTTTTTAAGAACTCTATCTTTTTTTGAATACACATTTGTTGCAGGCAAAGTATAACTTTTTGTTTTAACGATCTCGTTAAAAACATCATATTTCTGACACTCTTTTGCAATCAAGTATAAGTCATAAGCTGTACAATAATGGTTTTCATCATGTAGTCCATTTGCATTTGTAAAATGTAAATTTTCACATCCAAGTTCTTTTGCTCTATTATTGCATAATACTGCAAACTCTTCTACACTACCACTTACATGTTCTGCTAGCGCATTTGCAGCCTCATTTGCACTTGGAATAAGTAATGCATATAGCATATCAGATACACTTAATTCTTCCCCTTGTTTTAGCCCTGCATTTGAACCTCCTACTGGAACCATATCTAGTGCCTTTTTTGAAACTGTTACTTTATCTGTCATTTGACATTTTTCCATTACAACCAATGCCGTTAATATCTTGGTAGTACTTGCCGGATACATCTTTTGATGTGCATTTTTTTCATATAATATTTTACCAGTTATTGGCTCAGCAACATAAGCTGCTTTACATCCTATTACAGGTAATTTTTCAATTTCTTTTTGTTCTTCTTTCTTATATTCTAATGTTATATTTTGTTCATTTGTTACTATTGGGATATTTACTACAGTATCATTATTTTCAGCATTTACACTAATTGGTATGAATAATGTACATACTATTATTAAACTTGCTATAATTCTTTTTTTCATAACTACCTCTTTTGTTAAATATATACTAATCTATTTTTTATATTAACTATTATTTCAATAACTATATTTATACCATAACAGTAAAAAAAAATCAAAAAATACTTTATACTTTTTTATTTTCATTTATTTGTCTTTTTATCATTTGAATAAACTCATCTTTTTCTAGTATATTTTGATCAGCACATCCAAGTTTTCTATAATTTATTAATTTTTCATTTACCTCTTTATCTCCAATTACCACTGTATATGGATTTTTCATTTCATTACTTATTCTTATTTTTTTACCTAAAGTTTCGCTACTTTCATCAACTTGTACTCTAATGTCTTCATTTAATAGTTCTTCCATAATTTTTCCACAATATTTTCCGTGTGCTTCTTTATTTACTGGAATAATATTTACTTGAACAGGTGAAAGCCATATAGGCAATACTCCTTTAAATTGTTCTAATAATAAAACTAGAAATCTTTCATAAGATCCAAGTATTGCTCTATGAATCATTACTGGTGTTTGTTTATTTCCATTTTCATCAATATAATAAAGTCCAAATCTCTTTGGAGTTGAAAAATCAAGTTGAATTGTTGGAATTTGTATTTCTCTACCTAATGCATCTTTAAACATAAAATCTATTTTTGGTCCATAAAGTGCCGCTTCTCCTTCACAAATTTTTGCATCTAGTTCTAATTCATTACAAATGTCCTTTAATATCTGTTCACTTAAAAGCCAATCCTCATTACTTCCAATATATTTTTCAGGGTTTTTGCTATCTCTTAATGACAAAGAAACCCAATAATTATTCCATAACCCCATTTTAGAATAAAAATCTTTTATTATGTTATATATATTTATAATTTCATTCTTTACTTGATCAATTCTGCAAAATGAATGTCCATCTTCTACTGTAATTGCATATACTCTTGATAATCCATTTACAGATCCTTGTAATTCTGCTCTATATTGTTTATCAGATTCCATATATCTAATTGGCAAATCTTTATAGCTACGAATCTTTGATGCATAAATTTGTGTATGGTGCGGACATTGCACAGGTTTTAATACAAATTCATGTCCATTTGGAGAACTAACTCTAAATAATTCATCATCAAATTTTTGTGCATGTCCGGATGTTTCAAATAATTTAATATTTGCAAGAGATGGACAACTTACTTTTTGAAATCCATATTTTCTACAAATTTTTTCTATTTGTTTTTGAAGTTCATCTTTAACAATTGTTCCTCTAGGTGTATATAATGGTAAGCCTGGTCCTACATAATCAGAAAAACAAAATAAATCTAAATCTTTTCCAATTTTCTTATGATTTCTTTCTTTTGCCTCTTCTAAAAATACTTCATATTTTTTCAAATCTTCAACTGATAAAAATGCCTTTCCAACTATACGATTTATCATTTCATTTTCAATATTTCCATCAATATAAACCCCACTTATTCTAATTAATTTAACATATAAATTACTAATACTTTGAATTTCTTTTTCTAACTTTTTTAACTCTCTTTCTCCAATTGGTTCAATAATTTTAAAATCATAGTAAAATTCATTTTCATCATATTCTATTTTTTCAAATTCTACATTTTTATATTTTTTGTTAATTACTTCTTTAAGTGCTTCTGCTCCTTGTTTATTTATCATTTTATTTTCCTCTTTTTTATAAATATTTAGATTTTAATTGGATTAATCTATAAACCATTTTATTAAATTTGGTGTCACCTTCTTTGGTCATAGTAATCATCTCCTCTATCTCTATAAATAATATAAAAAACAAGTCCTATTACAACCATTTTGATTGTATTAGAACTTGCAACTTAAACTATATTTTAAGATACACTAAAACAACCAATTACTATATATAATTGATTTAATGTTAAAAAATTTAGTTGTGGTTAATAATTGTTTGTTTAGCATTTCTTTTTCTCCTTATTTTAATATAAGAATAGTATAGCATAAATATCCCTATTAAGTCAACTAATTTAATATTTGTAATTTATGAAAGACTCAGCTCTTATATGTTTTATCCTAAATTGTTGATTTTAATTATCAAATCTTTTAGTATTTCTATTTTTTCTTTTGAATATAATTCATATTCAATAAATGTATTATTAATTATTTCTTTTTCATCCAATGAAAGTTGGTACCTTTTTCTATTAGCTAAAAATAAATATATTATTTCTAAATCTAACAAACGAAAAGCCATTGCTTTCTTATATTTTGGATTTTTATCACTATTAATTCCTAAACGTATTATTCTTGGTGTTCTTGCTTTTTCCCAATCATCTTCTTCATTGTCTACATATTCATATGGATTGTTTGCGTTTTTAAAAAACGCCATTGTCCAAGAACGTATCATTTTATCATATTCACTACCAGGATATAATTTTTTTACAAAATCTAATTCTATTTTCTCATCAAATGATAATAAAGTAGAAAATGTAACATTTAATTTAATGTATTTGTTGTTATCAAGATAATAAACTTTTTTTAAGAGATCTAGATTAATATTACTTGAAATTCTCCCAATATAGTAAATTATACTTTCTTTTAATAAAAATAAATCTTTTTCTGATAATTCTTTTATTATACTACTATATTCATTATTAATATTCATGTTAAATAAATCTCCATTATAGCAATAGTTTAAAACTTCTTCTAAAAAGTTTTGAATTAATATAATCTCTTCATTTGGTAGCTTGCTTAATTGTTCTTTTATCCTGTCTGTGTTATCATTATTTGCTTCTACGCTTAATCCATAAACTGTATTTTTAAAATCTTTATTTTTTAATGCTTTTATTAAATTCTCTAATTGTTCTTTATCCATTTTTCCCTCCATAAATTTATTTTAATTCAAAACTTATATCTCCTTTACCATCTTTTGATGTAATTGTTGCAATTGCACCATTAATTATAGTAAATGAAGGTCCTCTATGAGATATATCTACATCATAAATAATCGGTATGTTCTTTTTATAAATAATACTATCCATTAAAGCCTGTTCCATAGTATATCCAAGTAAGGTTTTGTCATTTCCATTTCTTCCAAGTAAAATTCCTTTAGTATACTTAAAATATCCAAGCTCATTCAATTTCCAAAATGTTCTTATTAAATCTTCTAAAGATAAATCACAGTTTTCAAAATACCATATAATTCCATCTTCTTTATATTTTTCTATAAATCCATTTGTCCCATCATATTTTGTTCCTGCTAAATATGAAATCACATCTAAATTTCCACCTATTATTCGCCCTCTTAAGTTTACTTCTTTTCTATCCAAATATTTCCATTCAACTTTATCAGTATAGTTGTAACCCTCTAATCCTGTAATATAATCTGCACTTTCTTTTTCATACATATCATAGTTTTCTTGGTTTACAATATTTCCATTAAGTATTTCTAAATTTTCTAATATATTTCTATCATATGTTTCTGTTCCATATTTACCAAAATTCATTCCATATATAGTAGAAATGTCATATTTGGTAGTTATCGGAAATAATAATCCAGTAGCATCAGAAAAACCTTCTATAAATTTAGGATTCTTTGCAATTTGTGTAAAATTGATATATGGCAAAATTTCAACTAAGAATTCTCCACCAGATGCACATATTAAAAAATCCACTTCTTTATCTACAAACATATTATTAATTTCTTCAGCTCTTTCAACTTCTCCTGCACTTCTTGCTAAATATGATTTATAAATATTTTTTGATAGTTTTACTTTATAACCCATTTGTTCAATTTTGTTTTTTGAATTTTTAAATCTAATTTTATGAAAGTCGTCATAAGCTCCACCGGATGGTGCCGGAACTCCTATTAAATCATTTTTATTTAAAAATTTTGGATATATCATTTTCAATCTCACATTCTGTCCGTTTAGGAAAAATGAATTTTTTAAAAATCAATTATTTACAAATTAAAATAATTATTTATCAACTTTTTCTTTAGCAATTTTATATCACAAAATTGAATTATTATCAAGATATTGACTTTTAGATTTTTAAATATATAATAAAATTGTTACTAGCACAGCGTAAATTAAAAAATGATAGCTGTCCTGTATCAAATAATTATTTTAAGGAGGTATACCAATGTCAACAAATGATTTAGCTCTATTAATATTAGATAATTCAAAAGAATTTGGAGAAAAAGTCGAACAAAATTTACTAAAATTACGAAAAGAAACTGATAAAACATATATTGCAAGAGTTGAAGCATCTAGGTTTACAAATGGTGAAGGTAAAGTTATAATTAAAGATTCTGTGCGAAATAAAGATATTTATATTTTTTGTGATGTTGGAAACTATAGTGTTACATATAAATGCCATGGAAAAGATCATGAAATGATGCCAGATGAGCATTTTCAAGATATAAAAAGAGTAATTTCTGCAACATGCGGAAATGCTTCAAATATAACTGTTGTAATGCCTTTGCTATACCAAGGAAGACAACATCGAAGAGAAGGTAGAGAATCCTTAGATTGTGCAATTGCACTTCAGGAATTAGAAAGATTAGGTGTTAATAGTATTCTTACTTTTGATGCTCATGACCCTAATGTTATAAATGCGACTCCAAGTTTAACTTTTGATAATATTTATCCATCAAATACAATAATTAAAGAAATGGTTAAAAATGATCCTACCGTATTTGAAAACGCAATAGTTATTAGCCCGGATTTTGGAGCAATGGAAAGAGCGCGTTATTATGCTGAAATTATAGGCTGTGATGTTGGTGTTTTTTATAAAAGACGTGATTTAAGTAAAGTCGTTAATGGTAAGAACCCAATTGTAGCACATACTTATATGGGAAGTGATGTAAAAGGTAAAAATGTTTTAATAGTAGATGATATGATTGCATCTGGAGGATCTGTTATAGAATTAACTGAAAAATTACATAATATGGGAGCAAAAAAAATATCTGTTAATGTTACTTTTGCATTATTTACAGAAGGATTTGAATTGTTCCAGAAAGCTCATGATAATGGAGTTTTAGATTCTATTTATACTACTAATGTTTCTTATATTCCTAAAGAAATTACTGATTTAGATTGGGTTCATGCAGTTGATATGTCAAAACTTACAGCAGAAATCATTGATAAAATGGATAAAAAAGAACCTTTAACTAGATTCTTTGATAATACAAGAGAATCTTTTAAAACTATTCAAAAAAATATAAATAGCTAATATTTATTACATAATATACGAAAAAGTAGGTTGAAAAACATTTTTTCTTCCTACTTTTTATTATTTAGTTCTTTTTATTTTCATCATCTTCAATATTTTTTCCGAATCTTTTTACCTTGTTAGTTGTAGTTCTTTCAAAATCTTCATCCATTACTTTATATGTTTTTATATGTTTAAAATTTGGTAGTTTTTCATTTACCTTTTTTACAACATCACTCATTAATTTTGAAATCTCTTCCTTATTTGGAATCTTATTTCCAAAATACTCTTTAATAGCTTCTTTATTTGGAAATATTTTTGCTTTAACTTGAACATCATCTTTTCCATTAGAAGATCCAATTATTAATGCTTCTTCTATTAAATCATTTTCGTTTAATATACTTTCTATTTCTTCAGGATAAATATTCTCACCATTTTTTGTAAGTATCATATTTTTGCTTCTACCACATATATATAGAAATTCATCTTCGTCTATATATCCTAAATCTCCTGTATAAAACCATCCATCTTTTAAAACCTTTTCTGTTGCTTCTTTATTCTCATAATAGCCAAGCATTACATTTGGTCCTTTAACTATTATTTCTCCAATTCCTTTATCATTTGGAGAATCAATTTTAAATTCAACATTTGGAATTGGCATACCACATGAGGCTGCTTTGTAATATGTATCATTATTACCAACAACTAGTGGTGAACATTCTGTTAAACCATATCCCTGTAAAACTTTTATTCCTAGTTTCACAAAGTCTTCTACAATTTCTGGTTTAATAGCCGCTGCTCCTACAATAAATGTTTTTAAATTTCCTCCTAATGATTTCTTTACTTTTCTTTTTACGATTGGTTTTAAGAAAAATGGTAACTTGCTAATTATGTTTTCATCTTCCTTAGTATATTTTTTTGGTAAACTCTGTTTTAAACTTTTGATTATTTTTTTATAAACATTTTCCATTAATAATGGAACACATAAAATAAAAGTTGGCTTATATTCTTGAATATTTTGGCTAATATACCTTAGTCCTTCAATATATGCAATATTTCCTCCTCCATAAATTACAAGTAAAAATCCTAATGTGCATTCATATGTATGATGAAGTGGGAGTATTGATAAAACAGATGTTGAATTATCCACTTTAACAATACTTGCAACAGATATTATATTTGAGCATATATTTTTATGTGATAGCATTACCCCTTTTGAGTTTCCAGTAGTTCCTGATGTAAAAAGCAATACTTTCATTTCATCTGGGTCGATTTTAATTTTATCGAATTCTGTATTTCCATTTGAAATTAGGTTTCTACCATCATCTAAATAATATGCTAAATTATTATATTTTAGTGTATTTTCTGTATCTATCATTATTACTTTTGATTTAAGTTTATCTTTTGCTTTTTGAATTCTATCTAAATATTTAACATCTCCAATTATAGCCTCTGCTTTTGATGTATTTAAAAATTCAATAATACTTATATCTGAAGATTCTTTATCTATTGGAACTACAATCCCGATTATTGTAGATGCTAAATATGAAATTGCCCATTCATAACTGTTTTTTCCAATAATTGCTATTTTTTTGTTTTTCAAACCAATATCAATTAGTTTTGTCGAAAGAGCTTCAACATCATTTTTAAAATCTAGATATGTTTTATTAATTCTTTTTCCAAATTTATCTTTTATTCTAAATGCAATTTTATTTTTGTTTATTTCTGTTGTTTTTATTAACATATCTTTTAAATCATTTATTTCATACGTTTCAAAATAGTTCATTGCCTTTTGCAATTTTATACACTTCCTTATATAGTTTTTTATACTATATCATAAAGTTTTTTTCTATGCAATATTTTAACTATTTATTTTTCCTCCACCTAAAATATAATCTCCTACATAAAAAACAGCAGATTGTCCTGGTGTTAGAGCTTTAACTTTTTCATCAAAATTTATTTTAATAGTATTTTCATCTATTTGAATAATTTTAGCTTTTTCTTGTTTAGCTGAATATCTAGTTTTTACTTCAACTTCCATTTCAGTTTTGATTTCATCTACTAAAATTAAATTAATATCTGTAACTATTGCTTCTTTTTTGTATAATTCATATTCTTCACCAACAATTACTTCATTTTTTGAACTATTAAATCCTAATACAAAAAGTGGAACTTTATTTGATATTCCAAGTCCTTTTCTTTGTCCAATTGTATAATTATATAGTCCAGTATGCTCACCTAAAACTTCTCCTTTTGAATTAACAATCTTTCCTTTTTTAGGTTTTATATTAGAATTGTTTTCTAAAAATCTTTTATAGTTCCCATCTGGTACAAAACATATATCTTCAGAATCTGGCTTATTTGCAACTTTTAAGTTATTATCACTTGCAATTTTTCTAATTTCATCTTTTGATGAAAAATCTCCTAAAGGAAAAATAATGTGTTCGATTATATTTTTTGGAGTATTCCATAGTACATAACTTTGATCTTTTTTACCAGCATTTGATTTTTTTATTCCCCATCTTTTAAAATCTTCGTTAAACTCTGTTTTTGCATAATGCCCAGTTGCAATAAAATCGATCCCCATTTCTTCTGCTTTTTTTTGCATTAACCCAAATTTCATGTACTTATTACATTCTATACATGGATTTGGCGTTTTACAATTAGCATAACATTTAATAAAATCATCTATTACATATTTTTTAAACTCATCTTTATAATTAAATGTAAAATGTGGAATTCCTAATTGATTACATACCATTTTTGCATCTAAATATGTATTTGTATTACAACAACTACTTCCAGCAAATAACTCTAATGTACATCCAATTACTTCATATCCTTGTTCTTTTAAAAGTAGTGCTGAAACAGAGCTATCTACTCCTCCACTCATACCTAATAATACTTTTTTCATATAATTACCTTTCTTTTTTCATACAGCAAAATGACTATTGTTTTTCTAATGATATCATATCATCTAGAGTGTGCCATGCTAATAGTGCACACTTAACTCTTGCAGGCATATTCGAAACATTTTTAAATGCTATTGCTTCTTCTAACTTTTCTAAATTTTTTTCATCTACTTCTTCTCTTTTTATCATAGATATAAAAGTTTTAATTATTTCTTTTGCTTCTTCTATTGTTTTTCCTTTTAAAGTATCTATCATAATTGAAGTTGAAGCTTGTGATATAGCACAGCCATGTCCTGAAAATGCCATATCTTCAATAACATTTCCATTCATTTTAACTTCTAAAGAAATTTCATCTCCACAGTTTGGATTATGCCCTATATCACACAAATCTGCCTTTCCTAACTTCTTTTTATTATAGGAATTCATACTGTGTTCCATTATTAATTCATTGTATATATTTTCTAAATCTTCCATGGTAATCCTTTCTAAATTTGACTTTTATTTATTAATTGATTATAATTAGAATTAGTAGGTGATTAATATGGCTTTTGAAGAATATAAAGTTGATACTACTCCTACAGTTCCTGCTCAAGACTCCAATCAAAAAATTACAGCAGCATTAATAGCCGCACTTAGTGAATTACTAGAAGAAAATCATATGTTTTATCTTCATATATTAGAAACTAGGCCTCTTGATCAGTACGCTTTAGGATTTCTTTCAGCACACTGTGAAAATATTGCTAATATTGAAAGTAAGTTTCAAAATGCTATATCTTCTGTCCCACCATCTATGTCTGTGACAAATGATGAATCTAATAAACAATCAATGCCTGAGATTTAATTTATTAAAACCTTGCCTATCAAGGTTTTTTATTTTTTCAAAAACCTCTCAAACATACTATATGCTTTATTTAATGCATTTACTAATTTATCCACATCTTCTTTTGTATTATAAAAATAAAAACTTGCTCTACATGTTGAATCTATTCCCATGTATCTTAAAAGTGGTTGTGCACAATGGTTTCCAGATCTTACACAAACACCTTCTGAATCTAATATGCTTGCTATATCATGTGGGTGAACTCCTTTTATATTAAAAGAAATTACACTTGAATGATTGCTTAAATTTGGTGTTAAATATAATTCAATAAAATCTAATTTTTTTAGTTCTTCAATTGCATAGCTTACAATCTCATGTTCCATTTCTTTGATTTTATCATATTCTATTTTTTCAATATAGTCTATTGCTGCGCCTAATCCAATTACCCCTTCTACATTTTGAGTTCCTGCTTCAAATTTATTTGGAAGTGGTGCAAATGTTGTTTCTTGTTCATATACATATTCTATCATATCTCCACCCATAAGAAAAGGGCTCATTTTATTTAAAATTTCTTTTTTACCATATAAAATGCCTATTCCTAAGGGTGCAAGCATTTTATGTCCCGAAAAAGCTAAAAAGTCACAATCTAAGTCTTGTACATCTACTTTCATATGTGGGATACTTTGAGATGCGTCTACTACAACAACTGCACCTTTTTTATGTGCATATTTTATAATCTTTTTTACATCATTAATAGTTCCTAAAACATTTGATACATGTGTTATTGCAACAATTTTTGTATTATCTGTAATTTTATTTTCAATTTCTTCATCAGAAATTTCATAATTATCATTTATATACATATATTCCAATTTAGCACCAGTTACTTTACTTACTTTTTGCCAAGGTACTAAATTTGAATGGTGCTCCATAATAGAAAGAACTATTTTATCATCCTTTTTTAGATTTTCCATACCATAAGAATATGCAATTAAGTTTAAAGCCTCAGATGCATTTTTAGCAAATATAACTTCTTCATTATGTTTGCTATTTATAAATTTTGCAATTTTTGCTCTAGTGTCCTCATAAATTCCAGTCGCTTCTATGCTTAAAGAATATGCTCCTCTATGTGGATTTGCATTATAATTTTCATAAAAGTTTTTAACAGAATCTATTACCTGTATTGGCTTTTGAGTTGTTGCTCCACTATCTAAATAAGCAATTTCTCTATTTTTTAATAATGGAAAATCATTTTTTATTTCTTCTACTTTCATAAACTAATCCTTTCTTGTTAATTATAATTCATAAGTTTTTATATTTTATTCAAATTATTTAAAATTTTAATTCATATAATGATTAAGTCTGTCCCATTTTCAAAACGGGACTGTCCCCAAATTAAAATATTATGTTAATTTCATATCAATTTGTTCTAATATTTCTTTTTTTATTTCTTCATTTTGTATGTTCTCAATTATTTCATTGAATCCTGCTCGAATAATTAGTTTTTGAGCTTCTTGCTTGGTTAGCCCTCTTGTCATTAAATAAAATAATTCATTTTTATTTATCTTTCCACAAGCACTACTATGGCTTCCTTCAACATCTTCTTCTGTACAAAGTAAAATTGGAAGTGATATTGATTTTGCAGTATCAGATAAAATTGTACAGTATTCTTTTTCATCTCCAATTGCTTTTTTAGATCCCTTTTTGAAATCTATAGTTCCTTTAAAATGCTTTTTACAATTATTATTTATTGCACCCTTTACATCTATCTTTGCATTTGTCTTTTTTCCATAACACTCCATAATATAATTTAAATCTATTATCTGTTCTTCGTTTCCTAAATAAATAGTATTTAATGTATTTTTTGAATTATCACCTTTTAAATTTGAATAATAGTTTGTAACACTATTTTTTCCACCAAAATCAATTATTGTGTATTTAATATCAGCATTTTCATCTAAATTATTCTCTATTGAAATAAAATTGTTTGATTTATTGTTTAGCATATTTAGAATTATTATATTTAATTTTGCACATTTTTTTGCATTTACTTTTATTCTACAATTATGATATGAATAAATATCTTCAATTGAAAAGAATTTTAGTATTACTGTAGATTTTGAGTTTTCCTCTAAATTTATTTCTATGTTTTCTACTAAATGTTGATTTTCTTTTGAAAGCTCAAAATTTAATTGTAGTTCCTTTTCCTCATTTTTAGGTGAATTAATCTGTATTTGTTTATTTGATTTTTCTTTTATTTGATTTTCTAGTATTTTACCATTTCCATATTTGAACTCTGAAATTTTATTCATTTCTAAAATTTCAAATTTGTCTTTATCTCCTAAAATTTGTAAGCCATTAAATTTTTCTATTTTTTCAGGTATTTCAATATCATCTAATTTGATATTATTTATTGCATAATTTTTTGCTGTTCTTATTGGTGTTTCATTTAAAACTAAATCCATTAATTTTTCCTTTCTTTTGACTTCTGTCGAACGATTTTAATTGATTTATAGCATATTTCATAATATAATAGTTTCGCCTCTTTTTAGAGAGTATTTTCATAAAGGAGGTGAACATCTTATGAAAAAAATCTTACGTTTAGTTGCTATGATATTAATATATTTGATTTCAAAATCAGATAATTAATACATAGAAAAAAATCCCACTCTGCAAAGTGGGATTTTTTACTTATGAAAAATCTCTTACGTTCTTCATTATAATTATAATACATCAAACTATTCAAAATGTCAATATTTATTGAGTTTTTTTCATCGCAAAATTTGACATTTTCCCACTTTTTATTTATTTATTTATTTTTTATTATTAGTTTCATTTTGAAAATGCAAAAACTTCCATAGGCGCTGTATTATGTATACTATGTCTGCAAGTCTGCAGGTCTGCTTGACATAATAATAATAATAATGTATAATTATAATAGTATTAGGTCAAGTGCCTTTTATTTAGGCGGGGGGTTGTCGCTTACCCCTGTTTCAAAGCGACCGCCCCAGAAGGAGGGGGCAAATTATGACATTAAAGAATTTAGCAGAATTATACCGCCGTTTGGCTGCTGTTATGGATGCAGTACAGGCAGTATTGTCGTTACTGCACTCGATAAAAAAGAAGAAGTCCGAGAGAAAGTCCGAGTAATCGGGCTTTTTCTTTACCCTTTTTAATATTTTTCATGTTATCTTGTCGACTTCTGTCGGACGATTTTTGTTGGTTTCAAGCATATTTCGTTATATAATTATGTCACCTTTTTTTAGAGAGTATCTTCGTAAAGGAGGTGAACAGTATATGAATAAGTTCATACGTCTAGTTGCTATGATATTAATTTATTTGATTTCAAAATCATAATATTAATACATAAGTAGCTAAAAACCCCACTCGGCAAAGTGGGGTTTTTGTATATGATAAGTTCATACGTTTATCATTAAATATATATTACATCAAATT
This sequence comes from uncultured Clostridia bacterium, assembly GCA_947167965.1. Lineage (GTDB taxonomy): Bacteria > Bacillota > Clostridia > TANB77 > CAG-508 > CAG-269. The sequence goes on along the minus strand of CAMVJW010000003.1, from coordinate 126,980 downwards.
CTCTAAAATGTCAATGCTCCATTATTGTTTTTCATCGCAAGATTTGACATATTTCCCACTTTTTATATTAAGTTTTCAATGTAAGTCTGTCCCAGAATTTAAGTAAGTCTGTCCCATTTTCAAAACGGGACTGTCCCGTTTTTGAAATGGGACTGTCCCCAAATTAAAATTACCCTATAGCACCTTCTAATTCTAAATTAATTAAGTTGTTCATTTCAACTGCATATTCAATTGGCAATTCTTTTGAAATTGGTTCTGCAAATCCTCTTACTATCATTGCTTTTGCATCTTCTTCGCTTAATCCTCTTGTCATTAAATAGAAAATTGATTTATCACTTATTTTTCCTATTTTTGCTTCATGAGAAAACTCTACTTCATCTGTTCTAATATCATTTACCGGAATTGTGTCTGATCTTGAGATATCATCTAACATAAGTGATTCACAATCAACTGATACTTTTGAATTTTTTGCATTTTCATTTACTCTAACTAAAGCTCTATAAGTTGCTGTTCCACCATTTTTTGATATTGATTTAGAATTTACAATACTTGAAGTATTTGGAGCATTGTGAACAACTTTAAATCCTGTATCTAAGTTTTGTCCTTTTCCTGCAAAAGATATTCCTGTATATTCTGTTTTAGCACCTTCTCCATTTAATATACTCATTGGATATAGCATTGATATTTTAGAACCAAATGATCCTGATACCCAATCAACTTTTGCATTTTTACCTATTATTGCTTTTTTTGTATTTAAATTAAGCATATTTTTTGACCAATTTTCTATTGTAGAATATCTTAAATATGCGTTATCTTTTACATATAATTCAACACATCCTGCATGAAGATTAACTTTGTTATATTTTGGTGCAGAACACCCTTCTATAAAATGAAGTGAAGCTCCTTCATCAACTATAATTAAAGTATGCTCAAATTGCCCTGATTCTGGAGAATTTAATCTAAAATAGCTTTGAATTGGAATTTCAACTTCTACTCCTTTAGGTACATATACAAAAGATCCTCCTGACCAAACAGCTCCATGTAAAGCAACAAATTTATGGTCATATACAGGCACACATTTCATAAAATGTGCTTTTACTAAATCAGGATATTCTCTAACTGCTGTTTCCATATCTGTATAAATTACACCTTGTTCTAAAAGTTCATTTTTCATACTATGATAAACAACTTCTGAATCATATTGTGCTCCAACACCAGCTAAAGATTTTTTTTCAGCTTCTGGAATTCCAAGTTTATCAAATGTATTTTTTATATCTTCTGGAACTTCATCCCAGTTACCTGTCATTTTTGATTTAGGTCTAACATAAGTTGCAATTTCATCCATATTTAATTCAGATAAATCTGGTCCCCATGTTGGAAGTTCTAACTTTTCGTATACTTCTAATGCTTTTAATCTAAATTCTTCCATCCATTTAGGATCATTTTTTTGTTTTGATATTTCTTTTATTATTTCTTTAGTTAATCCTTTTTTTATTTTGAAATCATATTCATCTTTATTTTTAATGTCATAAATATTTCTATTTATCTCTTCAATGTTTGTTTTCATTTACTCACCTTTTCAACCTCTCTCATCTCACCTCTAACTATTTACTTTCAACATAAATCAATATAATACTACTTATAATTCTTATATCCATTTTCTTCTATATCTTTTATTATCTCTTCTCCACCTGTTTTTACAATTTTTCCATTTACTAAAACATGTACAAAGTCAATTTTAAGATTTTTTAGTATTTTTGCATTATGAGTAATAATTAATACAGCATTTTCGCTTGTCTTAAACATTTCAATTCCTTTAGATACTATATTAATTGCATCTACATCAAGTCCAGAATCTGTTTCATCTAATATTGCAAGTTTTGGATTTAAAACAAGCATTTGTAAAATTTCATTTTTCTTTTTTTCACCACCTGAAAATCCTACGTTTAAGTCGCGTTCTGCATATTCTGGTTTAATTTGAAGCTCTTGCATTTTTTGTCTAAGTTCTTCTTTAAATTTAAATATTTTCACAGGTTCTCCTGTTATTTTATTCTTTGCAGTTTTTAAAAAATTTGTAACTGATATTCCTGGTATTTCTTCAGGAAGTTGAAAAGACATAAATATACCTTTTCTTGCTATCTCGTCTGGTGAAAGATTTGAAATATCTTCATTTTCAAAAACAATATTTCCTTCTGTTTTCTTGTATTCTGGATTATTAAAAATTGCATTTGCTGTAGTTGATTTACCAGAGCCATTGGGTCCCATTATTACATGGATTTCTCCTTTATTTATTTTTAAATTAATTCCTTTTAAAATTTCTTTAATTCCTGCATTTACATATAAATTATTTATTTCTAATAATTGGTTATTCATTATAAATCTTTACCCTTTCTTTAAACTTTAAATAATATAAAAAACTATTTTTAGTCATTGGTTCTCCTTTTACAAGTTCTACATCTCTCTTGTGCAATATCATAATCGCACTCTAAATTACTTAATCCAAGTGTTTTGTGCACATATTTAGCTAATTTATTTAAAGTACTATCAGACATAACTAGTTTAATTCTTTCTGCTTCTTCTTTTGCAATATCATTTTCTAGTCCAATAATATCTTTTAAAAACAAATATACAATATCATAAGCCTCTAAAAGCTTTTTAGCTAAGTCTTCCCCTTCTTGTGTTAATTCTATTTTCCCATAAGTTTCATAATTTATTAATTTATTTTCTTTTAAAATCTTAATTGCTTTATTAACACTAGGCTTTGAAATGTTCATTGCATTTGCAATATCTGTAACACGTATTTCTTTTTCTTTATTTTTTAATATATACATTGTTTTTAAATACTCTTCTTGTGACTTTGAAATCATTTATTTCTCCTTTAAGTTAGCTTCAGCTAACATTATAATATAAAAACCTTCTACTGTCAAGTATTAAATGTATTTGATATTGGTTTATTTTATATTGATAATAAAATAATAAAATGTAACCTATAGCATTAGCCTTTTTTAGGTTACATTTTATCTATCTATTTTAATTTAATATTGAAAATCCACCTTTTCCTCTGTATTTACTTTTATTATAATAGGATTCCTCACTTGTTCGCTGACCTTGCGGTCTTTTATCTCTTTGTTCATTTCTATTTAGTGGTTGTAGATATAAACTATTAATAAATCTATTTCTTTTTAATCCATTTCCATAAGAAACATTTTTTGTGTTTTCTGTATTTTTGCTTTTTTCTTCATTATTAATATCATAAGGTTGTTCTTCTGATATTCCAAAAATTAATTTACCGTCTTTAAAAGCTGAATAATAAGCTTCTCCTCTATTTATCTCTTTCCCCTCATAATAAACATTACCTCCTAATACTTCTTTTAATATATAAGTATTATGACTTGTAACCAAATTTTCTCTATATAATTCTGGATTTCCTAATGATTTTATATAAGTATCTATTAACCAACTAATAGTTTGTTTATCTCTCCCAAATTGATAACTTATTGTTGCCAAAGCCATAATTTGTTGTTTGGTAAATTTTATATTTCTATCTTTTAAACAGCTTTTTATGGTTTCTACTGAATCTTTAACATACATTTGAGATACTTTATCTACAACATCTACTGGTAATGTAGAACTTCCCACTTGTAAATAATTTGGATCGGTCAAATCATATCCTAGTTCCTCAAAATACTGTAATGTTTGATAATTTGGGTTTCCCGCTTCATTAACCATAACTCCAAATCCATAATTTCTAGTATCATTTATATCTGTATAGCATATATATTGACTTCCATCTTTAGTAATAAATCTATTAATATAATTACTACTTTCATATTTATCTGGATTAATTCCTTTTTCAAATCTATATCCTTCTTGATTTTCCCAACTTTTATTAAATTCATCTATTTTTTGTATGTCTTCTTCCTTAATTTCCACATCTTCATATGTTCCTAATTTATCTTCTAAATAATCTTCAATTATAGATATAGATTCATTATATTCCAAATACTTTGTAAAAATATACCCAGATACACCATTATATGTAATATTAAGCCATTCTCCATTAATTTTATGTATTGGAGCAATACTTTCTAATGGAATGCTTAATTCTTCACCATTTTTTATTTTTCCAACTTTCTCATATTCTGTTCCTGGCCCTCTTCTAATCATTAATGATGCATTAACATCGTTATTATCATTACCAGTGTTTACTTTTACTATGATTGTGTCTTTTGTCTTCTTTGCTTCTTCACTTTCTTTATCTCCATTCTCTTTTTTCGCGTTTGGAGTTGAATTTGTTTTTTTATCTGAGGTATTATTCATACTTTCATCAGATAAATCATTTGAACTTTCTTCAGCTTTCAATATTTCAAAATTTAAATTAGATTCTACTTCTCTAACTCCTAAAACAAACGTACTTGTGAGAAATGCTATTAGTAAGTGTTTAAAATTAATTATTGGATTTTTTTTCCCCATTTTATTTTTCTCCTTACTACATTTAATATTCCAAAATACAATCTTAATTTTTTTACAATTTATCATAAGTTCAAAAGTAGTACTATTTTCCTGCAATTTTTCCTAAAACTAACTCCACTAAATTATTATCAAATAATTTTACATATCCCTCAAGTGATATAGCCTTTTCTTTTAAAATCTCTACATTTTCATTAACAAATATTTTAGATTTTTCTTTTCCATTTTTTGCTTCTTGAATTAAATTAGTTGCTGGTGTATTTCCATCAAATGCTATGACAATTGATGGAATTCTTTCAAATATCTCATAATTAAAGCTTTTATATATTCCAAGTTCTGAAGAATCTGGACAAATATATACTCCTGTTAATTCTTTTGAATTATATATATTTTCTCTTATTTCTTCTGATACATATTTAGGAACAATTGAAATAATATCAAATTTTTTACCAATTTCATTTGAAATGTCTAAGACAGCACGTTCATACCCCTGTAACTTATGTCCAATTACAAAATACATTTTTTTATTATCTATTTTTTCCATTATTTCTTTTAATTGCTGTCTTAGTTCTTCTTTTACAACTGTTACTCTTCCTTTCGAATTAAAGCTTCCTCCAGCAATTATTATTGGAGTTCTATTTTTAGGTATCTTTACAATCATATTCTCAAATGCTTTACTTGATTTAACTTTATTTGATCCTATAGTACTAACCTTTTCTGTGTCAAAATCTGAAAGTAGTTTTTCTTCTTCTTCAATTAGAGCTTCCTCTATGTCTCTGCTATTTAAAAATTCTTCAAATTTTTTAGTTTTTTCTATAAAGTATTTATTTCTTTTTTCCATAATAGCTTCTTCAACTTTTCTCATTTGTAAAAATTCTTCATCTGTTATTCCTAATAAATTACGTAGTGCAATTTGTTCATCAATTGTGTCTATTCCATAAAATCCACATCCATCAGTTCCTTGAACACATTTTATCCCCGCATTTAAATATTTTTTCATAGGATGATTCTTTAAATTTGATAAATTATTTAATCTAACATTAGATGTTAGTTGGAACTCAAGTGTAGCATCTAAGTCAATCATCTTTCTAATAATTCTTTGACCATCCTTTGAATCTAAATCAGGGACATACAAACCATGTCCAATTCTGATATTAGGTGCTTTTACACCATTTGGAACACAAAGTTTAACACAATCTAACGCCTTTTCTATATTATCTTTAAAACTATCTGTTTCTCCTGCATGTAGTCTAATTGTAAATCCCTTATCTTCATAAATAGAATATTTTACAATTTCTTCTATAATATCTGAGAAATCTGTTACATTATTTATTTCTTCTCCAATTAAATCCATTCCAACTATATAAGGGCTTTTAGCAATTGTTTTAACAACCGCAGGATATTCTTTTAATTGTTGTTCAGAAAATAAAGATTTATCTCTATTTGCTGCTACTAAAAATCTAATTTTAACACCTGTTTCTTCTTCAATTTTAGGTAATATTTCATGCATATAAACTATATTTTTGATACCTGCTAAACCTTTTTTTGCAAGTGGTGTGTAATTTGCAATTTCGACATATTTAATTCCTTGTTTTTTATATTCTCTTGCAATCCATAAAAGTTTATCTTTAAAAAATGTATTATTTTCATACACTGAACCAGGTTGCATATCTATTAACATTTTTTTCAATGATTCTCTGATTTCTTCATCTTCTAACTGATTTACCAAATCTAACGAAATATCAATTCTTTCATTTTCACTTACCTCTTCACCCATTATTATGGAATGTCTTGCTGAAACTACCTTTTCTAGATCTGTAAATACAGCTTGACCATCCTTAAGTAAAACTAAACTATTTCTAATTTTATTGATATTCTTTTCAGCGTATTCAATATTGTTAAGTATTAAGTCTGCAATATTAATAAATGTTTTTTCATCAATTTTTCTTTCTAGTTCTTTTTCGCTTAAATCACTATTTTTATATTGTTTTTCAACCTGTTTTCTTTTTTTATTCAAAAGTTTTTCTTGTTTTTTTGTTAAAAATATACCTAATTTATTTATTTTGTATAACGGATATCCAATTTGATGTTTTATTGCTAAAGCTATTAATAAATCTGGTTGTAATATTTGATTCATGTGTGTATGAAGATCTGCTCTAAATTTTGCCTCTTTTAATATATAAGATTTAAGAATAGTTTGTTCTATTGGAAGCTTATAATCCTTAGTTTGTGCCATAAATAGTTTTATTAATGCTGGAATCTTAGCTTTTCTTTCTATTCTGCCATCTGGATATATATTTGCAATTTTTATTCCACCAAGTCTTAATACATATACTTCTTGTGCATCATCATTAATCAAGGCATGTAAACTTCCCCTAATCACTTTCATTCCATTATCTTTTTTTATTACATTTAAATCACAAAGTTTTGCTAAATTATTAATTAAATTGTCTGATGAATGATTTGGTGTTTGTATAACATAAATTAGTTCATTTGGATTTTCTGTTTTAAAGAATTTAATTACAATATCTTTTTCTTTATCTAAATAAAATTTAGTAAAAAAAACTTCTGTTTTCATACACCCTCCAAAATATTTTTTATACTTATATTAAGTATTGAATTACAATTTTTATTTCATTTATTATTGGTATTAATACAATATTTTATCATATTTTTTATCAAAAATCAAATTTTATGTAAACATTTCTAATGCTAATTATTATAATAAAATATAAAAATAGTATAAAGTGTCAAAAAAAGCCGTCCTTAATAAGACAGCCTTTTTATAAAGTATTTAAATTAATCTTTGAGTTTCTTTTGCAATCATTAATTCTTCATTTGTAGGAATTACATATATTTTTACTTTAGAATCTGGCTTAGATATAAGTTTTTCTTCTGATCTTACATTATTTAAATCTTCATCTAACATTATTCCCATAAATTCAAGTTGTTCACATATCCATTTACGTACATTGAATTGATTTTCTCCAATTCCCCCAGTAAATACTAAATAGTCTATTCCTCTCATGGCAACTGCATATTTTGCAATATAGCCTGCAATAGCATAAGTAAAGCTTTTAATTGCTGTTTCTGCCATACTTCCTTTTTCATAAGATGCAAGTTCTATTTCTCTAAAGTCTGGTACTAATCCAGATATTGCCTGTAGTCCTGATTTTTTGTTTAATATTGATTCTATTTCATCTGCAGATAAATTTTCTTTTTTCATCAAATATGTTACAACAGATGGGTCTAAATCCCCTGATCTTGTAACCATTGGAATTCCACCAAGTGGGGTTAATCCCATAGATGTATCAATTGACTTTCCTCCTTCAACAGCACATAATGATGCTCCTTGCCCTAAATGGCAAGTAACAATTTTTGTATTTTTAATGTCCACATTTTCAATTTCAGCAAGTCTTTGAGAAACATACATATGTGAAGTTCCATGTGCTCCATATTTTCTTATTCCATATTTTTTATAGTATTCATAAGGTATAGGATAAATATAATGTTCTTTTGGAATTGTTGTATGGAATGAAGTATCAAATACACCTACCATTGGTTTTCCTGGCATAACTTTTTTACAAGCTTCTATTCCCATAATACCAGCTGGATTATGTAATGGTGCCAAATCCGTGCATTCTTTTAAAACTTCTACTACACTGTCATCAATTACAACAGATTGATTTATTTTTTCTCCACCATTTAGTAGTCTATGTCCAATAGCATTTATTTCATCTAAACTATCTACTACTTTATATTCTGGGTTAGTTAATTGTTTTAATGTAAAATCTATTGCCTCTGTGTGGTCTAATGCAACATGATCTATTTTAACTTTTTTTCCACATGCTTTATGAGTTATAAAAGCTTCTTGTTCTCCAATTCTTTCATATTTACCAGAAGCTATTACTTCTTCTGTTTCCATATTAATTAATTGATACTTTAATGATGAACTACCACAGTTCAATACTAATATTTTCATTTTCTCCTCCTAAATTTTTATAATCATTTTATTCTTTAACAATTTTATATGTTTCTTTTGCAATCATAAGTTCTTCATTTGTAGGTACTACCCAAACTTTAACCTTTGAATCATCTGCTGAAATTTCAATTTCTTCTCCTTTGCAATTATTTTTTTCTTCATCTATTTTAACTCCAAAGATGCCAAGATAACTACATATTTTTTCTCTGTCTAAAATTCCTTTTTCTCCGACTCCTGCTTCAAATGTTATAACATCAATACCACCCATTGCAACTGCCATTTTTGCAATTTCTTGAGCAACTCTATAATCAAAATGATTAAGTGCAAGTGTTGCATGATGTCCACCTGATAAAGCATCTAATTCCACATCTCTAAAGTCTAAAGAGATTCTTGAAATTCCATATACTCCAGATTTTTTATTTAGAATATCATTAATTTCATCAGGTGTCAATTCTTTGTGGTCTGTTTTTTCTAAATCTTCAACTCCCTGCGTAGGTTTAACTGATTTTTTTATTAAATATGTAACAACAGATGGATCTAAATCTCCAGAGCGTGATCCCATTGGAATTCCTCCTAATGGTGTAAGTCCCATTGTTGTATCTACTGATTTACCATCTTTAATAGCACATAGACTAGCACCTTGTCCTAAATGACAGCTTACTATCTTTAATTCTTTTACATCTTTATTTAAAAGCTCTGCAACTCTTTTGCTTACATATTCATGTGAAATTCCATGAAATCCATATTTCCTTATCCCATATTTTTCATAATACTCATAAGGAATTGGATATAAATATTTATCTTTTGATATTGTTTGATGAAATGATGTATCAAAACAAACTACCTGTTTTATTTGTGGTACAACCTTTTGACAAGCGCGCATTCCAGCTACAGCATTTGGGTTATGTAGTGGTGCAAGTTCCGAGCATTTTTCAATTTCTTGAATTACCTCTTCTGTTATTAATACTGGCTTTTTAAACTTTTCTCCTCCATGAACAACTCTATGCCCAATACCTGCAAGCTCATCAAGTGACTTCATAACTCCATAGTGCCTATTTAGTATTCTTGCAATTATAAATTTAACAGCTTCTTCATGATTTTTAACTTGATGTTCAAATCTACGTTTAACATCATTTACTTTATGAGTTAAAAAAGAGCCAGGTTGTCCAATTCTTTCGTAATTTCCTTTTACTAATCTTTCATTTGTTTCCATATCAATTACTTGATACTTTAATGATGAACTTCCAGAATTAATAACTAGTATTTTCATAAATCCTCCTTTTATATTAATAATATTTTATTTTATGTTTTTTTGAGATTGAACAGCTGTAATTGCAACCACTCCAACAATATCATCTGCAGAACATCCTCTAGATAAATCATTTACAGGTTTTGCAATTCCTTGGCAAAGTGGTCCATATGCCTCAGCTTTTGCCAATCTTTGTGTAAGTTTATACCCAATATTTCCTGCATTTAAATCTGGGAAAATGAGTACATTTGCATTTCCTCCAACTGGACTTCCAGGTGCTTTAGATTTAGCTACTTCTGGAATAATTGCAGCATCAAGCTGTAATTCTCCATCTACACATAATTCAGGTTCTTTTTCTTTTACTAATTTAGTCGCTTCTATTACTTTTTCAGTTAATTCTGATTTAGCACTTCCATATGTAGAATATGAAAGCATAGCAACTTTTGCTCTTTTTCCTACCAATTGTTCAAAGCTTTTACTAGATGAAATTGCAATTTCTGATAATTCTTCAGCATTAGGATTTTGATTAAGTCCACTATCTCCAAATATAAAAATTCCATTTTCTCCATACTCACAATTTGGCACACACATAACAAAAAAGGCAGAAACTAGTTTTGTATTTGGTGCAGTTTTTAATATTTGAAGTGCCGGCCTTAAAGTATCTGATGTTGAATGTGCAGCGCCAGATACAAGTCCATCAGCCTCACATTTTTCATCCTTTAACATCATCATTCCAAAATAAATTGGTTGTTTTAGTAATTCTTCTGCTTGTTCTATTGTAAGCCCTTTATTCTTTCTTAATTCAAATAATTGTTGTACATATTGTTCTCTTTTTTCTGATGTTAATGGATTTACTATTTTTACATAATTTAAATCCAAATTATATAATTTTGCATCTTGATTTATTTTTTCTTCATTTCCTAACAAAATTATTCTTGCAAATCCTTGAGTAGCGACCTTACTTGCAGCCTCAAGGACTCTTCTATCTTCGCTTTCTGGTAAAATAATTGTTTTAATATCTTTTTTAGCTCTTGTTTTAATCTCCTCTATAAATGACATTTTATTTCTCCTTAACATTATATTTGTGGTTTTAAAATTTTAAATTGCTGATATTTGGTTCTTCCTTGAGAATCTTTAATCCATAAATAATATATTATATTTGCTTCAAAAGGTTTGTTGATTTCAATTGGTTGTATTCTTGGAATATATTGCTGTATAACTGTATTTTGAGTTGTTTGATTAGATGTATTTGATGAATTAATGACTACATTGTTTGGTAAATTAATGTTCTGACTGTTTGAAGTATTATTTCCTGTATTATTTGGTAAATTATTAGTGTTTTCAGGAGGAACTTCTATAAAGCTATTTGGTACATAAATGTCTGCAGTAATTTGCCATCCGGTAATGTCCATCTCTCTATTTAAAACTATCTTTACATTAGAATTAGTTTCTCCATTCCAAAAGGCTGAAACATCAATTGCTGAAATAATATTTCCTTCTCCAACTTCTGCTGTCCCAGTTTGTGGAAAGAAATCCACTAATATTTCTTTTTCAGCTATATTTCCTAATTTATCTTTAACATAAATTTTGAATCGACCATTTTGTTTTATTACTCTTGTTGCATTTTCTTGTGACCAAGCGTTCTTGTCCCAACTATATGCATTTTCATCAAGTCCACTTTCATTGTCTTCCGCTTTAATTTGTATAGTTGCATAACCTTGGTTTAATGTATTTTTGTCGATTGTATATGCAATTTTTGGAATAATATTGTCAACTTTATCTATTTGAATTTCTTTAAAAACTAAATTTTGTGCGGAGTCTTGCACCCAAATATATGAAGGTCCATTTTCTAATATTTCTGATGTTATATCAAGATTTGAAGTAACATTTTCCAAAACCTTCCATTCTGTATCTTTTGGTATTTCGGCGCTTCTAGTAATAGTCCATGCTCTTACTCTAATATTATCAGATGCTACAATTTTAATTTGCTTAACAACTTCCCAAGTTTCATTTTCATATACAGTTTCAGAAATTACAGGAGTTTGTTTGTCAATATCTGATATTTTTAAATTACTAAAATTCAACACTCCATATCCATATTCATTATCTTTTCCTTGATTTCCAAGATCAGTAACAAACTGAAGTAAAAAGGTATAGATATCTCTTATTGTAGAATTTTTATTATATGATTTTACCAAGGCAATGCTTGCAGCAATAGAAGCATTTGAATATTGAGGTCCTGACCATCTTGACACTGTAGATGTTTTTTTAAATATCTCCTCAATGTCAGTACTTGGTGCAGCAAAATCAATATAATCTCCTTTAGCTGAATAGTCCGCTAGTTTCATTTCTCTATCTAAAGAAGCAACAGCTATAGTTTTAGAATCACTTGCAGGATATACATCATTTGAATTATCTTCTGTCTTCTTGTCTGATGTAGAATTTGAATTTGTACTTAGATTAAAACTATTATTCTGTACATTATCTACACCTGCTAAATTATTTGAATTAGTATCTGCACTTGTATTGTTATTTGCGTTTAATACATTATTAGATTCTATATTTTTATTTGGTACAGCAACAGAACATATAGGTATGTTCCTAGTAAATGCATTTTGTAGAATTATATTAAAAATTTCATTTTTTTCATTAATTAGCTCGTAACAAATTACATCTGAATTTTCTATTGCAAAACATAGTGCTTTTACATTACTTGATAAAGAAGTATATCCATCTTCTGTAACTGTAACAAGTGGCATAATGCTGATATTATCTGTAGTTGCATCAGCAAGCACTTCTATTATTCTACTTCCCTGTGGTATAGTTTCTTCTATAGTTTTATTGTTCAAAATAAAATTATAATAATTTTCATTAATTCTATTTTTTATAAAATCATTTGTAATATCCGCACCATATCCTATTGTAGCTATTACTACATTATTTGGATTACCATTTTCATTGATAATATTTTTGTAATTATCTAATGCCATTGTGGTCGTTCCTAATACATGATTTCCCTTTAAATCTACCTGAGTTTCTCCATACATTGTTTGAGAAACATCATTTAGTTTTTCATTAATATACACTTCATCTAAATATATTTTAGAATTTTTACTTTTATACGACTCATACATCGCTTTTGTTAGTTTTTCTGATTTAAAACTTAACAAAAATAAATCATCTGATAATTTTATAATATCCTGACCTTCAACTTTTCCAGGTACTTCATTTGACTGTATAAAAAAACACTTTGTTTGATACGGATTATTTATTTTGTATACATTTTTATCAACACTAATATTAAAACAAGATTGATTTAAATAGTTTGTAAGTTCTTCACTAGAATTTAATAGTATTCTTTCGTGGTCCTCGGATATATCAAATTCTTTGCTTAAAGTTGTTTCTTCATTATCCCTGTAAACTTTTTTCTCATTTAGGTCAATTTTTAATTCCAAAAAATAGTTTTTTCCTGTTACAACATCTTCATATGTTATTTCAACTTTCTTATTGTTAATTTTGAAAATAAAAAAAATTGTTGTTATAATTAATACAATTCCTGCAATAATTCCAGCTATTATTAATCCTATTTTTAATCTCGATTTATATTTCATAAAAACTCTCTTTCTTTAAAAATAAATATTTCTATTCTTATAAATTAAATATCAAAAATATTTAACCTCACCTAAATAAATGTTGACAAATGCTATGCTATAATCTATAATCTACTAAATTCTCCCTCTTTAGAAAAGAGGTATATTATTAACAAATCTTTAAATCTTTTTTTTACTATACTTTTTATCCTAACTTTTTTTATATCTATTCTTTTTATTCCTACAAATTCTGTACCAACACATACAGTTATTTATGAATCTGATTCCAATCTTGTTTGGCCTGCTCCACGGTATTTATAAAATAAATTCATATTATGGTAAGCGAAATGCACCAACATCAGGTGCTTCAACATTCCATAAAGGTATTGACATTGGAGCACCTCAAGGTTTTGAATTTATCGCTGTAACTAATGGAAAAATAACCTTTACCGACTTTTTAGGTGGTGGTGGATATACTATTACAATTACATGTTATGATTCCTCTATAGGAGAAATCAAGTATTCATATTGTCATTGCGACCCAAATTTTATAGTGCATGTTGGTGATTATGTTAAAAAAGGACAAATTATAGGTAAAGTTGGTCCTAAAAATGTATATGGTGTTTTGCGGCAACAAATATCGCGATAGTAATGGTGTACCAACAAATGGTGCAACAACAGGGCCACATCTTCACTTTGGAATGAGAATTAATGATAAATATGTTAATCCTTTAGATTATCTACCTTTCACATAATATTCTTTTTTATTATAAGAAAAGCTAAATATTGTTATTTTAAGATTTATATATTTTCTATTCTTTTGCTTTGCTTATTTTTGCATATTTTTTTAATTTTTCATATACTAAGTAGTTTATACTTCCTGATGGAAATTTACCATTTTTATCTTTTTTTCCTGCTGGAACCCCAGTTAATACTTCAATTCCCTCATCTATTGTTGATACCGCATATATTTTAAACATGCCATTTTTTACGCTATCTATTATTTCATCTGATAGTTGTAAGTTCTTAACGTTTTGAACTGGAATCATAACTCCATGTGTTCCATCTAAACCTCTTATTTTGCAGATTTGATAAAACCCTTCTATTTTTTCATTTACACCCCCAATAGGTTGTATTTCTCCTTTTTGGTTTACAGATCCTGTAACAGCAATTGATTGATTAATTGGAATTTCCGATAAGCTCGAAAGTAATCCATAAAGCTCAGTACTTGAAGCACTATCTCCATCAACTCCATTATATAATTGTTCAAAGCATATGCTTGCTGTTAGACTTAAAGGAATATCTTGTGCAAATCTTTCACCTAAAAATCCGCTTAAAATGTATACTCCTTTTGAATGTGATGAACCTGACATATCTATTTCACGTTCTATATTTATAATTCCATTTTCGCCTGTATAGGTATTTACTGTGATTTTAGCTGGCTTTCCAAACATAGAATTTCCTGTAGTTATTACAGTTAATCCATTTAATTCTCCTACTTTATATCCTGATGTAGAAATAAGTAATGAATTGTCTTTTATCATTTCTGTATATAATGAATCAAATTTTTTAATTCTTTCTTGTTGTTCTTTAAGAGACATAGTTATATAGTTTGATGTTATTAATTTAGCTTTTGACATTTTTGCCCACACAGATGCTTCTCCAACCACTTCAAAAATATCATTAAACAAAGTAGATATTTTTGTTTGATCTCCTGCCATTTTTGATGAATATTCAACAACTTTTGCCATCGCATATTTATCAAGATGTAACAAGTCTTGTTGCTCACAATAATCATGTATTATTCTAGCTAATTTATTTACATTTTCTTCATTTAGTTCTGCATTATCTTCCCATTCGACTTTAATCTTGAATAGATTCTTAAAGTCTGAATCCATTGCAAGCAAAGTTTGGTAAATTGCATTATCTCCAATTAAAATCACTTTTAAATCTAATGGAATTGGTTCTGGTTTTAAAGAAACCATAACCATAGAATTTTGTTGTTCTGCATTATTTTCTATACTGATTTCTTTTATTCTTAGTGCTTTTTTAAGAGATTCGTAACATATTCCATTTATCAATAGATCTCTTGCTTGGAAAATAAGGTATCCTCCATTTGCTTTTTGAAGTAATCCTGATTGTAACATTGTAAAATCTGTTTTGAGTGTTCCATAAATATTTTCATACTCTAATTTTCCAAAAATATTTTGATAAGAATAATTTGAATCCATTATTACTGGAACCCCACTTAATTCACTATTGTCAACAAATAAGTTAACTCTATAGTTAAGACAAGGGTCTTGTTTTTGTTGATTCATTCCTTGTACATTATTATTTTTTTTATCTGAATTTGTTGAATCCTCTTCTAAAAACAATGGAACATTTTTTAAAACATCTTGTTTAACATCATTTAAAAATTTATTTATTTTTTTGTTTCTTTTATATTTTGATTTAAGTAAGTTTATATGGACATTAACTGTAAGTAATGCTACATTTGATTGCCATTCAGATATTTTTTTATCTGAATCTCTTTCAATTTGTTTTATTTTTCCTATAATTTCCATTATCATTTGTTGTACTATTTCAGATTTATCTTCATATTGTTTTTTTACATCTTCTGGTAATTTGTCAAATTCATCTTCTTGCATTGCCTTTCCATCAAGAACAGGCATCATATATATACCATTTTGAGCTGATTGCACCTGAAAATTATATTCTAAAGCATCTTTTTCAAGTTTTTCCATTAATTTTGTTCTTTTTTCTTCAAACTCTGATTTTATAATTGATTTTTCTTTTTCAAAGTCATCATTATTAAATGTATTTTTTATGTCTTTTTTTATCTCTTTTATGAATTCTTCCATATCTGCTTTAAATTCTTTACCATTTCCAGCTGGAAGTGATACAGCAATTGGCTCATTTGGATTGCTAAAATTATAAATATAACACCAATCTGGCGGAGTTTTTCTTTTTTCAGCAACTTTATTTAAATAGTTCTTTGTATACATAGTTTTTCCTACACCACTTGGGCCTTCTATATACATATTATATCCTTTTATGTTTATATTAACTCCAAATTCTAATGCCTTGATTCCACGTTCTTGACCAATACCAGTAGTAATTGGTTCTAAGTTTTCTGTAGTTTCAAATTTAAAAACATCTGGCTCACATGTTACTTTTAATTTTCTATAATTTAATTCATTATTATTTTTCATTTGTTTCCTCCATATTTTACTTCTTGTATTATATACAAATTGATTTTTTTTATCAATAGTTTTTCTATTTTTCTATTATTAAATTTATATTACAAACAGCTCAATTATGGCAAAAATTTATATGTTAATAATTAATAGTTTTTAATTAATTACTTTTCAAGCCAAATAAATCTTTGCTCCCAAAATCTGTAATTTTCTGTCTATTCTTTCATAGCCTCTGAGTATGTAGTCTATATTATTAATTTTTGTAATTCCTTTTGCTATAAGTCCTGCAATAATTAAGCTTGCTCCTCCTCTTAAATCTGTTGCATTTACTTGAGCACCATATATTTTTCTACATCCTTTAATAACTGCTGTTCTACCCTCTGTTTTAATTTTCGCACCCATTTTTTGTAATTCATTAATATATTTAAATCTGTTTTCAAATATATTTTCAGTTATTATTGATGTACCATTTGCAACACATAATGTTGCTCCAATTATTGATTGCATATCTGTTGGAAAACCTGGATATGGCATTGTTTTTACATCAATTGCTTTTAATCTTTTCGGAGCTTTTATATATAATTCATTATTATTAATCTCAATTATGCAACCTGATTCTCTTAATTTTTCTATTATAGGATTTATGTGACTATTATTAACCTTTTTTAAAATTGTTTCTCCACCAGTAATTGCAGTAGCACATAAAAAAGTTCCTGTTTCTATTCTATCTGGCATTATGTTATAACTTACGTCGTTTAATTTTCTTACTCCTATAATTTTTATAATATTTGTTCCCGCACCTTTAATATTTGCTCCCATCTTGTTTAAAAATAAAGCTAGATCTTCTATCTCCGGTTCCATAGCAGCATTTACTATTGTTGTTATACCATTTCCTAAAGTAGCTAAAAGCATTATATTTTCTGTAGCCCCCACACTTGGAAAATCTAGGTTTACTTCGTTTGGTGTAAATCTATCTAAACTACATTCTATTTTTCCGTAATTTTGGTTAACATTAACTCCTAGTTTTTCAAATCCTTTTAAATGTAAGTCAATTGGTCTTGCTCCTATATCACATCCTCCAGGATATGAAAATATAGCCTTTTTATATCTTCCCAATATTGCGCCTGCAAATATTACAGATGATCTCATTTGATGCATTAAATTCTCTGGAATTTCATATTTTGTTATATTTTTAGAATCTATAACAACTTTATTTTTGTTTTTCTTAACTTTGCATCCTAAGCTTTTTAAAATTTCTATCATCATTTTAGTGTCATGAATATCTGGTACATTATATAATTTTGTTATTCCTTTGTTTAATATACTTGCTGCCATTATTGGAAGTGATGCATTTTTTGAACCAGATATATCAATTTCACCATTTAACCTCTTTCCCCCTTCAATTATATAACTTGACATTTTTTTACTATTCCTTTCATAAAATACTTTTTTTGTATATTTTATGAAATAAACTATATTTTGTGAATACTAAAAAAGTTCTAAAGCTTTTGATTTTTTCTTAAAACTTTAGAACTATTTATAACTATATTAAGTATTCATGAATTTGATATTTAGTCATTGATTTTTCTATATTTCATATATGTAGCTACAGATACCGTTAGTATTAAAGCAATTCCTATACTAATAATTGTAATGTTTCTTCCAGTTTTAGGAAGTACGGTTTTAGCTGTTGTCGGGTTATTATTTGTTGTAGGACTATCTGAGCTATTGCTCCCTGTTGTTCCTGGATTTATAGGAGATATTGTGGAATTAACACATTTAAAAGTATATTTAGCTGTAATCTTTTCTTTACTATATTCTGCTGTAATTGTTACAGTTCCTTCCCCTTTGATTGTAATATACCCTTTATTATCTATAGAAGCAATTTCATTATCACTACTTGTCCAATTAGTTCCATCACTTGTAACATTTATTGGAATTAATGAGCCTTGTCTATACTCAAGAGTTGCAATTAATTGTATATTTTCTCCTATATTAAATTCTGTTGGCAAAATTGATTGTCCTTGAGCTGAAATAGTTAAAAAACAATTAGAATCAATAACATCTATCTCATAACTTTTAGAATATGTCTTTCCATTATAATTTAAAGATGCTACTAATTTAGTTTTACCAACTGATAAAAATTTTACAGTAGCTACGGCATCAGTTGTATTTACATTAAAATTTGTTTTTATTATTTTAGCAATACTCTCATTCTCTATTGTAAACTTTATATTTTCTTTTTCGCTTTTGGGAATATTTTTTAACCCCACTCCAAATTGATATTCAGAATCTTTAATCATAGAAGGTCCTGGCTCATCATAGTAAAAAAATATCCCTAGTTCTTCCTCATTACTTTTATTCTTTACCTCTACTAAATAAGTAGCATCTCTATATTCTTCTCCCTGAAAATAGTAAATGGCTGTTATTGTAGCTGTTCCTTCTGCTTTTCCAGTAACTTTTCCCTTATTATCAACTGTTGCTATGTTAGTATCACTACTTTTCCAAGTTGATTTTTCAGTTACATCTTCTCTGCTAACTTCTCCCACTCCTCCATTAGGTAGATCTGGTAAATATATATCATTTCCAACCCAATATTCTGATTTTAATTGAATAGTTTCATTAATTGCTACAGTTTTATCTCCTTTTATGTCCAAGTTAAACGAAATTGCATTTACCTTATTAGATAAAATGATTAAGAATGCTATTATAAACAAAAAACTACTTATTATTTTTTTCATTAGAATTCCTCCTTATTATACATTTATGTTTTCCAAAATAAATCATATCATATTTATTCTTTATGTTCAATTTTTTTATAAATTTATAAAATTTGTGATTATTTATATAATTTGTTTATTATGTTTTCAACTTAGATTTCATCTTCATAATATCATTTTGATATTTGTCTATTAAATCAATAATTTCAAATATATTTAAATCATCTACCGAAATCTTCTTATTTTCTAAATTTCTTTGTAAATTAATTAATTCTATTTGTTTATTATAAGATGATGTTTTTACTGCTATATCCTTTTTTAATTCATGTGATTTTATCTTTTTTGTATTTTCTTCTATATGAAGCATTTTTTTATTTGATTTTATTTTTTTTAAAAAACTTTTTATAATATCTATTACCATCATCTTATACAAATTTCCTTCCTATACGTTAATTTTGCTTGCTTTTCCTTTTGCAATCATTGCTTCTAATTCTTTTTTCCTCTCTATAAGCTTTTCTAGTCGAGCTCTAAATTTAAATTCTTCATCTAACATTTCCATAAGGTCAGTTCCTTCTATCTTTGCTGGTTTTATCCATTCTAAGCCACTAAGTTCTGCTATAGCTTTTTGTGATCCCAACCTATATTGTTGTCCTTCTTTTGAAACCTTTCCATGGTCATCTCCGCCGATAGAAATATTTTTACCTTTTTCTTTACACATATTGTATAATATTATCCTTAGTTCTAATGGATTATCAGGGTACTCACATTCCCCTCCATCACACATATCTATTAACTCTTCTAAATTTTTTAATCCTTCTGTATTTTTACTTCCATCTTCTTTTTTCCATCCAAATATTTCTTCATTAGATAAACTATATCTTCCCCAATGTGCAACTAATGCTATTCCTGGCTCTTCATTTAGTCCAGATTCATGTATCACTTTAATTACAGTCTCTGGAGGTAGTTTAGTACTTCTTAAATCTACATAAAACATACTATTAGGGTTATACAATCCTTTATATAAAAAATTTTTAAGTGTGTTTATTTTTTTCTTATCATATTTAGTTTCATTTTCTGAATGTTTTTTTAGTTCTGTATAAAACTGTCCGGCAGCTCCTCCGGCATTTTGAATAACTTCGATATCAAACACTATATCTCCACTTTTAATCTTTTGATCAATCATCGTTTCCATATCTTTTTTTCTGTTTAGTTTGTTATCACCGCTTACATCTACATAAAAGGAACTGTCTTTATTATCTATATATTTTTTTGCAAAATTATCTGCTCTCTCTTCTTCATCTTCGCCTTCAATTCCTTCAAAATATTTTTTATTTTCAGGATGTTTGCAAAGTTCGTGAAAAAACAATTTTTTATAGTTATTTCTATTTTTTATAAAATATTCGTCTATTATTAAACCATTATCTTTTATAATATTTATAAGACCTTTAGCAATCAATTCTCCGGGGGCTTTTAAATTGGCTTTTTTTCCTTCTTCATCAAGCTTGCTCTTTAATATTCCTAAATCTACGTTATACGCTAATATTTCCACATAAGGACATTCTTTAAAAACAGTTACCACTTCACACCCTGTAATAAAATTCATCTCTTTTAAAATTCTTAATAGTCTTTCTAATCCTAATCCAGCTTTTTTTCTATCTTCTTCTGATGCAGTACTTTCAGGATTCATTATTTCTTCATACTCAATAACTTTTTTCTTAATCTGCTCTTTAAGTTCCGTATACCCCTTAATAGAGTTGTGGTCTGTAAAAGATATAGTTCTTAACCCTAACGCATGAGCTCTTAATAAAGCTAATAAAGGCGAATCCTTTCCATCAGATCCAGTAGTATGAATATGTAAATCTGCATTAACATTTTGATGCTCATTATTTAATTCTTGTAAATACTTGTCTATATTATTTTGTGACCAATATTCTGCCATTTTAATTCACCTCTCTTAATTATTTTTCAATCATTATTAAATATAAAATAGTCTAATCTAAATCTTTTATAACCCCATTTATTAGATTTAAATCTGATGGAATTATCCAATTAATATTACCTTTTTTAAATAATACTAATGGAATCACTGCTCCACTTCTTGCACCATCCATCCATTTCGGATTTGTTGGCATTAATTCATGTAATTCATCTAATGAAATATTATAGAATACTCTTTTTGTTCCTTCTATGTAGTCATCAAGTGAAACCATATATTTATGTATATTATCAGTAAATAAAGTATTATTAACCAAATTAAATTTAGTTAGTAGTTCAAATCTTTTCTCTCCTCCTGTAAATATAGCACAATCATAGTCTTTATCTAAAGTAACATCTTTTAGTTTTTCTTCAGTAAAAGCTTCCATTTCCTCTAGAGTATTACCACTATATTTTTCATTAACTCTATCAAAATTATTTAATAAATCTGCAACTCCAATATTAATATTTTGGGTATTAGTTATTTCTTTACCAACAAAAGTTACTAATTCTGTCGTTTTTCCTCCCATATTTATAATTAATACTTTTTTGTCATTATAATCATTTTCCATAGCTTTTGCTAAATAATAATTTTCTAATCCATGACTTATAATATTTAAGTGCAAGTCAAATTTTTCCTTAAATAATTGAACTAATTCTTCTTTTCTTTCAGGTATTAGTTTTCTAAAAATTCCAGTAGCTAATACATCAGTATTATAATATTTTAAATCATATTTTGTTTTAATAGTATTTAAGAAATTACATAAATCATCTATATTGGTCTGACTTATACCTTTTACAGGATCAAATTCATTTTTAAAATAAATTGTATATTCTTCTAATAACTTTAATTCTGTTTCATAATAATATGTCTTTACAGTTGATGAACCTAAATCAATATAAAATCTTTTCATTTAACAAACCTCTTACACTATTTTTACTTAAAAACATTATAATTATATATAATTATATTTTTAAAATATCTCCATCATAAGGAAATTTTACACTGCTAGTTTCACTAGTATCGTAATCTGATCTATGAATAGCATAAAATATACAATTCGGATATTCTGTATATAATTGTTTATAATCTTCTAATCCAATATGCATATCTGTTGTTTTTAAACCTGTTATATCAGAAAACATATAATTAGACATATTGCACATTTTATAATAATTATCACAGAAGGTTGTATCACATGCATATGATATTACTTTATTATCTTTTTCCAAAATGTATCCATTAATTGGTGAACACCCTCCATGTTTTAGAGATAAAGCTGTTATTTTAAATATATCTGTACTGTATTGTTGTTCATTATTTAATTCTATAAATTCAATATTATATTTTTCTTCTATGTTATCATATTTGTGTTCATTTCCATCACTATGTGTAAAATTCATCAAGTCTATCACTTTTTTTCGTAAACCTATCGGACCTATAATAGTAAGTTTATAACTTTCTGATTCTTTCCTTATTCTTCTTCCAATCAGTAAATTAGGAATATCTAAAAAATGATCTGCATGAAAATGTGTTATTACTAGATATTTAACTGATTTTGTATAAATTTTTAATCTTTCTATCTGTTTTACTGTTCCCATACCTATATCAAATAATATATCATCTACTAATATGCTAGTATTACATCTTGTTACACATCCCATCGTTCCAGTACCTATAAAAGTTATTTTCATTATTTTTTCCCCTTTTTATATGCTTTAATTCCAATATTATTATCCATAAGTTTATAAACAGTTTCTTGATTTTAACTTAAAAACAGTATAATTATAAATAATATAAAAGTCAATTAAAAATCACAACTTTTTTCTGTTCTTGGATATGGAATTACATCTCTAATGTTCTTCATTCCTGTAATATACATTAGTAACCTTTCAAAACCTATTCCAAATCCAGATCTTTCACATGTACCATATTTTCTAAGTTTTAAATACCAATCATAATCTTCTATTTTCATATCAAGTTCTTTCATTCTTTCTATTAGTTTATCATAATCATCTTCTCTTTGACTAATTCCACAAGTTTCCCCTATACCTGGTAATTCTAAATCTGCACTAGCAACGGTCCCATCATCTAATTGTTTCATATAAAAGCTTTTTAATTCTTTTTTCCACATAGTTATAAATATCGGGCATTTGAAATATTCTGTTAAATACTTCTCGTGTTCTTTTGCAATATCTTTGCCATATTCTGGTTTAAACTCCCAGTCTTGTTTAGCTTTTTGAAGAATTTCTATACACTCTTTATATGTTATTCTTTTAAATTCTTGCTTTACTGTTTTTTCTAGCTTTTCAATCAACCCTTTTTCTTCATATTTATCCAAATATTCAAGTTCATCTCTAGCCTTAGTTAAAACATATTTTATAACATATTTTAAAACATCTTCTGCTATATCCATAATCTCATCTATATCACAAAATGCAACTTCTGGTTCTATTTGCCAAAATTCTGCTGCATGATATGGTGTTTTAGATGGATCTGCTCTAAATGATGGTCCAAAAGTATATACTTTTTTAAATGCTTGAGCAAAAGTTTCTGCTTCTAATTGAGCTGATACAGTTAGATAAACTTTTTTCTTAAAAAAATCTTCTTGATAATCAACTTTACCACTTTTTGCAATTTTATCTAAGTCTTGTGTTGTTACTTGAAATGTTTCTCCTGCACCTTCACAGTCACTTGCTGTAAATAGTGGGGCATGTAAATAAATATATCCATGTGACCCAAAATATTCATGTATTGCTATAGAAGCTATGCTTCTTATACGAAATACTGCTTGAAAAATTTTTGTTCTAGGTCTTAAATATGCTTGTTCTCTGTAAAATTCTTTAGTATGGCTTTTTAATTGAATTGGATAATCCTCATCGCAATCCCCAATTAATTCTATTTCTTTAACATCTATTTCTAATGTTTCTCTTCCTGTTTTTAGTATTCCTTTTACTTCTATTGCAGATCCTATTCGTATCTTTTGAATTTTTTCAAAGTCTTTTAATTTTTTTTCATAAACTAATTGTATCATTTTAAAACAGGTCCCATCAGAAATATCTATAAATCCAATTTCTTTTTGCTTTCTATGTCTTCTAATCCATCCTTTAATAACTACCTCTTCACCTAGATATTTTTCACTATAATCATATATTTCTTTTATTTCCATTTAAATCATCCTCCCTTATAGTATTTTCATTCCTTTTAATTCACTTTCTGTCTTTTTATCCCATGCAGATGCTTGAACTTCTGCAATATGTTTCTTTTCAAGAATTAACATTAATATCCTTGATGGTCCTATTCCACCACCAATACTTAATGGTAATTCTTTTTTTAGAATCATTTGATGATATGGAAGTTTAGCCCTATCCATACATCCAGATTTTTCTAATTGTTCTTTCAAAGATTTTTCATCTACTCTTATTCCCATAGAAGATATTTCAATTGTTTTATCAATAGTTTTATCATATATAAGTAAATCTCCGTCCATTTTCCAATCATCATAATCTGGACTTCTTTTATCATGTGGTTTTCCTGATTTTAATTTTTCTCCAATTCCTATTATGAACACTGCTTTTTTCTCTTTTCCAATTAATTGCTCTCTTTCTTCAGGTGTTTTTTCTGGAAACATATCTTCTAATTCCTGGCTTGTTATAAAAAATATACTTTTAGGTAAATCTAAAGTTAAATAATGATATTTCTTTTTCATTAATATTGATGTTTGTCTAATTGCTTTATAAATACTTTTAACTGTTTCTTTTAAATAATCAATTGTTCTATCTTCTTTTCCAATTACCTTTTCCCAATCCCATTGCTCAACAAATAATGAGTGAATATCATCAATTTCATCATCTTTTCTAATTGCTTGCATATCGGTATATATTCCTTGGTGCATTGGTATTTGGTATCTTGCAAGTGATACTCTTTTCCATTTTGCAAGAGAATGTACTATTTCAAATTTTTCATCCTCTTTTGTAAAGCTGACTGCTTCTTCTACTCCTGATAATTTATCTTGTAATCCAGTAGATGTTTTTACAAAAATAGGACTCTGAACTTTTGTTAATCCAAGTCTTGTACTTAATTGGCTTTCAAAATGTTTTTTACATTCATCAATTGCCTTAATTGTTTCTAAATAACTTATTTCTTTTTTCATTTTAAATTCCTTCTTTCTTAATTTAATTTTTTATAAATTAAGATATTTGTAGGACATATCTCTCTTATGTTTTATAATTATTTATTTCATTATTATTTATTTTATTATTATTATTTTTTTCATTTTCACTTTCCATTTGAACCACCTCACTTTAAAATTAAATTTTTATCTTTGATTAATTTATTTTCTTCAATAACATAAGGTTTACCTCCTTTCTCAAAATCAAAAATCCCTGTATCATCCTACAATAAGGACGAATACAGGGATCCGCGGTGCCACCTTAATTATTATTAAAGAAATATATCTTTTTTTTCACTTTAATAATCTCTTTTTAATCTGCTCCAACAAGCATAGCAATATGATAACGGATTGCTTCCGAACTAGTCTACTAAGCGATAAGCTTTTCGGTAGTCTGCTCAGAGGTGTTCTTTCACTAAAATCTTATAACTACTTCACACTATACGTAGCTCACTGATATAAGTCTTAAAGTTACTTTTCCTCTTCATAGCATTTATAATATAATATTAACATATATTAACAAATTTTGTCAATGCATTTATGTAAACTTTTATGTCTATTTAAATATTCTTATTCTTTATATAATCTCCTTCAAATTCTCTTGCTAGAATATCCATATAAACTTTATCATAATATTTTCCATTTAAGAAATAAACTTCTCTTCTTCTTCCATATTCTTTAAATCCTACTTTTTTATAACAATTAATTGCTCTTTCATTAAATGACATTACTGAAAGATTAATATTATTAAGGTTTAAATAATTAAAACCATAATCTAATAATAATCTTAATGTTTCTGAACCATACCCTTTGTTTCTATTTTTTTCTTCACCTATAAATATTCCTACTTCAGCATATCTATCTTTTTGATTAATACTCATAATTCCACAATTACCAATAAGTTCATCATTATCTAGATTTACGATTGCAAATTTGAATTCAGCATTTTTTGAAGAATTTTCAATCCATTCTCTCTCTGCTTCTACATTCATAAGAGTAGAGCTTTTCCCAATACCATCAGTTACTTTAAAATCACAAAACCACTCAACATACTTTTCTGCATCTTCTATGTTAACTGGGGATAAATAAATTCTTTCTCCTATTAATTTTTTATAATACTTCATCTTAATCACATCTCCTTTTCTTTACTATCATTCTTATACCAAAGAATACACTATCATTTATCTAATTACTTGTGGACCAATTATTAATACAAATTTCATAAATCAATCATCTCTTCCTTTCTCCGGAGTTTCTATACTTTTTTCTCTACTACAGCTAAAATTAACTAATAATACTCTTTTCTACAAGTAAATTGATCAAATTCTAAATCTGTTAAATAAAGCTCTAGTACAGCTTTTATTTCTTCAAGTGTTTCTAAGTCACTCAGTCCATCTTTCGTCCAAATCCATGTTGGCATTCCAACTTTATTTCTAGCTAAAAAATAATTTTCTTCATCACTAAATAACAATACCTCTTCTCCTGCTAGAATTTTTGAAACTATATTAAATTTATATTTATCTTTTAAAAACTCTTCACTCTGAAAGATTTTATTATTCGGTTTTATTTTTTTATACATTATTATCACTCCATTCTTAAAAAACTACAAGATAAAAAATAAGCCTTGCAAAAAAATCTTTTAAGACTCCTTTGCAAGACCACAAATATCTCACTTCGTGTAAACAATTTTTTCTAATTGTTCTTTACCGCTTGAATTTTAAAAATCCTAGGTAAACTCTTAAATTATGCTTTAATTTTAGCATTTTATTCTCAATTTGTCAAATTTACATAATTTCATTTATATCCTGTTTTCTTAATAATCTTTTCACTTATTGCTTTTACACTATCTGGAACTACATAATTTTCATCACCATATATTTCTTTATGTAATTGTAATACATTGCTTTCTAGTGTAATTGGAGGTCCATAGAAATCATCAGTTTGCCATCCTTTAGTTTTATATGGCCATCCAAATTTGTTAGTAATTTTTAATTTAGTAAATCCTAAAATATCTTTTTTAGGAATATTTGTCATTACTTCAGGAAGTAATTTATCAGCTAAATCATTCATTTCAATTAAACTTAAATTTTTTATTTTATCACATGCTGTAGTTAAAACTTCTCTCATTCTTTCTGTTCTTTTATAGTCCCATCCTTCTGTGTATCTTATTCTACAATAAGCAACAGCTTGAACTCCATTTAAATGTAAAACTCCTGGTTTTTCTAGTAAAATCATTTCTTCTGGTTTATTAGCAACTCCAGCTGTATCTTTAATATAAAAATTTATATATTTTAATTCATCTGCATCAACATCAATATCAACCCCACCAATTGTATCTATTATATCTGCTAATGATCCAAAATTTACTTGTGCATATTCAGTAATATTTAAGTCTAAATTCTTATTAATTGTTTTTAAAGAATTCTCTATACCATTATAATATGCTTGATTAATCTTGTTTAAAACTGTTTTTCCGTCTAAATCCATTTCAACTAGAGTATCTCTATAAATCGAAAATAATGTTGCTTCTTTTGTTGCATTATTTATTACTACAACCATAATACAATCGGTTCTATAAGCTGTATCATAATCTGCAAATCTTGAATCATTTCCAAATAAAGCAATTGTTCTAAATCCAGAGCTTGGTCCCTCATCTACTTCTATATTATCATTTTTTGTTGTATTTTCTGTTTCTTCATTTTTGTTTTCATTTTCATTTTTACTTAATTCATTTGTATTTTCTACATAATTAATTTTATCTAATTTATTATTAATATAATAATATATACCTCCTCCTATTGCTCCTCCAATTACAAGTAAAATTAATAATACTATTAATACTTTTTTCATATTTAATCATCCCCTTCAAAATATTTTGTATTAACTATATTTATAATACTTTACACACATAATTTTATAACATCATTTATATTTATTCAATAAAAAAAATAAAAATGCAACATTTTTTTTAATATTGTGTTATAATCTTAAATAAATGTTAGGAGGATTTAATATATGGAAAACTTAACTAAACAAACAAGTGATTCTTCTGGCTTTGTTTTACTTAGTAATGCTGTTCCAGATGTAATGTTAGAAATACGATACTATTCAACATATAATTTTATAGGAGATAGAATTGATGGATATGAAGAGCCATGTGCATTAATTACTAAAGAAGCTGCTGAAGCACTAAAAAAGGCTAGTGATGAACTAATTATAAAAGAATACCGTTTAAAGGTTTTTGATGCTTATCGCCCACAAAAAGCTGTTACACACTTTGTGAATTGGGCTAAAGATTTAAATGATACTCGTATGAAAAAGTACTTTTATCCTGAATTAGATAAATCTGTATTATTTGATCAAGGTTATATTGCAGAAAAATCTAGTCATAGTCGTGGAAGTACTGTAGATTTAACTTTATTTGATATGAATACTGAAAAAGAAGTCGATATGGGTGGAACATATGATTATTTTGGGGAAATATCTCATCCTGATTATATGCAAATTACTGCTGAGCAATATAAAAATCGTATGATTCTTCGTGAAGCAATGTTGGCAAATGGTTTTAAACCTTTAGATGAAGAATGGTGGCATTTTACTTTAAAAGATGAGCCTTATCCAGATACATATTTTACATTCCCTGTAAATAGTAATTCTGTAAAAAAATAAAAATATAGGAGTAAAAACTTATGAGAATAGTAGTACAAAGAGTTTTAGAATCAAGCGTAAAAGTTGATAATAAAATAGTGGGACAAATAAATAATGGTTTTTTAGTTTTACTTGGAATAAAAACCACAGATACAAAGGAAGATGCTGATTATCTTGTTAGAAAACTAATTAATCTAAGAGTATTTTCAGATGAAAATGATAAAATGAATTTAGCATTAAAAGATGTAAATGGTGAACTTTTAATAATTTCACAGTTTACGCTATATGGAGATTGTAAAAAAAGCGGAAATCGTCCTTCTTTTACAGATAGTGCAAAACCAGATATAGCAATTCCACTATATGAATATTTTGTAGAAGAATGTAAGAAACAAATTTCTACCGTTCAAACAGGAATCTTTGGTGCTGATATGAAAGTTAGCCTTATAAATGATGGTCCTGTAACTATTATAATTGATTCTTAAAACTTTTATTTAAAAGAAAAAATAAAGATTTTGTATTTTTTAAATTATACAAAATCTTTATTATTATTAATACTTTTTATAGCAATAAATTCTGACACCTGACATTTTATTAGCTATGACCCAGTTGATTCATAATGCTTTACTCCCAAGCTCCAAATATAAATACACCCTATTAAAAATACAATTGTTCCAATTGGTGTAAGCCCTAAATACCATTTATCTGTTTTTCCAAACAAATATAAAATAGGATAATAATTTACTAAACCAAATGGAATAATAATTGTAAAAACTAATCTAAACCATTTCTCATAAATATTTATTGGATATTGAGCAACTTTTTTTCCTCCTTCTGATAGTATATTCATAAATTCTATTCCATCAACAGTCCAAAAGCAAAAAGCAGCCTTTAATATAAAAATTCCTAATATAATTATAAAACATCCTATATTTATTATTAAAAATACAAGGATTTTATATATGCTCCAATTTATATCAATATTGATTAAAGCAATAGCAATTATTATAACAGATTGTATGGTTCTACCTAATTTTGATAGTTCAAATTCCAAACTAGTTGCCTGAATAAGTAGATTCTGTGGCCTAGTTAATAATCTATCAAATTCTCCTTTTCTAATAGTATCTTCAAAATGATCTAGTCCTCTTAATAACATTTCTGCAAGAGAAAAGCTTAAATATACAATTCCAAATATAAATGCAATATGATAGAAATTCCACTCTCCTACTTGTTCAAATTCTCTAAAAAGAAAATATATTGAAAATATTAGTAAAAATGTTACTAAAAAACTACCAAAAAATGAAATTAAAAATGCTTTTCTATATTCTAGCTGTGATTTTATATTCATTAATACTGTTCTAAAGTAAATTCTCATTTTAACCTCCTTGGATTACTGTTTTTTTCAATTCTCTTTTTAATAAAATATTTCCTATTATTATCAATACTATAAACCAAATAATCTGTAATCCAATATATCTTATTCCACTATTTATTCCAATATTTCCTGAATACAATCTAAATGGTAAATCAATTGCTAATCCAATTGGTAAAACATAGCAGATTTTTTGCCAAATTTCTGGCATAAGAGCAACTGGAATATATGTACCTCCAAAAAAACTAGTTAATGCATAAAAAATTGAAGTAGTTCCCTTTGCAGTTAATGTATGAAATATGCTTATATAAAATAGATTAATAATCGCAGAAATTAGTAATACTCCAATAAAAAGTGAAATTATGAATAATAATAATGTACTTAAACTTTCTGGTGGATTTAAATTATATTTATCAGGTAAAAAAGATGCAATTAATATGATTGGCATAAATTTTATCAATCCAGTTGAGAGTCTTGTAGCTATAGTTTTAGAAAACCACATCCAATATAAATTTGTAGGTCGAATCAGTTCATAAGCAACATTTCCACTTTCTACAGATGAACGAATTTCCGAATCTGTTATATGACTAATTAATGTATAAAATGCTTGTTTAAGCCAAACATATGAAACAAGTTGTTCTAATGAAATGTTACTAGATTGGGTATTTTTGTAAAATGCAATATATACCAAAATTTGCATAATTCCCCAAAAAAGCTGTGTAAACATTCCTGCAATTGCTGATGTTCTATATTGTAGTGCAACATTAAACCTTAATTTAAAATATGAAAAATATTTTTTCATTTAAAGCTTCGATTCCTTTCATATTTATTTTATATTTCTAGCTCCTTATATAGTTTTGCGATTATATCATCTGTAGACATTTCTTCTATATTTAGATCTATAACATTTACTTGATTTGTAAGTTCATTTAAAACATCTGCCATAGATTCATCTTTATGTTTTAATATTATACTTGCTGATTCTTCAGTTTGTTCAATAATATTTGCATTTTCTAGCTGTATTTTTTTATCTGTATATTTAAATTTAATATTTATTTTCATTTTGTCATTATATTTGTTTTTAATATTTTGTAAGGTTCCATCATATAGAATCTTACCTTTACCTATTAGAATTATTCTTTCTGTTAATGCTTCTATATCTTGCATATCATGAGTAGTAAGTATAATTGTAACTTTTGTTTTCTCATTAATATTTTTAATACACTTTCTTAAAGCTAATTTTGATACTGCATCTAATCCAATTGTAGGCTCATCTAGAAATAATATTTTTGGATTATGTAATAAAGCAGCAGCAATTTCACATCTCATTCTTTGACCAAGGCTAAGTTGTCTTGTTGGAATATTTATAATATCTTCTAAATGTAGATAGTCTGTTAATTCTTTTAATTTTTTCTCAAATTGTTTTTGCGGAATTTCATAAATATCTTTTAATAGCTCGAATGAATCAACAGGAGGTACATCCCACCATAGAGCAGATCTTTGGCCAAATACAACTCCAATATTTTTAACATATTTTCTTCTATTTTTCCAAGGTATAAATCCATTTATATTACATTTTCCAGATGTTGGAACCAATATCCCACACATTATTTTTATAGTTGTAGACTTGCCTGCACCATTTGGCCCAATATATCCTACAATTTCTCCTTCATTTATATTAAATGATATGTTTTCTAATGCATTTATTGTTTTGTATTGTCTGTGAAAAAAAGATTTAATTGCATTTTTAACTCCTGCATCTCTTTTTGAGATTTTAAATTGCTTTGATATGTTTTTTAGCTCTATTATTGGTTCTCCCATCTTATTTCTCCTATTATAATAAATTCTATTAATAATCTATTAGTCTTTTGCAATTGTAAAAACATCGATAACCCTTGCCCCATTTTTTATTAAAACTTTACTACATTCATTTGCTGTTGCTCCAGTTGTAAAAATATCATCAATTAATAATATCTTTTTATTAAAAATTTTACTTTTATTGTTAATTTGATATACTCCTTTGACATTGTTTTCTCTTCCGTTTCTTGTCTAAACTACTCTGCATAATGTTATTCTTAGTTTTTAACAATATAGTATTGTCTATTTTTAAATTGTATTTTTTTACTAGATCTTTAGCTATTAGATAACTTTGATTATATCCTCTTTCTTTATATCTTTTTTTACTTATTGGAATTGGAATTACTAAATCATAGTTTTCAAATTCAATATATTTTTTTATAAATGTAGAAAAAGTATGATATAAATAAGGCTTTTCATTAAATTTATACTCTAAAATAATCTTTCGAATTACGCTATTATAATCAAACAAATAAATATGATTACTAAAATATTTTTCTAAATATTTTTCTTTTTTATAGTTAAATATTTTTAGTAATCTTAATTCACATTTTTTGCATAAATATTCTTTTGAAAATTTGTTACATATTCCACATTTAGGTGGATATATTAATTCTAAAATATTATCTAAAAAAATAAATGCCTCCTTGTATTAGACTATCCTTTTATTTTTAATGTTCTTAATGCTTCTCCTATATTTTTAACTCCTACAATTTCCATTTTATATTTTTCCTCTAAATATTTTTTATTATTTGCAGGTATAATGCATCTCTTAAATCCCATCTTCTCAGCTTCTTTTAGTCTTTTTTCTATCATATTTATTCTTCTAACTTCACCTGTTAAACCTACTTCTCCCATAATAACAGTATCTTTAGGTATTGGAATATTTTTATAACTAGATGCACAAACACATATAATCCCTAAATCTACAGATGGCTCATTTAATCTAATCCCACCTACTACATTTACATATATATCTTGACCTCCAATTTGTAGATTTGCTCTTTTTTCTAGCACTGCAATTAAAACAGCTAATCTATTATAATCGAGCCCATTAGCAGTTCTTTTTGGAATTCCAAATACAGATAAGGTAGTTAATGCTTGAAGCTCAATAAGCATTGGTCTTGTTCCTTCCATACTAGCAACTATACATGAACCTGATGGATTATCTTCTCTTTCTGAAATTAATATTTCTGAAGGATTGGTAATTTCTACTAATCCTTCTCCTTTCATCTCAAACATTCCTATTTCGTTAGTAGAGCCAAATCTGTTTTTTACTCCCCTTAGAATTCTATAAGAAAAATATCTTTCTCCTTCTAAGTATAGTACAGTATCTACCATATGCTCTAATACTCTAGGTCCTGCAATAGTTCCGTCTTTTGTTACATGTCCAATTATAATTGTTGTTATTTGTTTAGATTTACATACTCTCATTATTTGTGCTGTTATTTCTCTAACTTGGCTTACACTTCCTGCAGCAGCTGTTAATTCATCAGAGTACATTGTTTGAATAGAATCAATTATAACAAGTTTTGGAGATAATTCCTCAATTGTTTCATTTACTACACTTATATCGGTTTCTCCTAAAAACATAATATCATCATTATTTATTGATAACCTATCTGCTCTTAGTTTTATTTGTTCAGCAGATTCTTCACCAGACACATATAATACTTTTCCTTCGCCCTTAATTTTATCACATAATTCAAGAATTAAGGTTGATTTTCCAATTCCAGGCTCTCCTCCAAGAAGTATTAAAGAGCCTTTTACAATTCCTCCACCAAGTACTCTATCTAATTCCGCAAATCCAGTAGATGTTCTTGAAACTTCCTGTCCTTTATACGAATTTAAAGCTTTTGGTTTGTTTTTTTCTTTTATTTTTATTGTTCCATTTTCTTTAATTTTTTCTATTTTTTGCTCAAAAAAAGTATTCCAGCTATTACAAGCTGGACACTTACCTAACCATTTTGAGCTTTCATATCCACATTCATTACATACAAATACTGTTTGTGTATTTTTGGCCATTTGTTTTTCCTTCCTATT
The DNA here is from genome assembly GCA_947167965.1 of uncultured Clostridia bacterium. Classification (GTDB taxonomy): domain Bacteria; phylum Bacillota; class Clostridia; order TANB77; family CAG-508; genus CAG-269. The sequence goes on along the minus strand of CAMVJW010000003.1, from coordinate 92,709 downwards.
TTTACTTTAAGTACTGCATTATCTTTTCTTTTTATTATTATTTTGAATGTTATACATTTTTTCTCAACTTAAGTTTTTGAATTCTATCATATTTACACTAAAAAATCAATAGTTAATATGTACCCCCTCCCATATTTTTGGGAGTTGATTAAATCAATTTTTGCTATCTAATATTTATATTTAATATCTACTTAATGATAGTCATTTTTAATAATTTATCATAATTCATTATTTATTCTTTCTATATCTTCTTTTGTTAATCCTGTTACTTCCATAATTTGATTAATTGACATTTTCATTTTTAATAATCTTTTTGCTATTTCTTTTTTCTCTTGATTAACTCCTTGTTCGATTCCTTGATTAATTCCTTGCTCTATTCCAGCTTTTAAACCCTTATCATATCCGGCTTTCATTATTGCATTTTGGTCCATTCTATATTTTTCTCTAAGTTCAGTTAGCCTTCTTTCTCTTTCATCTTGACTTATTTCTTTTAGAACTTCTTTTGCATTATTAATTTCATCATTTTCCATTCCGAGTTTCCTCCTTTGGATTATTTATAAATTTTAACCAATTCAAAAGTAAATCTTCTTTTTTAGTTTTTGTACTATTTTTGGCTTTATTTAATGAAATTATATAAAGTTCTAACATATTTGTCAACTCTAACTCCGCATATTTTTCTTCCATTATTTTCCATTTTGCAATATAATCTGGCAATTCTTTTAAGCTTTCTATATCATAGTCTGTAATTAATATTACAATACATCTTTTTAAGCTCTCATAATCATTTCCTGAGCTTATTGTTTGAATATACATTTTACTCCAATAAAATAGAATTCTTTTTTCAATATCTTTTTGGTCAACTACCTGCATTTCTATATTGCAGTTTACATTTCCATTATTTAGTTTTGCTTTGATGTCTAATATTCCCACTTTATCATCTAATAAATCTTTTTCTGTTATTGGATTTGAATCTAGTTCTATTTGATCAATTTTATCCGGAATTATTGATTCAAGAAAGTTTTTTGTTATTTGTTCATTTCCCGAATGTCCAAAAATTCGCTTAAAAACGTAATCATTTTTTGGATCTAATAATTTTACTATAGTCATCACTTCTTTTCTTTATATATTTGATAAATATCAATTGTATTTTTTATAAAATAGAATAAATATAAAATTATTGAATTTAATAATATTTTTAATAATATTATGTCTTTAAACAAATTTGATTTAATAAAGTTATTTTATCATGCTATAACTGAAAAATCAATTAAAATCCATCGCATATTTAGACAAAATTTGCAAAATTAAATTGCCTTTATTTTCATAATTATGGCCTCTCACCCTGCTTGATCAATTTCATTATTATCTTTTAATCTAGGATCTATTAAAATTCCTTTTTTCTTTGCTAATTTAATTAAATAATCTAACTTTGAAAAATTTGCTTTAATGTTATATGTGTAATAATCTATTAATTCATTATCAGCAAATTCAAAGTTTTGATATGCTTGCTTTAATTTTCTTTTTGTTAGAATTATACTTTTAATTAATTCATTATTTTTTTCATTCTCATTTTTGTCTATAATGACAGTTTCTTTAATAAATTCATATTCCAAAATATCCATCCCCAGTTTTAAAATATATTTTTCTTATAAATCTTATTAAAATTAATATATTCAATTTTTTTATTTTTATTCAATTTATCTTGATATATTGCTTATTTTATTATATAATTAGCTCATTATAATACTTTAAGGAATTTCACTATGATTTTTCCTTAAAAAAAGGAGGATAAGATATGATAGATATCAAATTTTTAAGAGAAAATCCAGATGTTGTAAAAGAAAACATCAAGAAAAAATTTCAAAATGAAAAAATAGTTTTAGTTGATGAAGTAATTGAGTTAGATAAAAAATATCGTGAGTCCAAATTAAATGGTGATAATCTTAGATCTGAAAGAAAAAATCTAAGTAATCAAATAGGTAGCTTAATGCAAAATGGAGAAAAAGAAAAAGCTGAAGAAATAAAGGCAAAAGTTCAAGAATTGAATAATCAATTAGAAAAAAATGAAGCTCAAGAAAATGAGCTTTCTGAAGAAATAAAGAAAAGAATGATGAGAATTCCAAATATTATGCATGAGTCTGTTCCAATTGGAAAAGATGATAGTGAAAATGTTGAAGTACAAAGATTTGGTGACCCTTTTGTTCCAGACTATGAAATTCCATATCATGGAGAAATTATGGAAGCTTTAGGAGGTCTTGATTTAGATAGTGCCAGAAGAGTTTCTGGAAATGGTTTTTACTATTTAGTTGGAGATATTGCAAGACTTCATAGTGCAGTTTTAACATATGCTAGAGATTTTATGATAAATAAAGGATTTACATACTGTATTCCTCCTTTTATGATTCGTTCAGATGTTGTAACAGGAGTTATGAGCTTTGAAGAAATGGATGCAATGATGTATAAAATTGAAGGTGAAGATTTATACTTAATTGGAACATCAGAACATTCAATGATTGGAAAATTTAAAGATCAAATTTTAGATAAATCAAAAATGCCATATACAATGACTTCTTATTCTCCATGTTTTAGAAAAGAAAAAGGTGCACATGGTATTGAAGAACGTGGAGTTTATAGAATTCACCAATTTGAAAAACAAGAAATGATTGTTGTTTGTGAGCCAGAACAATCTTGGGAATGGTATGATAAAATGTGGTCATATACAGTTGAATTCTTTAGATCTATGAATATTCCTGTTAGAACTTTAGAATGCTGTTCAGGTGACTTAGCAGATTTAAAAGCAAAATCATGTGATGTTGAGGCTTGGTCTCCTCGTCAAAAGAAATATTTCGAAGTTGGAAGTTGCTCAAACCTAACAGATGCACAAGCAAGAAGGTTAGGAATTAGAATTAAAGGTGAAAACGGAAATTATTTTGCTCATACTTTAAATAATACTGTTGTTGCTCCACCTCGTATGCTTATTTCTATTATGGAAAACAACTATCAACCTGATGGAAGTGTAATTATCCCTGAAGTATTAAGGCCATATATGGGTGGTTTAGAAAAAATAGTAAAAAAAGATATTTAAATATTTTTAAAAATGAGAGGAAAATAAAAAATGAATGAAGAAAACAAAACAAATGAAGTTCAAAACATAAAAGGAAATTACTTCACTGGAATTATAGGGGCAATATTAGGTGGTGCAATAGCTACTATTCCTTGGGTTATTGTCTATGTAAAATTTAATTATATTTTATCTATACTTGCAATGGTTATTGCATTTGGAGCTTTAAAAGGATATGAAATATGTAAAGGAAAAATGACAAAAAGTGTAAAAGTAATTATTACAATTATATCACTTCTTTTAGTTATTCTTACTACTTTAGTCTTTATCCCATTAGTTTATACTTTAAAGTTTAATCTAACAATAAATGCATTGTATTCTAATGCAGAATTTATGAATGCCTTATATCGTGATTTAGCAATATCTGTTTTATTTGCAGTATTAGGAATTACTGCTACATATCCATATATTAATAGAAAACTACAAGATAATGGTGTTCAAGTTATTGACCCAGAAATAGTGAAAAAACAAGATGAAATTAGAGAAATAGAACTAAATAATAAATTAAAAGAACCTGTAAAAGAAGAATTAAAAATTGTTAAAACCGCATTTGAAGAGCTTAATGCACTTACTCCAGAAAATGCCATTTCTGAAAATGAAATAATAGCAAAATTGAATAACCCAAATGCTGAAAAGATATTTAAAAAATTTAGAAGTAAAAAAATAATTGTAAAATTCGGAAACAAATATTATTATAACAAAAATAATGAATCTAATTTGCTAAGAATTAGTACAAAAGCAACTGTAATTATAACTGCAATTATTTGTATTTCTTGTATACTTATTGGAATTGGTATTAGCGCTTTTAATTTGAATAATAATAATCTTAAAAATATCCGTGAATACTCAATTCAAAATAATTCATTTAATGTTTCGATTCCAGAGTCTTGGTCTGAAGATCCAAGTAATGACTCAAACATAACATATTTATATAGTGAAGATAAAGCTTCTAATATAACTATTATCTCAACAAAAAAAGAACTTTTAACCGATTTTAATTTAGAAGAATATGCAAATAAATATTTAAAAGATTACCTTAGTGAAACTTTTGAAACATACAGTCCAAAAAACTTTAAAGATGTTGAAAAAATAAATTCAGGAGACCACGATGTCTACACTGCTAGCCTTGAAATATCAATTCCAGCTGAAAATTCAACAAACATATTAAATGAAGAAACTGTTAGTGCATATTGGATTGAAACAGAAAACTATTTTATAGAAATTTATTCTGATACATTAAATTCAAGTGTAAATAAATACAACCCTGTTATTAAAAAAGTAGTAAATTCAATTAAAGAAATAAAACAATAAAAACAAATTATAAGACAGACTTTTTTCTTAAGTCTGTCTTATAACTATAAAATATTCATTATAGAATGGAGAAAAAATGATAGTAAAAAATCCTAAATTTGAAATCTCTGCAGTAAGTCCAAAACAATACCCCAAAAATGATTTACCTGAAATCGTATTGGTAGGTAAATCTAATGTTGGAAAGTCAAGTTTTATAAATACAATGATTAATAGAAAAAAATTAGCTCGTACAAGCTCTGAACCAGGAAAAACTAGACATATTAATTTCTATAATATAGATGAAAAGTTTTATTTTGTTGATTTACCTGGATATGGATATAGCAAAATGTCTAAACAAGAACAAGAAAAAGTTGGTACTTTTATTGAGCAATACTTATTAAATAGTAAAAAAATATCACTAATCATATTTTTAATTGATATTAGACATTCACCTACTGAAAATGACAGATTAATGTATAATTACATTATTTCATGTAAAAAGCCATTTTTAATACTAGCAAACAAAGCCGATAAAATTGCGCCAACAAAAGTTATTCCAACCTGTGAAAATTTACAAAAAGAACTTAACCCTTTAATGGATGCAGCTATGCTACCATTTTCATCTGAGAAAAAAATATACACAGATGATGTCTGGGATTATATTTTAAAAGAAGATATTATTCTTTGACAAACAATTGTCAAAATTATATCTTCTTTTTAATAGTTATTTTTAATTTATATTTATTTGTTGTTGATCTCCTGTTTCCATATTTTTTAATGTGTATGTTTTAGAATTTACTTCATCATCACCAATTACTATTGTATATGGAATTTGCAGTTTATCCGCATATTTAAATTGTGCTTTTACTTTTTTATTTTCAAAATATATCTGTACATTCTTTCCTTGTTTTCTTAAATCTCTAGCGACTTTAGATACATAATCAAATTTATCTGTCATAGAAATTATCAATACATCAGCTATTGATTTCTTTTTAGCTTCTATTAGTTTTATTTCATTTAATTGATAAAATAATCTTGTTAAACCTATTGAAATGCCAACTCCAGGAAGTTTCTTATCTGTATAGTATTCAGCTAGATTTTCATATCTTCCTCCAGAGCATATACTTCCTAGTGTCTTATATTCATCTAAAAATGTTTCATATACTGTTCCAGTATAATAATCAAGTCCTCTTGCAATTGTTAAATCAATTTTAAAATAGTCTTCTGGAATATTGAAAAACCTAATATATTTAATTATTTCCTTTAATTCTTCAATACCTTTGATAAATATTTCATTTGAAATATTTAGTTTTTCTAATTTTTCTATCTTTTCATCAGTAGTACCATCAATTTCTATAAAACTTATAATACTATCTATATTATTTTTTGCTATTCCTAATTCTTCAAATTCGCTTATTACTTTTTCTTTTCCTATTTTCTCAATTTTATCAATTATTCTTAAGATTTCAGCAGCCATTTCTTGCTGTCCTAAACTATCAAAAAATCCATTTAGTATTTTTCTATTATTAATACATATTGTAAACTTTCCAAAATCCAATTCGCTAAAAGTATTGTATATAACACTTGTTAGCTCTGCATCATTTATAATAGAAAGCTCTCCATCTCCTATAATATCTATATCGCATTGGTAGAATTCTCTATACCTTCCTCTTTGAGCCCTTTCCCCTCTATAAACCTTTCCAATTTGATATCTTCTAAATGGGAAACTTAAATTCTCATAGTTTTTTGCAACATATTTAGCAAGTGGAACTGTTAAGTCAAATCTTAAACTTAAATCATTTTCTCCCTTAGTAAATCTATAAATTTGTTTTTCAGTTTCTCCTCCAGCTTTTGCAAGCAATACATTTGAGTCTTCTATTATTGGTGTATCTAAAGGTAAAAAACCAAATTTTTCATAGCTTTTTCTTATTGTGTCTTTTATTTGATTAAATAAAATTTGATCTTGTGGTAACAACTCCATAAAACCAGGCAATGTACGTGGTTCAGTTTTATTTGCTTTCATTTTTAAATCCTTCCTTTTTATATTTTTTTTTAATATTAATTATGTATCAAAAAAATAAGTTGCCTCTAAATCTGCTTCATAAGTAAGTAATGCTATTGGATATTTTGTATATGCTAAACCAATTGTATTATATAGCTCTTTTGGCTCTGTAAATCCCATGTGCCAACGTATTGCGTATTTTTCTTCTGGAGTTAATTTTATATATTCTGTAATCATCATAACTGACTTTTCTCCATGACCATATGGAATTTTGTCATCTACTGTATAATATGGAACTTTTTCCCATACTCCTAAGGCATTTTTTGCATTTCTATAATCAATTTTATAATAATTTGCTTTGCAAATATCATGTAATAAAGCAATTAGAATTAAGGATTCTTGTGGTGTTTTTATTTCCATTACAGAGTTTTCAACTTTAAACTTTAGTATTTCATATACTTTTAAGCTATGCTCTAATAAACCATGTTCTCTACTCCCATGAAATCTTGTACTTGCAGGAGCATCAAAAAAGTCTGTTTTTTTAATAAATTCTATTAATTCTTCAATATTTTCTCTATTTGTACTTCTTAGTAACTCTAAAAATTTATCTTTCATATATTCCTCTTTTCTAATTTTTAACTTAAAAATGAAAATATGGAACCACAATTTTCTAAAGAGCGTAACTTTATGAAAATCTAGGCTCCATTTATATTTCTATTCATCAACACTTTCAATGCTTTTTCTGATTTTTTGAGCTTTTTTTCTAATTCTTTGTATTGCTGTATCTACAGATTTAACTTTAATGTTTAAGTCTTCTGCAATTTGAGCATAAGACTTTCCTTTTTGAAATTGAGTTAGTACTTGTTTTTCAAAGTCACTTAAATTTGACATTATCTTTGATTCTACCATATTAAAATATTCTTTGTTAGCTATTATATCTGATGGGTCATTTCCTTCTTTTCTAATATCCAATACATCTAATACTTTTGTATCTCCATTTTCCTCATATACTCCAGCATTCAAGGATAAAGATGAGTTTAGTGGAATATGTTTTTGTCTATTGGAATTTTTAACTGCTGTAATCATCTGTCTTTCTATACATAGGCCGGCAAATGTTTTAAAAGAATTTTGTTTTTGATTATTAAAAGATTTTACAGCTTTATATAACCCAATATATCCTTCTTGAATCATATCCTCTTTTTCAGATCCAACCATAAAAAATTTATTAGCCTTAATACTTACAATATCTTTATATCTATCCATTAAGCAGTTTAATGCCATATTATTTTGATTATTAGCAACTTCTTGTAGTAAGTTTTCATCAGTCATTTGTTTATATTTGCTATCTATAATGTTATCGTGCCAAAATTCTGCCATTTATTACTCCTTATATTTTTTGTCTATTTGTGCTTATTATATTAGTTAAATACAGTGATGTCAAGGCTTTTTATCGATTTCTGTATATTTTTTGCATTAAGTTTGTTATTAAAAAATAATTTAACTAAAATTTATTATTATTTTTTTATTGCAACTATATCTGTTGTACTAATTTTTTAAATAAATCTCCTTTTTCTTCAAAGTTTTTAAAGAATTCATAGCTTGCAGCAGTTGGAGATAATAAACAGCTCATTCCAACTTTAGTATGTTTTTTAGCTATATTAACCGCTTCTTCTAAATTTTCTACGCAATAACATTTTTCTTGTTTTAATCCTTTAGCGATAATATGCCCTGTTGTTGGCATGCAAATAATGTTACTAATGTCACTATTATTTAAAAATTCTATAAAATCTGTATAATCGATACCTCTATCCATTCCACCAATAATTAGAGTATCAACATCATCTAAAGCTTTTACAGCTTCTATTGTTGCAATTGGAACAGTTCCAATACTATTGTCATAATATTTAACACCTTCAAATGTTCCTATAAATTCCAGTCTATGTCTTAATGGTTCAAAAGTATTAATAGTTTGAATAGTTCGATTTAAATCTAATCTTAAGATTTTTGATACTCCAAGTGCAAACATAATATTATTCAAATTATAATTTCCAGGTAATTTCCTTTTTTGTTTTTTATTATATAGTGGTTCATCTTTAAAATATATTATATCTTTATCTAAATAAATATCTGCATCTTTTTTATTTATATTAACTCTATACATATTACCATTAGCTTTATCTGTTAAAGTATTTATTAGCTCAATATCACTGTTATATAAAAAATAGTCATTCTTATTTTGATATTTAAAAATATTGCATTTAGCTTTAGCATAATCTTCAAATGATTTATAATGATCTAAATGCTCTGGGAAAATATTTAGCAAAACTGCGATATTAGGTGAAAGTTCCATATATTCTAATTGATGTGATGACATCTCTAATACAATTTTTACATTTTCATCTATTTGGTCTATATAATCAAAGACCGGTTCGCCAATATTTCCCATAAGTAGGCATTTTTCGTTTTGACCTTTTAAGATTTTATATATTAATGAACTTGTTGTGCTTTTTCCTTTTGTTCCAGTAATTCCAATTGCAAAATTATTAAAAAATTCCAATAATAATTCTAATTGTGACTTTATTTTATGATAAAAACTTGATGTATCAATATTTATAAAAGAAATTCCTGGAGATTTCATAATAATGTCATAATCATTTAGATTTTGTAAATAGTTTTCTCCACTAATAAAAATCAAATTACTATCATTATTAAAGTTATATGTTTCTTGAAAGTTTTCTTTTTTATCTGAAATATAAACTACTTGGTTTGGTAAATACTTTCTTATTAATTTATATGTTGACTTTCCTTCTTTTCCAAATCCTAAAATAAGAATTTTTTTATTTCTAAAGTAATCTATTAAATCATTAATCATTTTTAAAAACCTCATTTCTTAGCCAAGAATTTTGTTCCTCACTTAAATTATTAGAATCATTATATCTCATAGTAATATCATTAGAGGTATCCATTAATTTAAAGTTTACTCTATAGTATTCTAATAAATAAGGTAATTTAATATTTTGCTTTTCAATGTTTTTTATTGTTTTACTAATAGCAAAATTTACTTCTTCAAATGTTCCAACACAATCAAATGGTTTGGTTTTACCATTTCCTGTTAATTCTAAAAATGTTTTTAGTAGTTCTTTGTTTTCAAATAAATCCATTCCAAATATATTAATTAATTCCTTTTTATACAAATATGGACTTAATATTATATATGCAAATAAGCATTTTGCACAATTACAACACCATTTCCATTCTTTTTCTTTACTTCCAACATTACAGCTTTTAAAAACAGTATGGTATTTTTTGTGTTTTGAAAATATTTTAGCTATTTGTAATTCATTAAGTGGTCTTAAAAAGCTAAAATATTTTACTGGTGCTTTTAAATATTTATCAGAATAGCTTTCAAAGTCACATTCAAATTCAAAACTTTTTGAATATTGATGATTTATTTTTTCCCCTACAACATTTGATTCATTCGCACTATTTTCATTTGATAAGGCAATATATTTTTTAGATAACATATATGCAACAAAATACGACACAAATGCTAGCATTGTAGAAAACGGAGTATGGCCATTAATGCAACCTTTTTTATTTAGATCTAATAAATTTTTATCAATTGTTCTATAAATCTCAATTATATTTTCTTGATTAAATCCTGCTAAATTTGCACATTTTAAAGTTACAGTTTTGGGATTTATAATTAAACAATAATCATTATTTTTGTCTAGCTTAAGAGTTTCTAGTGTAACAATCGAGTCTTTTCCTCCCCCAATTGGTACAATATATCCACTAAAGCTTTCCTCTATTTTTTCATAATCGATTTGCTTTTTCTCATCATAACATATAATTGATACAAAATCTTCTAAATTAGCTTTTATATTATTTGTATAGAATAATTCTCCTAATCCGAAAAAATATAGTTTTTTCCACCATGCTATCTGTTCTTCATTTAAATATCCACATTTAATAATAATATTAGGTGGGCATACACATTTCCAATAACTTATTAGTTCTATAAGGCCAATATGGAAAACCATGTTTTTAACATAATTATTATTTATATCTTTCCATTTAAATGATTTTTTTAATATTCTAGTTTTAGGATTAAATTTAATTAATCCTGGTATTTCAAACTCAAATTGTAAAATAAATTCTTTATCGTCTTCCTGAATTGAATACTTATTATAGTGAAATTCTTTATATTTTTCTCTATACTGTTTAAAGTTAACAGAATTATCCATTATCTTAATACCTCCTTTTAGGTCTTTGTAATCATAATTGTAATATTTTTACTTAATTATCTCATAAATAACAAAACTATCATCCGAATAGATTTTATTATAATTCTCTCTATCTGCATTATCAATTATCATAGACATTTTAGAATTCTTGTAAACTATAACATGTGTTATTCCATAGTTTTTAAAAGTATTACCATAGAATTTTCCTATACCTGAAGTATTTATAAATTCCATAAATATATCATCAGTTCTACCATTAAACTCAGGTGCATATAAATCAGCCCTTGAATCTATAAATACTGGTATACCTTTAAATAAAAGATAGCTACCATAATTATATTCATTAAATAGTTTTATATTATTAATATCTAAATTTTCTAAAATCCAATCAGCTGCTTTAACTGGATATGTGTTTTCACTAACAAATGGTCTATTTCTATTATTATATATATTGTCAAAGCTAAAAATAGCAATTAAACACATTCCTAAAACAATAAATCCAATTTTAAAGAAGTTATTTACTTTCTTTTTAAGGCTTTCTTTTATTCCATAAATGTCAATACACTCTATTAATAATCTATTTAGGATAATTGATCCAAATATAACAAACATTGTTGATTGCCTTTTTGAAAAGAACATTAAATATGTTAAACCACCTATCATAAATAAATCTGATAATCTAATTTTTACTTTTGTAAATGTCAATGTAGCAACTAAAATAACTATAGTACAAAGAATTTCAGTATCATTTATTAAAGTTAGTGGCAGATGTTCATTTATGTTTTTTGTAGTATTTCCTTGCATTGTTTTAATTAAATATGTGTATGGATTTGTTCCTAAAGGTGTTAATAATCCTGTTCCAATACATATTATCATAATTAGAATTAACCATTTTACATTTTTGTTTTTTTCTATTCTTATTTTGTATTTGTTTTGAGTTTTTCTATATTCTTCTACTTTTTTATTAGTTTCAAAAATTTCATTTAATGAATTGTTTATTTTTTCTAGTTTTTCATTGTCATTTTTATATTTTTTTAATTGTCTTTTTTTAATAAAGATATTGATTTTCTTATAGATTATAATATCTGATAAAATTGCAATAAAATATTCTGCAATATATGGCAAAAAAACGACAAAGAAAAATGGCCACACAGCAATATGCAGATTTGCAATTAGAACAGATGAACAAATAATTCCAATTGCATAAATGATTTTTTTTGGATTTTGGAGAAATTTTTCTATAAAATAAATTACCCCTATATATATTATAAATGTTACAAGCTGTGCCCTTGCAGCAATATAGCTTTTTAATAAATACATTGCTCCTATAGTAATTAAAAAAGATATTATTTGATTTTTATTTAGCTTTCGGTTTACCTCATATATCAATATCCCCATAAATATTGATAATACACAAACTGAACTGTATATTGCATTCCATCCGCCAAAATTATATATTTTAGCCATTATAACATCATATAGCCAGTGTGGATATGTATATGGTAAGTCTTCATGCCATGAAAAATGGTCTTTCATATCTATCCCATTTTCCATAATTAGATTTCCAATAGGTATTGTATAAAATGTATCATTTTGTAATGTCTTAGGTGCTAAACTATATGAAAATAGAGCAATTATTAAAATTGCTACTATTTCAAAAATTATTTTCTTATTTTTATTTAATAAAGCTTTAATTTTTGCCATTAAAATTTTTCCTTTCTTAATTTACCTAATAGTAGGTTTATTTATCTGTTGATCCAAATCCTCCTGTTCTTATTCCTTCAGCTCTGTCATTATCAACTACTAAATATTTAGTAAACACAACCTGTCCTATTACGTCACCTTTTTTAACTTCTATATCATGATCGCTACAATTAAAATATGCATAATAAAAATGTCCATCATTATTTATATTTTCATAATAATCTGCATCTATTACTCCTACACTATTTGCTAAAACAAATCCTTTTTTTGGTCCACTACTTCTATTTAATAATAAATAACATTCATCAGGTTGACAATATGCTTTTAATCCTGTTGGTATTAATGTTGGCTTGATCCCTGGATAATACTTTGGAATTATAATATCTTCTGCCGCTTCCACATCATACCCTGCTGAATACATAGTTTTTCTTCTAGGTAAATTTATGTTTTTGTCTTCATATCCTTTTGCTACTTCAAATCCTCTTAATTTTTCCATTTTATATCCATCCTTTTTCTTTAATTTTTATATTATATTTTTATACTAATATTAACCAAATGTCAAGGTTTATTATAATCTCTTTAATTGTCACATTTATTTGTTATTTTAATATACTATACTGAGGTATAACTTATGTATAGTTTAGATAAATTACAATTAAATAAAACCGGTATAATTGCAGATTTAGAGTTACCACCTAATATAAAAAAACGTTTTTTAAACCTTGGATTAATTAAGAATACTAAAATTACCCCTTTATTTATAAGTCCTTCTGGTGATCCTCGTGCATATCAATTTAGAGAATGTTTAATTGCAATTAGAAAAGATTATGCAAAAAAAATATATTTAAAATAGAAAGGAATTGGAGTTTTAATGGGTCTTACATCAAATTCAACTGGTTTAAATATTTTAAATGATACTTATATAGAATTAAAATCTAAAAGTAATTATACAATTGCTTTAGCTGGAAATCCAAATGTAGGAAAATCTACTATTTTCAATAGCCTAACAGGTTTAAAACAACATACTGGTAACTGGCCGGGAAAGACTGTTTCTAATGCTTTTGGGGTGTCAACAAACAATAATAAACAATTTTTATTTGTTGACCTTCCTGGTACATATTCATTAATTTCTAATTCAGAGGAAGAAGAAATTGCACGTGATTATATATGTTTTGGAAATCCTGATATAGTAGTTGTAGTTGTAGATGCAACAAATCTTCAAAGGTGTCTCCCTCTTGTTCTTCAAGTAAAAGAACTAACACAAAATGTAATTGTATGTGTAAATTTACTTGATGAGGCTAAAAAGAAAAAAATAAAAATAAATCTTAATAGATTATCTAAACTTCTTGAATTGCCTGTGATTGGAACAATAGCTAAAAAGAAAAATTCAATAATCCAAATTTATAATGAAATTGTAAAATTTGATAAAAAAAGAAACAACAACAATAACAATAATAATATAGGTAAAAATACAAAAGATGCAAAAGATGCAAAAGAATTAAATAACAGATTTTTAAATAAAATAAAAAATAAACAATTGGATGATAATTATGTAATAGATATTGTAAATAAATCTGCTAAAATCTGTTCTGAAGTATGTTCTTATGATAAAAAAGAAAAAACAAATATTGATATCAAAATTGATAAAATACTTACATCAAAAAAGTTTGGAATTCCAATCATGATAGCATTTTTAGGAATTATTTTTTGGCTTACAATTGTTGGAAGTAATTATCCCTCTCAAATTTTGTTTAACTTTTTTTCATATATACAAACTATATTAATACAGCTTTTTAGTATTTTACCATTTCCAGAATGGATTAATAATTTATTTATATATGGAATTTATCAAACTGTTACATGGATAATCTCTGTAATGCTCCCTCCTATGGCTATATTTTTTCCTCTTTTCACCTTTTTAGAAGATTTAGGTTTCCTGCCAAGATTTGCTTTTAATACAGATGGTTTTTTCAGCAAATGTGGTACATCTGGAAAACAAATGATAACAATGTGTATGGGGTTTGGATGTAATGCAGCAGGTGTTGTAGGTACTAGGATTTTCGAATCAAAAAAAGAAAAAATTATTGCATCAGTAACAAATTCTTTTGTTCCTTGTAATGGCAGATATCCCTTTTTAATAACAATATCAACTATTTTTTTAGGTGGGCTTTTTTCTGGGCACTTTAAATCGATTATAGCAACATTAAGTGTAATATTAATAATTTTGATTGGCATTTTTTTATCAATGTTTATATCAAACCTTATTTCAAAATTATTTTTTAAAAACGATTCATCTACATTTATACTAGAATTACCACCATATAGAAGACCTCAAATGCGGTAAAATTATTATACGTTCAATTTTTGACAGGACAATTTTTGTTTTGCTAAGAGCAATTGAAGTTGCAATTCCGGCAGGAGCTGTTATTTGGATATTTTCTAATTTAAGTATTAATGGAATGTCAATTTTAAATTATATAATAAATTTCCTTGATCCTTTTGCAAAACTTATGGGATTGGATGGATATATTTTAGTTGCTTTTATTTTTGGAATGCCTGCAAATGAAATAGTTTTACCAATTATTCTTATGTCATATTTAGGTAATTCAACACTAAATAGTATTTCTGATTATACTACTATCTCAGATATTCTAACCAAAAATAATTGGACCATAATCACTGCTATAAATACAATGATATTTACAATTCTACATTTTCCATGTACTACTACCCTGATCTCAATATTTAAAGAAACAAAAAAATTCAAATGGACATTTTTAAGTTTTATTTTACCAACTATTTGTGGAATAATCATTTGTATTATTAATAATTATGCATTAAAATTTGTTTTTAAAATTTTATAATAACTTTATAAGTGTGTCCCAAAATTCAAGTAAGTCTGTCCCGTTTTGAAAACGGGACTGTCCCCATTTTGAAACGGGACTGTCCCCAAATTGAAATTATTTTGTCATTTCTTTAATCATAAGGTCTCCAAATACACCGTATCCTCTTGTGGGGTCATTTACTAGTACATTTGTTATTGCTCCAACTAATTTATTATTTTGTATAATAGGTGATCCACTCATTCCTTGAATTATTCCTCCTGTTTTATCTAATAACCTGTTATCTTGAATTTTTATTAACATTGATTTATTATCATAATCATTATTTAAATATATGTTTTCTATTTCTACTTCATATTCCTCAATAGTGTCACCTTCTAAATTGCATAATATTTTAGCTTTACCTAAGTTTATTTCATTTCTTTTAGCTATAGGAATTTCATTTGAAAAATTTAAGTTAAATGATGATATATTATTTAATGTTCCATATATTCCTAAATTACTGTTTTTATAAATCTTTCCCATTATTTTTTCATTTTCTATTGTTCCTTGTATTTTTCCGAGGTTTTCCCTTTAACCCTTTTATTAGTGATAAGATTTTGGTTGTTATAAATTCTCCATTTGATATTTCTACTAAATCTCCTGTGTCTATGTCTGTAATTCCATGTCCAAGTGCAGCAAAATTTCCTGTAGATGGTTCATAAAATGTAATTGTGCCAATTCCAGCAGCTGTGTCTCTTATCCACAGTCCCAATTTATAATTTCCGTCTTTTGATTTAATTGGTTTGATTGTAGTTGTATATTTTTGATCATTTCTAACATATTGTATTTCTAAATTTTCTCCATTTGAACTATTGACTATATTTATTAAATGATTGGTATTATCTATATCATTATTATTAATTTTAATTATTCTATCTCCTTCTTCAATTCCAGAATTCTCATATGGTTTATATTTAATATCATCTATTGATTTTATTTCACTCATCCCAACAACTAATACTCCATTGGTATATAATTTTATACCAGTTAATTGACCTACAGGAATAACATTTATATTTTCAATATAATCTATGTTGATTTTTTTTACATTTATTAAATCAAATAATTTTACTTCTATTGTTTTATTTTTTTGATTTTCTGAATTAAAATTTGATGAGACTTGTATTGAATCAAGTTTTTTATCATTTATTTCATAAGTAATACCTAAGAATTTTTGTAGTTTTAAATTGTCTCCATCTGTTAAAATAATACTATTTGGCATTTTACTTATTACTACTGTGTATAAGTAAATAATAAATAAAAAAGCAATAATTATAATTTTTCTGGTTAATTTCATTTTATCACCTTTAAATTATATTATTGCTTTTTATTGTATTTTTTATACTTTTTATAATCTATTATTGTTATTTAAGTATTAAACAAATTATCTACGTGCTTTGTCATCCAAATAATCTAAATTATCTAGTGCTTTACCAGTACCTAAAGCAACACATGATACAGCATCTTGTGCTATCATTACATTTATGCCTGTTCTTTCCTTTAGTAATTTGTCTAATCCATCTATTAAGCATCCTCCACCAGTCATATAGATTCCTTTATCACTGATATCTGCAGCAAGCTCTGGAGGTGTTTTTTCAAGTACAGAATGAACTGCATCTACGATCATATTTGCTGGTTCTTGCAAAGCAACAAGCATTTCACTTGAATGAATTGTAACTGTTGTTGGAAGTCCTGTTGTTAAATCTCTTCCTCTAACTTCCATTTCTACATCTTGAATTTTTGGATATACACACCCAACATTTACTTTTAAATCTTCTGCTGTCCTTTCACCAATTGCTAAGTTGTACTTTTTCTTTATATATTTAATAAGATATTCATCAAATTTATCTCCAGCTACTTTAATAGAAGTGCTTACAACTGACCCTCCTAATGAAATAACTGCAATATCTGTTGTTCCACCACCAATATCAACAACCATATTGCCACATGGCTTTGAAATGTCTATTCCAGCACCAATTGCAGCTGCAATTGGTTCTTCTATTAAATATACTTTTCTAGCTCCAGCATTAGTAGCAGCATCTATTACAGCTTTTTTTTCTACCTCTGTAACTCTAGATGGAATACAGATCATAATTCTAGGTGCAAACAATGTCTTATCTCCAACTTTTTTTATAAAGTATTTTAACATTTTTTCTGTAACTGTATAATCTGATATTACTCCATCTCTTAATGGACGTGTAGCTACTATATTACCAGGTGTCCTTCCTAGCATTCTTCTTGCCTCTATTCCAACTGCAACAACCTCTCCAGTATTATTGTCAACTGCAACAACTGATGGTTCTCGTAATACTATGCCTTTTCCTTTAATGTATGCAATAACAGTAGCTGTACCTAAATCTATACCTATATCTTGACCCCAACCAAATTTAAACATTGTGTATCTATCTCCTTTGTTTTTACATTATCATTACATTTTTTTTACGATTATATTACAGTTTTGTTTATTTGGCAATATATTTTTTTAATTTTAGAAATGTTTTCCTTTTTTATCTGATTTTGATGTTCTAAAATATTCTTCAATCATATTATTAGAATTGTTTTTCTTTTCTTTTATTTCAATATTTCCAATTCTTTCAGGATTTTTATTTTCTGTATCTATTCTGTTACTCATTTCATTTTTATTATCATCTTGTAACATTTTATTTGCTTCTTTTGCAACTGAAAATTTTTGTCTATTTACTCTTTTAAATAATTCTTCATCTTCATTTAAATCAATTTTTTTATTATTTTCTTCATTTTCAGTGTTATCTAAATCTTCTTCATCATATTCATATATACCGTCATCTTCTTCATTTTTCTTATTTTTAAAATATATGATAAATCCTGTTATAATTAATGCAACAAAAACTAGAATTAATATAAATAGTATTTTTCTTATTTTATTTGCTTTTGATATTGAATTATTTGTAGCAACTTGAGTATTTTCTGATTTAGCTTCTTTATTTACAACAATTTGGTATGTAGCATTATCATTTGTAACCTCATTTGTTACTAAAACTGTAATAATGTTTTCTCCTTCTTTTAGGTTTTCATTTCCTACAACTTCAACTTTAATTTTGTCATTTCTTGTTTGAGTAGAAATATCTAATTTTGACACATCATTTTTAACATTTAATTTATATGAATATGTTGTTGGTGAAAACTGAGGATTTAGTGTTAATCCTTTAATTTCTAATTTAGTTAGGTCCCCTTGTTGTTCAGTTTTTTCTGCATTTTCGTTATTCTCATTTTCAGTTTTTTCTTCTTGTTTAGCTTCTTCTCTAGTTACATTTATTGTGTATGTGTTTGTAGTTCCATCTTCAGCTGTAACTGTTACATTAAGTGCATTTGCTCCAATATTTAAATTTCTATCTCCTGTTCCAGATATTTTCGCATTTCTATCTGCAGCTGTTGCATAAACATTAACTTTTTCTACATCATTTGGAACTGTAACATTATATGATGTTGTTCCTGCTCTAAACCCTGTAAAATCATTTGGTTTAATTCCTAGATTATTTAAATTAGCATTACTTGATTTTTTAGTCTCTGTAGGTTTTTTCTCTGTTTGATTATTATTACTACTATTGTTATTGCTATTACTACTGTTATTATCATTATTGTTATTATTATTATTATCTTCATTATCATTTTGTTGATTTGATTCATTATTATTATTATTATTTGAATCTGTTTCTGCAGGAGGTGTAGGTTCATCTTTTGATAGTTTTACAGTTGCTCCTGTTGAAGAAACGCTTGCTGCTTCTCCAGTACTAGAATCAGAAACATCAGATGGTGTAGCAGTTACTTTTGCATCTCCACTACCATTTAATGTTAGATTTACAGTTGCTTTAGAGTTTTCAACCCATACACTGCTATCCTCTAAAGTACCACCTGTTGCAGATAAATTTACTCTTCCTGTTATTCCATTTCCATTAACAGTAATTGCAACTGTTTCTCCTTCTTTTGCTTCTGACTTTGATGTTGAAATTGTTAAACTTGCTGCCATTGAAATTGATGTACTAAATAAAACAAATCCTATAATTAATACAGTTATAATTAAACTTTTTATTTTTTTCATTTAAAACATTCTCCTTATCTATTCATTATATAATTTTTAATTAAAACATAATCACTCGATGTTATTTTTCCATCTCCATTATAGTCTGCCATTCTTTTACTTGCTTCATCTAGAAGTTTGGTACCCATAATATGGTTCTTTATTAAAACATAGTCGCTTGATGTTATTTTTCCATCTCCATTTGCATCACCTTTTGTTCCAGTATTTGTGGTTATTTCTGCAGGTTTTACAGTTGTATTATCAGGTGTTGCAGTCGTTTCTGGCTCTACTCTACTTAATGATATTAAATAGTCTTTATATTGTGATTCTCCATCATATGTACATCTAGCAACATATCCAACTTGCCCATTTGAGTTTACTACTTTATCCCAATATGTACCATTAATTTTTGTTGTTGCCTTTTCTAATCTTGTAACAACATCATTATAATATAAATACCCAACAACTTTAGAGCCTGCTGGTTCATTTCTCATTCTAATACTTGGATTTGCATTTACTCTAACATATTCAATATTTCCACTTGTATAATCTGACGAATTTGTTGAAGTAGTTGATGGTCTTACAACAGCACTTGATGGCATATTTTCATATACTGGTATAATAAATGTAAGTGTACTGTTTAATATTCCTATATTTGTAAACCATTTTCTTAATATTTCACCTTCAGTTTGTGCTGCCATTACATTTTGCATATATTGATGTGAATATAAGCTTCCATCTGAATTATCAACATCAAATTTTTGTAAATATAATGTGTTTTGTCCTCTTCCTATATAGCTTTTTGATATAATCTGAATACCTTCAGATAATGAACTATTAATACTTGTCCATCCATAGCTTTTAGCTTTAGCTAATCCATTTAATATAACTTTGTCTTTATTGGCCCCATATGCTCCAATATTGAAAACATTGTAATAACCAACATATTGTCCATTATATCCATTTCCTTTAACAAGTGTAGAGCCTCCTCTTCCTTGTTCATCTATTGCTCTTGCTACAATATAATATGGATTTACATTATACTGTTTACAAGAATTCATTATAGTATCAACATATGTACTATTATCTAAAAATGTTCCTCTAACTAATTGTTGCACAACACTTTTTGAATAACCTGTTTCATTATTATAAGATAATTCTAAAAATTGAAACACATCAGAAGGATTAATAGATGCTCTTGGATCCATCATATAAGCAATAGCTTTTGAAGATGCACATTTCCAATTTCCTGAATCATAAACTTTATTTCCACATATACTACAAATCCATTCTCCTTTATATGAATTAGATTCTTCTATAAGATTTTTAGGGGCTGAACCGTGTCCTGTGTATTCACTTGCAATTACCTGATTCCAATCTAAACCTGTATACAATACTTTAAAATTCCAATTTGGATATATTTTTTTTAAGGTTTCTATTTTTTCCTTTATTCCAGGATATTTAGATGTATTAATAGAAGAAATATCTGATGAAGTTTTCTGAGCGACTGCTGATGCAGTACATGGAAATAAATTCAAAATAATTATTAATAAAATACCAATTACTAGTAAAAAATTCAGTCTTTTTATATTCTTTTTCATTAACCTTTGTACCTTTCTTTAGCCTCAAACTGCTAACTTTTGTCATAAAAATGTATTGTTTTTTTATGGGTATAGTATATCATTTTAATATTTATAAATCAATAATTTTTTTAAAATGTAATATAAATAATATATATTGTTAAGACAAAAAATAAAGAGAAGAAATAAGGTATCAATTCTTCTCTTTTTCTTACTATTGTAGTTTTATTACTAATGAATCTAAACTTAAAGAAATCTTATTATCTGTTGTTTTAAACTCACTTACTAATGCGGTATTTATTTTTATATTTCCATTTTGGCTTTCAATATTTATAAATCCATTTTCATATTCATAATCCACAGTAGCGTTCTTTAATACAATATTACCATCTATTCCCCTTGAAAAAACAATTTCTAATAAATCTACTTTTTTATATTTTTCAAGTTTTTTAGGTAATTCTTTTTCACTAAATTTCGCCATAAAAAACCTCTTTCATAAATTTTAGTATTTACAATTAGTAAATCTTTATTCATACTAACTTAATAAGCTTTTAACTTCTTAGTATGAATTATTATTTAATCTCACCTCTATTCATAAAATAATCAGATTATTTGAATAAATTAAAAATTCTTGTAATACTATATAATTTAGTTTTGAAATAATTTATAACTAATTTATCATATTAATACTATTTTTTCAATATAACTTAATTCTAATTTTATTTTTTTGTATTAAAAATATTACATTTACTACGCTACATTAAATAATTTTTTAAATTTCATTATTTAATAAACCATATACCATCGCAATATTTGTTGGAATCACATATTTAGCCCCAATTTCTTCAGCAACTACTAATGCAAAAGCACTCATTGCTCTTGTTGCATACCACCATTCTGGATCATCTACTCTACCTCTTATTTCATCTAAAGAAATTTCCTTAAAGTATCTTTCTGTTTCTTTTCTTCTTGTTTCTATATCCATCATTATTGGAGATGCTATATCATTATATAATGTATTATTTTCATATTTTATTCCTGAATTTTGGGCAAAATAAGCATGTGCTCCACCTGCTAGTATTATAATATCTGCTTTTTCTTTTGGCAAATTTAATCTTTCTTTTATATATGATTTAACAGTTTCTAAGTCAGTTGTTGCTATATCATCTGCTAAATCAGGAAATTCTTGCATTACATCTATTACGCCAAATTTTGTATTAATACTTTCTTTTATATTTTTATCAAAAATTGATATTTCGGTAGAACCTCCTCCTCCTATAAATACACATACTTTATCTTTAACAAATCTTGTAGCGCCAAAAACAGTTAACTCATTTTCTCTTTCTTGATTTATAATATTAAAATTATATCCTGTTTCAGTTTTAAATCTATTAAAAAATTCTTTTTTCTCGTTTTCTTCTAAAGTTCTAAATATGCTTGTTCCACAAACATATATATCAGTGGAAATACTTTTTAGTTCATTAACACTTTTTATCAATTCTTTTATATCATTTTCTCTTAATTTTTTATCTTCATTGTAATGCTTTTTAAACTGTATTGTTTTTCCATTTAATTTTTCTACTTTTTCTCCATCAAACTTGTCTATTTTTAAACATGTTGATCCAACTTCTACAATAATTTTTTCCATTCTAACCTCCTAGATTTTTATTCTTTTATTGATTTCATAATAAATTTACAGCCTTCACTAACTATTTCAGAATTAATTGCTTCATCATATTCAAAGAATCTATATCCTATACACTTTTCGGGTTCCATAACATTTATTTTGCCATTTATATATTTGCCTTTAAAGATTACAAACAAATAATTAATATCATTTTTATTTATATGTAATATATCAGAAGTTCCAAAAAATTCTATTTTTATATCTTCTCCCATTTCTTCTTTTATCTCTCGTATCATTGCTTCTTTATAACTATTATCTGTTGTTTCTACTCCACCTCCTACATATTCAAATTTTCCATTTTCATCACGTGCTTTTTCTCCTCTTTGTTGTAATAACATTTTACCATCATTGTTTTCTATATGAATTATAACACCTACTTTTTTATTTTCATAATCTAAATTATTTATATCTTCTTCTGTTACATCATGATTCATTTTATAATAATTCATTTTAATCAAACCTTTCGTTTTAGTATATTAATACTATAATTATTTTCTCTTGTCAAATAGTTCGTCGAATTAGTAAATTTTGTGTATTTAAGCGAAAAAAGAGCAATCACAAATTGATTACTCTTCATTTCTTTTTCTTTATTCTCAATGCTTTGCAGAATTTCGAATAAAAAACACTATGGTGGGCAGAGATGGATTCGAACCATCGTACGCTCTCGCGGCCAGATTTACAGTCTGGTGCCATTAACCACTCGACCACCTGCCCATGTCCAAAGTACTTTATTATTATAATTGTTAAAAATATTTTTGTCAATACTTTTTTAAAATTTTTATTAAAGAATACTTGCGCCTATTATTCCTGCGTCATTTCCTAGCTCAGCAACTTTTATAGGAACATTTTCTTTTAATCTATTTTGTATTTTGTCTAAAAATAAATAGTCATATCTTGCAAATCCGCCACCCAATACAATTAAATCAGGATTAAATCTATTAATTAAAATTGAAAGTCCTAAAACAATATCATTGATATACTCTTCTTTAATATCTTCTATTTTATCTTCATTTAATCTTATGTGTTCTCTTAAAGTTGGTCCATCTAAATTTTGTGGTAAATTTAATCTCTCCATTACCTTTTTCTTAAATACCAAAATACTACCATATCTTTCAAAGCATCCATTTTGACCGCATTTACATTTAATTCCATTTTCTTTTATTATAGTATGCCCTAATTCTTGATATTCTTCTTCTTCTCGTATTTTTCCATTATAAATGATATTCCCACCAATTCCTGTTCCTAATGTTAGAAAAATTATATTATTATAATCTTTAATATGCCCAAATTTATATTCTGCAATAGCTGCACATATTGCATCATTTTCGACATTAACACTCATATTAGTTTTTTCTTCTAAAATCTTTTTTATTTCAAAATTTTTTGCTCCATCTATATTGGGTGATCTCATAATTATTCCATTTTTTATTATACCAGCCATACCTAAACCAAAAGAATTAAAATCAAACTCTTTCTTTAATTCAATAATTGCATATGTAATATAATTTATAGCAACATTTAATATGTCTTTTTTTTCCTCAATTGTATAGTCTTTTTCAAGTTGTTTTATTATTGTTCCTTGGTTATTTACTGCACCAATTGAAACATGGCTTCCACCTAAATCTACTCCAATTCTAATTTTTTCCATAAATACTCCAATCCTTCTAAACTTTACTAAAATGGTACAAACATGTATGAAAGCCATATATTATTTACTTGTATTAGTTAAAAAAATAAATAGTTAACAAGTAAAAATCCTATATAAATTAAAATATTAGAAAAACTTACAATATAACCTATTTTAACTTCTTTAAAAAAGTTTTCATTTGTTTTTATATATTTGTTCATTTTATTTTTAGTATAATAATATAATCCTACTATACCAATTGAAACTAATGCTATTGCTAGTGAAATTGCTGTTATAACTATTCCTGTAAATATACTTTGTATTATTATTAATATAATAACAGACATTAAATAACTGTTTTTTGCTTTTTTTAGTTGAATACTTGAATCTATTATTAAAGTAGCTATTAAAGCTAGTATATAGGCCATTCCAGTACTTAAAAAACTTTCCTTTAATATACATAAAAATACAATATAAATACAAGAAATCACTATTCCATAATATAATACATATTTATCTATATTTCTATTTCTTTTGTCTTTTTCTGCAACCAAAAAAGCAAATACAAGATAAAATGCCATAAAAACGAATTCTATAAGTGTTTGCTTTTCAAATTGATATACCTTCATTCCTATTCCCATCAAAATTAATGTTATTAAAAACATTATATATGAAATACTAAATTCTTTCTTTGAATTTAGCTTAAATTTTTCTTTTGAATCCAATTTATTTTTCCTCCAAATAAATATACAATATTACTTTTTAAAAAATTATTTTTACATTTAATCATTTATTATAAATGCAAATCATTCTATATATGTCACATTTGTATTGTTAGTCGTATTATCATTCTTATAATCATCTTCAGAAGAAGGTTTTAAAAATATCATAGCAAATATTATAAATCCTAAAATAATTCCTAGCGCTAATCTTCGAACAAAACTTAAAAGTGAAGCTCCAGTATTTCCTCCCATTTTAATCCCATTCCTTTCACAAGGCATTAGTTATTTTTTAATTGTTTATTTTCAAAATATTGCCCACAAAATTTACATTATCATTTTATATTTTTTTATCCTTAAAATCAATAGTTTGTGAATATTTTTATAAAAAAAGGATACTATAATTTTAAAAGTCAATCTACATTACTTAAATTTAAGTAATTTAAAAATAATTTACAAGAAAGGCGTGTAAGAATTATTATGAATAATATAACTGATACAGTTAAACAATATCAAGATTATGTTGATAAAAAATCTCCAAATTCTCCTATTTTAAAAAATTGCATATTTGCATTTTTGATAGGAGGATTAATATGTTCCATTGGTCAAATTATTTTATTTTATTGCTTATACAAAGGACTTGATGAAACAACATCAGGCACTATTGTTTCAATTATTTTAATTGCTATAAGTGCATTTTTAACAGGTTTAAATATATTTAATAAAATTGGAAAAGTTGCTGGAGCAGGCTCTTTAATTCCAATTACAGGATTTGCAAATTCAATTGTATCTCCTGCAATGGAATACAAATCTGAAGGATTTATTATGGGAGTTGGAGCTAAAATGTTTACAGTTGCTGGACCTGTTCTTGTTTATGGTATTTCTACATCAATTATTGTGGGAATAATATATTTTATTTTAAATGCTGGAATGTAATTTTTTATTTTTAAGCAATGAAAGGAATTATATTTATTATGAAAAAAATAGGAAAACAAACTATACAATTTGAGAAAAATCCAACAATTATAAGTACTGCAAGTATAGTAGGTCCTAAAGAAGCAAATGGACCACTTGCTAAATATTTTGATAAATGTTTAGAAGATGCTATGTGGGGCGAAAAAAGTTGGGAAAAAGCAGAAAGTAAAATTGTAAAAGAAACTGTAAATACCTTAATCTCAAAATCTGGAATTCCAACTAACAAAATAGAGTATTGTTTTGCAGGCGACTTAATTAATCAATGTATATCTTCAAGTTTTGGTTTAAGAGAATTAAGTGTACCTTTTTACGGGATATTTGGAGCATGTTCAACATTTGTTGAATCTATACAGTTAGCCTCTGTATTTATCGAAAATGGTATTAAATATACAATTTCATGTGCATCAAGCCATTTTTGTAGTGCTGAAAGACAATTTAGATTTCCATTAGAGCTAGGTAATCAAAGACCTCCTACATCTCAGTGGACAGTTACAGGATGTGGCTCACTTATTTTATCATCAAATGGAGATGGTCCACATATTACACATATTACATCTGGAAAAATTGTTGATATGGGAATTAAAGATGCAAACAATATGGGAGCTGCAATGGCTCCAGCCGCTTTAGATACCTTAATTACACATTTTAAAGATACTAATAGACTACCTTCATATTATGATGCAATAATAACTGGAGATTTAGGTTATATCGGAAGAGATATTTTAATTGAACTTTGCGATAAAGCTGGTTATAATATAAAACCAAATTATAATGATTGTGGAATTTTAATTTTTGATAAAAGCAAACAAGATACTCACTCTGGTGGAAGTGGTTGTGGATGCATAGCAAGTGTATTTTCTGGATATTTATTTGAGCAATTAAAAACAAAAAAATTAAAAAAGATTCTTTTAGTTGCCACAGGAGCACTTATGAATTCAATGAGTTCTCAGCAGGGTGAAACTATTCCTGGAATTGCACAGGCCGTTTCAATTGAGATTTAAGGGAAAGGAATTTTTATTTATGGAGTTTTTACAAAGTATTGATTTTATGCTTTTGATAAAGTGTTTTATAGTTGGTGGTTTAATATGTGTTACTGGTCAAATTTTAATTGATAAAACCAAACTTACTCCAGCGAGGATTCTAGTTATTTATGTTACAAGTGGTACTATTCTCGGTGGACTTGGTATTTATAAATATTTAGTTGATTTTGCTGGATGTGGTGCTACAGTTCCTTTACTTGGTTTTGGAAACAATTTAGCCAAAGGTGTTATAGAAACTGTTAATAAAGATGGTTTTGTTGGAGCTTTTACAGGCGGATTAAAAGCTAGTGCCGGTGGTATAGCTGCAGCTGTATTTTTTGGATATATTGCATCTTTAATTTCTAAACCAAAAATTAAAAAACAATAATTTACAATTAATAAAAAAAGAACACTTAATATTATGAATAATAGATCAATATTAAATGTTCTTTTTATATTATTCTTTTGTAGGAACTTTTATTACAACTTCTGTTCCTTTTCCAACTTCACTTTTTATATCAATTGTTCCTCCATTTTTATCAAGTATCTCTTTTGCAATTGCAAGTCCTAACCCACTACCTCCGTATTCTCTACTTCTGGCTTTATCTACTCTATAAAAACGTTCAAAGATTCTATTTAGATCTTCTTCTGGAATACCAATACCATTATCAATAATTTTTATATATGCATCATTATATACAAAACCTACATATATTTTAATAGTTCCACCTTCTGGAGTATATTTTATACTATTTGTTAAAATGTTTAATACAACTCTTTCAATGTCGTCTCTATCAGCAAATACAGGTGGCACATCAGCTGTAACAAAATTTTCCACTTGATGATTCTTTTTCTTTATTTCTATTGCAAGCTTTGCTTGACATTCTTTTACCATTTTTCCTAAATCAAAATTTTCTTTTCTAACTCTCTTTTTATCACTATCTATTCTTGAAAGTTCAAGTAAGTCTGCAACAAGTCTTGCCATTCGTCTTGCTTCTGATGCAATAACCCTTAGGAATTCTTTTTGAGTTTCTTCATCATAATCCCCTTCTAATAGAGTATCTGCATATCCCATAATAGATGTAATAGGTGTTTTTAATTCATGAGATACATCTGCAACAAATTCTTTTCTCATATTATCTAGTCTAGAATGTTCAATTATATCTGGAATAAATGCAATAACACCTGCAGGTATATCATTTTTATCTCTAAATGGTGAGAATAATACATCTAAATAAAAATCTCCAATAATTACTTTTTCGGTTGTAGATGTCCAGTTGTCTAAATAGATAATTTTTTCCATATTAATATTTTTATCATATTTATGGAATATATCTTCAAAAGAATTATCCTCTGGTTCAATTTTTAATAGTTTTTTAGCTGCTGGGTTTATTAGTACAATTTCTCCATCTATGTTAAAAACTATAATTCCCTCAGTAGTGTGTGAGAGAATTTTTCTCATTTCTATTTGTTCTGTTGATTTTTCTTCTTCTTTGTTTTGTAATAATTTGTTTAACGGATAAATTATTACTCTAGACATATAAATTGCTAACCCAATTAATGATATTACTAAAAATACTGCTGATAAAACTAAAGTAATATTATTTTTTCTCGATAATTCAGTTAATTTTTCATTTACTTGATCTAGATTTGATATACTAGTTGTTGAAATGCCACTTTGTAAAGCTCCAATATTTTTTTGTAATACAACTCCCAATCCAATTAAAATGCCTATTTCTATAATAAATACAATTAATACAATTTTAAAAGGAGTATTTTTCTTTAACAAATTTTTCCCTTCTTTCTCTCTTAATTCTAATTTGTGTTTTATTTGACTATTTTTAATATTTCTTCATAAATTTTATCTTCAACATTTGTATTTGATACCTTAAATGCATTATTTCCCATTGTAGAGCTAAGGTCTTTATTTAGCACGATTTTTTCAATTTTTCTATTTAAAATATCTCCAGTTATTTCGCTATTATTTATAATTACAGCAGCATGCTCTTTTTCTAAAACTTTAGCATTATGCATTTGATGGTCATTGCTAACATTTGGTAATGGTATTAATATAGAGGGCTTAGAAAGATTCGCAATCTCTGTTATTGTCATTGCTCCACTTCTAGATACCACTAAATCACATATGTTTTCTGCTTCTTCCATATTATATATATATGGCAAAATCTTACAATTTTCTAAATTGTTGATACTTATATTATTTCCTTCTAATTCTAATTTTATTATGTCATATTGTTTAGGCCCTGTTGCCCATAATATTTGGTAGTCTTTATTCTTTTTGTTTTCAATAATATCTAAAACTGCTTCATTAATTTTCTGTGCCCCTTGACTTCCCCCAAATATTAATACAATAGGTTTTGTTTCTTTTAAACCAATAGACTTAATTATTTCTGCCTTTTCATTAATAGAATAATTACGTTTTTTAATCTTTACAGGTGTTCCTGTATAAACGACATTTTTACAATAAGGAATACGCTTTTTTGCTTCTTCAAAAGAAACCAAAACAGTATCAGCCTTTTTAGATAAATACTTTACTGCTTTACCAGGAAATGCATTACTTTCATGTAATAATACAGGAATGTTGCATTTTGAAGCAGCTACAACAACTGGTCCGCAAATATATCCACCTGTTCCTATAACTATATCAGGTTTAAAATCTTCAATTATTTTTTTAGCTTCAGTTATTCCTTTTAAGGTAGTAATCATTTTTTTTATATTTTCAACAGATAGTTGTTTATTTAATCCATAAGCACCTATTCTTTTTAACTCATATCCAGCTCTTGGAACCAAATCATTTTCTAATCCGCGATTTGTTCCAATAAATATTATTTTTGATTCTTTTTGCTCTTCCATTATTTTATTTGCTATAGAAATTGCTGGATTAATATGACCTCCAGTTCCTGCAGCAGCAATAATTACCTTCATTTTTAAAATCATTCCCTTCAAGTATAGAAAATATATTATTTTCTTCTAAAATTTTTAATATTTAGACTCGCCTACACGCCCTAGAAATATTGAGCAATACTCCCATCTCACAGAGCATTATAAATAATGCAGTTCCACCATAACTAAAAAAAGGTAAAGGCATACCAGTAGCTGGCATAGAAGATGTAACAACTGCAATGTTTATAATTACTTGAATTGCAACCATTGATGTAATTCCAACAGCTACTAAGCTACCATACATATCTGGAGCCTTCATAGCAATTAAAATTCCTCTCCATATAAAAATTGCAAATAAAATTATTACTGCAACACAACCTATAAATCCAAGCTCTTCTGCTAAAACCGAAAAAATAAAATCATTTTGTGGTTCTGGTAAATATAAATATTTTTGTTTACTCTGACCTAGACCACTACCAAACAAACTACCGTGAACCAATTGCATATAAACTCTGAATTACTTGCCATCCTTCACCAAGTTCATCACTCCATGGATCTAAAAATGTTCTTACACGTGCTAATCTATAAGGTGCCTTAATTACTAAAGCAATTAAACCTGGTATTCCAATTGCTGTCGCCGGAACTATAATTTGCCATATCTTACATCCAGCAATTATCATCATTACAATTATAATTCCCGTTATTACTATTGCTCCGCTCATGTGAGGTTCAAAAAGAAGTAAAGCAATAATTGGTACAGCCCAAATTAGATGTTTTACCCATCCTTTAAAAAAGTACTTTAATTCTTCTTTATCTCTAGTTAATATTCCTGCATAAAAAACTATCATACAAAATTTTACAAGCTCTGATGGTTGAAAAGATAAAGTATCTGTTAAATATAGCCATCTTTTTGCACCATTTATTCTTTTTCCCATTACTAAAACCATAATTAATAAAATTATAGCTATAATATATGCTATTTTGTAAAATCTTTTATAAAATCTATAATCAATTT
Organism: uncultured Clostridia bacterium; assembly: GCA_947167965.1. Taxonomy (GTDB): domain Bacteria; phylum Bacillota; class Clostridia; order TANB77; family CAG-508; genus CAG-269. The sequence continues at coordinate 61,880 of CAMVJW010000003.1, read as the reverse complement.
TTGAAATAAAAGTCATAAATGCTATTCCAACACCAGCAAATAAAGCTTGTTTTATAAAATATTTGTAACTATTTCCACTTTCAGAAAGTGATGTTGGCGAACTTGCAGAAAGAACCATTATTAAACCTAGTGTTAATAATAGTAAAATAGTTATCAATAAAGTGTAATCAATAGGATTTTCTAAAAAGCTTGAATATTTTTTCTTTTTTTTGCTTGCCACCTAAATAATCACTCTCCTATCTTTTAAGATTCATATGTATTTATAATATCCTATATATCTTTCTATATATTTAATCAATTATACAATTAAAATTCCAATAATACACATCAAAAGAGTAATGATAGAAAATACTCTTACAACCTTGTTTTCATTCCATCCAGATAATTCAAAATGATGATGAATTGGAGCCATTTTAAAAATTCTATTACCAGTTTTTTTATAATATAAAACTTGGATTATTACAGATGTTGTTTCTAAAATTGGTATAAATGCTATTAAAATTAGTATTAATGGCATTTTTAAATATAATGCCATACCTGATATTAATCCTCCAATAAAAAGTGAACCTGTATCTCCCATCATTACTTTTGCAGGATGAATATTAAACATTAAGAATCCTAAAATTGCTCCTACTGCAATGCATCCAATAATTGTAACTTCTGGTACATTTTTTAATATAGAAATAACTGTTAAACAAGCTATAATTATTGCACAAACACTTGAAGATAGCCCATCAATTCCATCAGTTAAATTTACAGCATTTGTTGTTGATAATATTACAAGTATTGCAAGTGGTATATATATAATCAATGGCAATACAAATTCTGTTTTTAAAAATGGTATTATAATTGCTGTACCTCTATTTGCTACTTTTAAAAGATATATAACATATAATATAGAAATTATTAATAATCCAAGCATTTTAGCACTTGGTTTTAATCCTTTTGTATTTTTTAGCACTAGTTTTTTAAAATCATCTATAAATCCAATAACTCCAAATCCAGTTATTAGTAGTGATATTGGAATTAGGTTTTTAATTATTTCTACATTTCCATGTACTTTTGAATATATATATGTGCCTATTGTGCAAATCGCAATTGATAATATAAATATTATCCCTCCCATTGTAGGAGTTCCCTGTTTTTTTAGATGTGATTTAGGTCCATCTTCTCTTTCTATCTGTCCTATTTTTATTTTCTTTAATATTGGTATAATTATAAATGCTAATATTACTGTTACCACAAAGCTTGTTATAATAATACTTATTGTTTGTAAATTCATGGTTATAGCTTAAATAAAAATTTAAGCTCCTCCTTCCTTTTTTCTTAAAGTTTCTTTTATATTTTTTCTATAATTATTTTATTTGCTAATATTATTTATTACTTTTTTTGTTCATTTTTTCAATTATCTCTTTAACAATTATGCGTTCATCAAAATCATGTTTTACTCCATTTATTTCTTGATATGGTTCATGACCTTTTCCAGCTAAAACAATAATATCATTCTTAGTTGCTATTTTTATTGCTTTTTCTATTGCTTTACGTCTATCTGTAATTTTTTCATATTTTCCTTTTGTTTTTTCTATTCCCTTTTCAATTTGATCAATTATTTTATCTGGATCTTCTGTTCTAGGATTATCAGATGTAATTATTGTATAATCTGCAATTTTTCCCGATATTTCTCCCATTAGTGGACGTTTTCTTGAATCTCTATCTCCTCCGCATCCAAAAACTGAAATTACATTTCCTCTAGTATAACTTTTTACAGCATTTAAAATATTTTCTAAGCTTTCTGGAGAATGAGCATAATCAATCATAATTGGAATTGATAATTTATTTTCAATCATTTCTGATCTTCCTGGAACTTTTATATTTTCAAGAGCTTGTTTTATTGCTTCTCCATCAATTCCTATAACTTTACAAATACAAATCGCAGCTAGTGCGTTATATACAGTAAATCTACCCGGTATATCAACTTTTACTCTTTCATTTTTATCTGATATTTTAAATTTAAAGTCAACATATGAGTTTGTAATTGTAATGTCCTTAGCATAATTTTTTTCAGCATTATCTATTCCATATCCTATTATTTCATTTTCAGGGAACATTTCTGGAATTTTGTTTCCTTGTAAATCATCTAAATTTACAAAACCTTTTTTACACATTTTGAAAAGTTTTAATTTAGAATTTAAATAGTCTTCCATATTTGGATGTTCTTTTTCACTTATATGATCTTCCGAAAAATTTGTAAATGCTACATAATCAAAATTACATCCATCTACTCTATGTAATTTTAAGCTTTGAGAAGATACTTCCATAACAACATATTCTACTCCAGCATCTAACATTTGTGCAAATAGTTTTTGAAGCTCTATACTTTCTGGAGTTGTTCTATCTGAATCTTGGATTTTTTTTCCATTAATATATGTTGCAATTGTACCTATTAGCCCTACTTTTTTTCCCGCCTTTTCCAGTATTTCTTTTATCATAAATGTTGTTGTAGTTTTTCCCTTAGTTCCTGTAATTCCAATTAGTTTTAATTTTTTTGAAGGATTGCCATAAAAATTACAAGCAGCTAAAGCTAAAAACTCTCTTGTATTTTCACTTACAATAAGTACTACATCTTCTGGTATAGTTATTTTACTTAAATCCGCTCCTTTTTGTGCTACAATCGCTGTTGCTCCTTTTTCAATTGCTTTTTCTATAAATTGATGTCCATCAGCTGTAAAACCTTTTATTGCAACAAACATATACCCTTTTTTTATTTCATTTGAATTTCTTTCTATTCCATTTATTTCTATGTCTAAATTGCCTCTTGCCTTTAAATTATCTATCCCTATAAGTATATTCTTTAAATTCATAATTTTCCTTCTTTCGAATACATTTTTTCACGAAAACATTATATATCAAAAAAAATTTTTTGTATAGACTTTTTTATAATTTTTATGTAAGTATATTTTCGTTTATACCAAATTTTAATTTGGGGACAGTCCCATTTTAAAAAAGGGACAGGTCTATTTTGAAAACGGGACAGACTTTCAAGAATTATGAGTAAAAAAATAACTTTCTATTGACAACTTAAAATTAATTATGCTATAAAATTATTAAAGGGGGTTTTCTTATGGATGAAAAAGAAAATAAAAAAATTGAAATTGTTGAAGGAACAGGCAAGGATTTAGACATTTCAACAGTTTATGACCATATTAAATCAAATAAAGATGATATTAATGAAAATGATAATAACGGGACTAAAAAAAATATTGTAATTCCAAAAAGTAGTTCTGATAAAAAATAGAATAATACAATTTAAAAACAATAATAGATAATAATAAAAATGATATGAAATAAATATTTATAATTTATCTCATATCATTTTTTTATATTTCCATTTGACTTCCTAAAAAAGTTGCTGCAGATTGTGCTAGTTTTTTTTCTACATCATTCATTTTAACGTTTGATTCTTTTGAAAGCAGTATAACTGTACCTATAGTATCTCCATTTGAAACTATTGGATATATTACTTGAGCATTTGTGTTTTTTTCATTTTCTCCATTTTTTGTAATTGGAACTGATTTGTTATTATTTTCATTACTTGCATATATCTCATTATCTTCCATTATTTGCTCTAGTTCATCACTAACATTTTTTTCTAAATACTCTTTTTTGGATCCCCCTGAAACTGCTATTACTGTATCTTTATCAGTAATAAATGCTATATGTCCTGTTGTTTTTGAAAGAGTTTCAGCATATTCCTCTGCAAATTGAGTTAATTCCCCTATAGGAGAATATTTCTTTAATACTATTTCTCCTTCTTTAGCTGTAAATATTTCTAAAGGGTCTCCTTCTTTTATACGAAGTGTTTTTCTTATTTCTTTTGGTATTACAATTCTACCTAAATCATCTATTCTTCTTACAACACCTGTTGCCTTCATTTTTTCCTCCTTTAAAAAAATTTTATCTAAATTTCAAATACCAATGGTATGAAAATTTTTGTTTTATATTGTTAGTATTTCAAAAATTTACAAAATTATACGATAAATATCCACGGGTAAAACCCGTGGATATTTATCATCTATAGTTAACTGAAAGCAAAAATCTTCTGGAAATCTTTCAATATTTCTTTTCATTGCCCTATTTACATTTTTTTTAACTTGTTAATAAATAAAATATTTGAAATTTTGACATTTTTCTCTACGGACGTTAAACTATGTAGTTCTATAATAAAACCACATTCGATTTGAGTTCACATTTTGCGGTCTCAAGTTATACTAGTATAGAAGAAATTTCAAGTAAATCATTTAATATTTGTTTTTGAGCTTCCCTTTTTCTTGATCAATAAGATCATAATATTCCAAATTAAATTCGTTATTCATCGCAAATGCTAGTAAACGAGTAATTGGAATAGTACTTATATAGCCTCTAAATTTAAGATTATTACTCATTATTACATCATCAGCCCTATTACAGAATTTTCAAACCTTGTTTTTTCAATATCATCTAAATCACTGTATACAGGCATAACATTATTATCTCCTAAAATAATATATATTCTAATTAAAATACTATTCTTATTTATAACCATTCATTATTGTATTTTATATATATTCTTTTATATACTTGAATAAATACTGCATATATTATCATTAAAATAGCAATCCATAAAAAGTAATAATATGGTAATCTGCTTAAATCAAAAATAACTGAAATATTAGTAAATGATATTATTAGGGTTACCACAACTATTGTAACTGTTGATATTAATAATTGTTTTGAAGATTTAGACTGAATAAATGGTATTTTACTTGTCCTAATCAAATGAATAATCAATGTTTGTGATAGAATTCCAAAAACGAACCATCCACTTTGGAACATAACAGCTTGTTCAATTGTATTATATTTAAAAATATACCATAAAACTGCAAAACATAGTACATCGAGCACAGTACTTATTAATCCGAAATTAAACATAAATTTTTTAATTCCATTTGTATTCCATGTTTTTGGCTTTTGAATATACTCATTATCTACATTATCAAAAGGCATACCTATTTGCGCAAAATCATTTAATAAATTTTGAATTAATATATGAATTGGAAGCATTGGTAAAAAAGGCAAAAAAATGCTTGCTATTATTACAGAAACCATGTTTCCAAAGTTTCCACTTGTTGCCATTTTTATATATTTTAAAAGATTAGTAAATGTTTTCCTTCCATTAATAACACCTTCTTCTAAAACATTTAAATCCTTTTCAAGTAATATAATATCTGCTGTTTCTTTTGCAATATCAACTGCAGTGTCTACTGATATTCCAACATCTGCTTGCTTTAATGGTGGACTATCATTAATTCCATCTCCCATATACCCTACAGTATTACCATTTTCTTGTAATATTCTAACAACTCTCTGTTTTTGTAACGGAGATAGTTTTGAATATAAATGGCATTTTTTTGATTTTTTCTTTAATTCTTCATCTGTAAAATTATCTATATCTTTTCCAGAAATTGCATCTTTGGTATCAATTCCTACTTTTTGACATACCTTAATTGCAACACCTTCACTATCTCCTGTTAATACTATTGTATCAACCCCATATTTTCTTAATGCCCTAATTGCACTTTTTGCTGATTCTTTTGGTGGATCTAAAAATCCAACAAAACCCATTAATACCATATCACTTTCATCTTGCACTCCAAATGTATTAACATCATGTATTTCATTTTTTTGAGCTACAGCTAATACTCTAAGTCCATCATTATTATTTTCTTCATATATCTGATATACTTGTTTTTTTATATCATCTGTTAGTTTTATAACTTTTCCATCATAATCTATATATGAACAAATTGAGAGAACTTCATCTACAGCACCTTTTGTAATTAGTTGTCTTTTTCCCTTCTCATCCCTTAGCACAACACTCATTCTTCTTCTTGAAAAATCAAAAGGTATTTCATCTTGTCTTTCATATTGTTCTTTTAGTATATTCAAATTTTCTTTTTCTGCTCTTGAAATAATTGCAACATCTATTAAGTTTTTTAATCCGGTTTGAAAATAGCTGTTTAAAAATGCATGTTTTAAAATTCTTAAACTCTCTTTTCCTGATGCATCCATATATTTTTCTAGGATAACTTTATCTTCTGTTAATGTTCCTGTTTTATCAGTACATAAAATGCTCATCTGTCCAAATGTTTGTATACTACTTAGTCTTTTTACTATTGTTTTCTTTTTAGCCATTTCTACAGCACCTTTTGCAAGTGTTGAAGTCGTAATTACAGGAAGCATTTCTGGAGTCAATCCAACTGCAATTGTAATTGCAAAGATTAAAGAAGACCATATGTCTTTTATTGAAAAATAGTTTACCACTAACACAATTGGTACTAATAAAATCATAAATTTTATTAATATTTTTGTTATTTCCTCAATTCCTTTTTCAAATGTATTTTTCTCTACTACACTATAAATTGATTTTGCCATACAACCAAAATAAGTATTATTTCCAGTTGCTAATACTATAGCTTTACTACTACCACTAACTATATTTGTTCCCATAAATCCAATATTTGAAATATCTGTTATTGTGTCAAATTTTTTTAAATCTGAAAACTTTTCTACCGGATTAGATTCTCCTGTTAATGATGCTTGGTCTATAAATAAATCTTTCGTTTCTAAAAATCTAATGTCTCCTGGAATCATATCTCCTGATGACAATTTTACAATATCTCCCGGCACGACATTTTCAATATCTATAGTTACTTCATTACCGTCTCTTATTACATCCATTTTATTATTAATCATTTTCTTTAATTTTTTAGCTGCATTGTCTGATTTTGTTTGTTCACTAAAAGATATTATTGCAGATATTAAAACAGTACTAACAATTAGAATAAATGTAGCATAATCTTTTTGTACTGCTATTGCAACATCTGTTATAAAAGTAATAATAGCAACTATTGTTAAAACAATATTGAATGGATTTATAAATGCTTCTTTTAATTTATGCCAAAATGTATTATTCTCATTTATATCTATTATATTTTTTCCATATTTGTCTATTCTTTCTTCTTCTTCAATAATACTTATACCATCTAATGAACTCTCATATTTTTTTAGAAGTTTATCTATATTTAATTTACTATCTTCTAATATTGATGTTTCTATTTTTTTTAGATTTTCATTGTCGGATTTTTTCATTATTAGTATCATACCTTTCGCAAATTAAATACTAAGTAAAGAAATCTACAATACTCATATCTCTAATTAACCTTAAATATCTTCTGAAAAAATTTTATGATTTTTTGGAAAAATGTTTCTTTTTTAACCTGAATCTGTACTTCATTATTCTTGTCTTTTATTATGCTATTTTCTTTCATTTTTATGTGTTCTTTTTTCTCAAAAATATTTGAATTATATTTTAATCTTTTTTCTTCTTCTATTTTTTGCCATTCTATTGCTTCCTTTTTTAGTATTTCTTCTTTTTCTTCAGGAGTAGCCCAATAATCCCTATAGATATTTGCAAAAATTGCTTTCGTTTCTTCTAGTAATTCTTGTTCTTCAAAATTCCTTGTAATATCTATAGAAAAATTATAGCTTTTATCCATTTTTTCATTAAACATTTCTATCATTTCTTTTGGTATTTTATTAACACTTTCATCTGGTACATATTTTAATACTTCAATAACTTCTTTGTATGCTTTTGGGTAATTATTTTCCATATCCACTCTTTCTATCTACAAATTCTTAGACAAATACAAATAATATAAACTTATGTTTTCATTGTATCACAATCCTATTTATTATTTAATAAAAAATAAAAAAGTTCTACTTGCCCAAATCGACAAGGAGAACTGTTTATTATTTCTTATTTGTTTCCTTTAAAAATGCTCCAAAATCCTTTAGAAGTAGTAGAATTGTTATTTGCTTGTCCATTTGTATTTGTGGCATTTAAATTTTGATTGTATCCAACTTGAGTAGAAGTAGCTTTATTATTAGTTGTCACAGTTGTTGTACTACTACCTGTAAAAAATGCTTTGATTTTAGCCCAAAAACCAACTTTTTTAACCACTGTAACTGCTTGTTGTTTTTGAGGTTGTTGAGTTTGTTGATATGTTTGAAAAACTGTTTCAGTTGGATTTTTAATTGTTTGTTGATATACTTGTGCTTCTTGTTGATTTGCTTGTATGTCATTATTTAAATTTGAATTTATGTCATAGTTTCCAAATACTCCGTGTGCTGTTCCAGGTGTATTATTAGTTTCAAGATTTAGTTCTGAATTTATATTAGACCCAACTCCTGTAGGATTAACATTAGTATCATTAATTCCATAATTTCCAAATACTCCTGTTGGGTTTTCTCCTAAATCAACTCCTGTTTTATAATTTCCAAATACATTTGTTTTATGATTTGCTTCAACATTTGCATTTGATAAATCTACTCCATTCTCAATACCTGGAATTGTAGTTTTGGCAACTTCAGGTTCATTTTCAGTAAATGTACCAAATAGTCTATCAAATTCTCTTTCTAATTCTTCTAGCTCTAAACTTTTAAAAGAGTCATATCCTCCTTGTTCATTTCCACCTATTTCATTTGAATTAAAATGATTATCTTCTATTCCTTGATCAATACCGCCAAATTTATTTCCATTATTTCCAAAAACATTTTGATTTAAATCTAAATTATCCATTTATATGTTCCTCCTTTGTATTCTTAATAAATACTTGTTAAAATGATATAATAAAAAAATCAATAAATCAATATTATTTACTTTACTTTTTATTTACAAAGTTATTACATAAGTATTACATATTTATTGATTTTTAAATATTCCATTTTGGAACATATTGTTCTTCATTTTCTTCTAGTCCTTGTATATACCCATTTTCAATGTTCAGATTTAATAAATAGCTTTCTATTATTTTAAACTCTCTTTTAGTAATTTTTCTATTTAATTCATCGTTATTTTTTGCTTTGTATGTTGGAAAATATTGTGCCATAACACTTACCATTACATGTTTTGGCAAATTATTGTCAATCCAATTTAATACTTCTTTAGAATTTTGAGTATTATTTGGTAAAATTAAATGTCTAACAATAATTCCTTTTTTCATTATACCGTCAGAAGAAAATTCCGTTTCTTTTATTTGTCTACACATTTCTTTTAAAGCTTTAGTAGCTATTTCAAAATAATTCTTCACCCCAGAATACTTTACACCTAAATCATTATCGCCATATTTTAAATCTGGTAGATAAATATCTATATATCCATCTAACATTTTTATTGTTTCAATATTTTCATAGCAATTTGTATTATATACTATTGGAATTGATAATCCTTTTTCTTTCGCAATTTTTATAGCTTCTATTATTTGTATAACATAACTTGTTGGAGTTACTAAATTAATGTTGTTTACTCCATTTCTTTGCTGATTCAAAAATATTTCTGCTAATTCTTCAGTTGTTATTTCTTTACCTAATCCTTCTTGACTAATTTCGTAATTTTGGCAATATATACAATTTAAATTACAATTAGAAAAAAATACTGTACCAGAGCCATTTTTTCCACTTATGCAAGGTTCTTCATAATAGTGTGTGGAAACTTTGGCAATTTTTACAGTATCTTTTGATTTACATCTTCCTATTTGATTATTTAATCTATTTACTCCACATTTATGTGGACACATTTCACATTTTTTAAGTAATTCTATCATTTTAAAATTCCGGATTTTCTAAATTATATTCATTTTCTATAATAGTCATTATTATCTTAATTGTTTTTTCTAAATCATTATTTTTTAAAACATAATCAAACAAAGATATTTTTGATTCTTCATAATCAAATCTATTTAATCTTAATATGATTTCTTCTTCACTTGGTTTATCTACCCTATTTTCTAATCTTTTTTTAAGTACTTCCTTTGGTACTCTTAAAAAAATAGTTACAATTTTTGTATCATTTTTTAACAATTTTTTTAAATTTTCTGTACCATTAACATCAATATCTTTAACAATTATTTTACCATTTTTTAATTTTTCATTTAATAATTTTTTTGAAACACCATAATAATTACTATGATGAATATCATATTCATAAAATTCACCATTTCTAATTCTTTCTTCAAATTCGGATTTAGTAACAAATATATATGTTTCTCCATCAATATCTCCTGGTCTAATTGGTCTTGAAGTATAAGATGGAAGTGTTTCAACATTTTCCATTCTTTTAACTAATTCTCTCTGTATTGTATCTTTTCCAGCTCCTGCAACTCCAGCTAATATAACAAACATTCTTCTATCCTCAACTTTATTTTATATTATTAATTTTCTTAAACTTATAATTAAACTTCTGCTTCATCATCTTGATTTTCAACAATTTGTACGCTACCTTCATTTATTTCATTTGCTGCAACAGTAACAGGTGAAGCTTCATCTGTTTCTATTAATTTTTCATCACCATTTGCAATTTGTCTAGCTCTTTTTGAAGTTGCAATAACTAAAGCAAATCTGTTTTCTGCATGTTTTAATAAATCATTAACTGTAGGTTTTACAATCATAATATCCTCCTAAATTATTTTTTTAATTGTTTTTTTTATTTAATACCTATTCTTGCGAAATATCTTTATCAATTCTTGCTGCAATTGTTTCTGCTTGAACAGCTGAAAGTACAATGTGATCAGAATCCATTATTAGTACTCCCCTTGTTTTTCTTCCAAATGTAGCATCAATTGCAATTCCATCATCTTTTGCTTCTTGTACCATTCTTTTAATAGGTGCTGAATCTGGGCTAACAATTGCAACTATTTTATCAGCAGCAACAGTATTACCAAAACCAATATTAACTAATTTCATTTTCTCCTCCATTAACTTATTTAATATCTATATTTTAACACAAAAAATGTAAGAAGTCTAGTTTTCTCCTCTTTTTTGAGCTTCTTTTTTTATTGGATCATTATTTAAAATCTCATGAATGTCACTAAAGCTATTTGCAAATTTTCTTTTTTCATTTGTATATATAATAGAAATTTTGAAAAGATAGTATAGTAAAAATATAAAAATAGATAATATACTAAAAACATTGTACGTACTATTTATTCTTTTTATAATTACATCACTTATTAATATATAAATTGCAAGAAATATTATTTCTACACTATTTATAGAAATTTTGAAACTCTTTTTGTGATATGAAACTTCTGTAAAAATAATTCCAATTAATAATATTATTATACTTGAAGTTTTTAATATATTTAAAATCAAAGCATTGTCTAATTTTTTATTCAAAATGTATAATATACCAAAATATAATATAATAAAAATCAACAATACTATATCAATTGCTATTTTTTTAAAAATAATTTTATCATTTTCTTTTTCCATATGTATTTAGGTAGCCTTTCAATTAAATAAACAATTTATGTTATAAAATATTATATTGAATTAATTAATCTGATATAAACGTTTAAAATAAAGTAGAATAAACTATTCTACCCAATTGCATTAAATAATTTTAAATTAAAGTTGGTGACCCCTACGGGAATCGAACCCATGATTTGGCCTTGAGAGGGCCACGTCTTAACCGCTTGACCAAGGGGCCACATATAACTATATATATTTATACCATTTTTTCCAGATGTTGTCAAGGTAAAAATTGGGAAGCTTTCTCTTTCAGTTTCAACTATAAAAAAAGATAATCTTCCCAATTTTTAAATAAAGTTTAAAAATTACATATTTGATAATACTGTAATTATTATTAAAGAAACATAAACAAACACAAACAAAGATAATCCAACGATCCCAGTAATTAACCCAGCTTTTCCTAGCTTACTTCCTGTCCTTCTAACCGATTTTACTCCAAAAACAATTGCTAAAATTCCTGTAGGTAAAGTAATATACCAAAAAAGATTCATTACAATTGAAATAATACCTAAAACAAGTGAACTTACAGCCATTGCTGACTTATTTTTATTTTCTTCCATATTTATTTTACTCCTTTAATTTTTATTTCTTTTATTAAATCTAATGAATTTAAATCATTAACTTTCAAAGCATCTTCAGATACTGTATATAAATTATTATCTATATATAGTCCGCGTAATAATTTTGATTTTGCATAACTTGAATAATAATTTGATGATTTATATGTTTTCTCATGAGTAATTACGCCTTTTAAATTAAATCCTTCAGTTAAATTGATTTTATACACCAAATATCCTTCTGCAACTATTGTTTTATTGTAATTCTTATATGAATTAATTATAGATGTATACTCATCACTTGAACTATTTAAAACAAAGGTTTCTTTATAATTATTTACCGGAATAGCAATTAACTCTTTTTCTTTTGAAAATAGTAGTGCTTTTGGATTAGTTAGTATTGCTGAAGTTGTATTACTATCTCCAATGACAGTTTGTGAAATTTGTTTTGGGTTATTTACATCACTTACATCAAACAATGCCATTTTCATTCCTATAATTCTACTTGTAGTACTTGTTACTTTTCCTAAATTATTCCTACTAACAGTTTCTTTTGTTTCCATTCCAATTCCAATAATATGATTTTCATCATAAGGATGTAAATATGTACTATATCCAGGAATTTTTAATTCACCTAATACTTTAGGGCTTCTTTCATTACTTAAGTCAACTACAAAAAGCGGATCTATTGTTTTGTATGTTACTAAATATGCTTTATCTCCAATAAATCTTGAAGAATACATCTTTTCCCCTTTAGCTACATAACTTGTGCTACCAATTTTGTTTAAATTTTCATCAAATATTTCAACTCTAGTTCCATCATTATCATATAATGCCATTCTTAAATGATTATTTTTTTCATCTAAAGAATATTGATTAATTATTTTTCCATTTGTTTTACATTTATTTTTGTATGAAACCTGTCCATTTTTTTCTATACTAAATTTAAATACTTTTGTTTTTGTACCACTATTTTCATAATTGTTACTTTCTAAATTTCTAAAATATCCAATTACTCCTCCAATTCCAAATAAACTTTTAATTGATATTTTAGTTTCATCATATTCATATTCTTCATCAGCTAAATATATATTGTTTTCAGATACATAAGCATTAGAAATATCCATAAGATATGACTTAACACTTGCCTTTTCTTTTGGTTCATCTAAATTAACTACTGATATTAAGGTTTGTTTGGTTGTATTTATATCTTTTAAATATTTAATATCTTTAAGTTCAATTTCTTGTTCATTATTGTCTTCCTTGTATGATCTTAAAACCTTATCTTCCTTATCTTTTTTTCTTAAACTTCCAGTTGCAATGATATATAAACTATTATTTATACATCTTGATGTATAATATGGCTCATATAATTCCATACTTTTTTCTAAAACCGGTTTTTCTTTAGAGCTTATATCGTAAATGTTTACAATAGTGTTGCTTTTACTACTATAGTATGAACTACTAACATTTGATGCAGATATAACTACAAGTTTGTTTTTATATAACATCAAATCCTCGGGATTTGAATTACCAAAATCACTAATTTTTGCAACAATTTTAGCATCTTTTGGTTCTCTTACATCAGTTATAATTACATTTTCTTCAGAAATTGAATATATATAATCTCCATCTGTTTTAGTAATATCAGCTTCATCAACATTTTCCACCTGAATATTTGTTGTTGAATAGTCTTTTGTTTTTGAAGATGAATCTGTAGAATCACTCTGAGTTTCAGTTGAGTTGAAAACATCAAATGAATCATCTGTACTATCTGGAGTAATTCTATTATTGTAATTATAGCCATAATCTTCATAATCATAATCTATATGAGATAATCCTTGTAAAAAGCTATATGGCATACAAAATGCTCTAATTACTTTTTCTTTAAATTCAGGTTCTCTATCATGATTATAAATGCTATATAATTGCTTATCTGATTTTATAGCTTTTAATTCAAACATACTATTATTTTTAAAAACTAATATTGCTATTACTATAAAAATAATTATTAATAATGATAAAATAAATTTTACACCTTTTTTCATATATTTTATCCTCCTAAAAAATGTGGACGGTTCTCTTTTCTACGATTAGAAAAGAGAACCGTCCCTATTTCCAACCGAGCCGTCTCATTTTTATTAAAATTCTATTTTTTGTTTAATCCAATTTTCTACCTCGTTAATTGGTACACGTACTTGTTCCATTGTATCTCTATCTCTAATTGTAACTTGGTTATCCTCAAGTGTATCAAAATCTACAGTTATACAATAAGGTGTTCCAATTTCATCTTCTCTTCTATAACGTTTTCCAATTGATCCTGCCTCATCATAATCTACCATGAAGGCTTTAGATAATTCAGCTTGTAATTCTATTGCTTTTTCAGATAGTTTTTTAGATAAAGGTAATACTGCTGCTTTATATGGAGCTAAAGCAGGATGCAAGTGCAATACTGTTCTTGTGTCATCTTCTGAAATTTTTTCTTCTTCATATGAATTACATAAAAACATTAAGAATAGTCTATCAACACCGACAGATGGTTCTATTACAAAAGGAACATACTTTTCTCCTGTTTCTGGATCTTGATAAGTTAAATCTTGTTTAGTTGCTTCCATATGGCGAGATAAATCGTAATTTGTTCTATCAGCAATTCCCCATACTTCTCCCCAACCAAATGGGAATCTATATTCGATATCTGCTGTTGCTTTACTATAAAATGATAATTCTTCTTTTGTATGATTTCTAAATCTAATATCTTCTTCATTTGCACCTAATGAAAGTAAGAAATTCTTACAATAGTCTTTCCAATATTCGTGCCACTCTAGATCTGTATCTGGCTTGCAGAAAAACTCTATTTCCATTTGCTCAAATTCTCTTGTTCTAAAAATAAAATTTCCTGGTGTAATTTCATTTCTAAAAGCTTTTCCTTGTTGACAAATACCAAATGGTAATTTTTTTCTTGTTGTTCTAAGAACATTTTTAAAATTTACAAATATTCCTTGTGCAGTTTCTGGACGTAAATAGATTTCTGATTTTGCGTCTTCTGTTACTCCTTGGAAAGTTTTAAACATAAGATTAAATTTTCTAATACTTGTGTAATTTAGTTTTCCACAATTTGGACACACTATGTTATTATCATTTATGTATTTAACAGTTTCCTCATCTGTCCAACCATCTGCTATAACATCTTTTCCATTTGTAGCAGCCCACTCTTCTATTAACTTATCTGCTCTATGTCTTGTTTTACACTCTTTACAATCTATTAATGGATCTGTAAATCCTGCCACATGTCCTGTTGTAACCCATACTTGTGGATTCATAAGTATAGCACTGTCTAATCCAACATTATATTTATTCTCTTGGACCATTTTTTTCATCCAAGCTTTTTTTATATTATTTTTAAGTTCAACTCCTAGAGGTCCATAATCCCATGTGTTTGAAAGTCCACCATATATTTCTGACCCAGGATATATATATCCTCTTGATTTACTCAAGTTAACTATTTTTTCCATTGAATCTAACATTTTATGTTCTCCCCTTTTTTTACCAGATGAAATCTGTTATATCATATTATTTTCTCATTATCAAGTTATTTTTTCAATTTGTTATAAAATTCTTCAATTTGTTATATTATTGTAATATTTTTTCAATTTAGTCAAATTATTTTAATATTTTAATTTAATTAGTATTTTCTTAACAAATTGTTTCAAATTCCTTGCTTTTATATACTTACTTATATCTCTTTTCTTAAGTTCATCAATATAATACTTTTTATTTTCATCACTTAAATCTTTCAGAACAGTTAACATGCTATTTGTTGCAAATATTTGTATATTTTCCTTTGTTTTTTGAGCTATTTTCAAACTTTTTGATTTTTCTATTAAATTATCATAATGATTTAATTTATCTACAATTTTCTTTTTTTCTTTTTGGGTATCATTATTTCTCATAATACTATTTTCTGATTGAACATAATAATATTCTCTATTTGCTATAGAAACCATTGTTGAGCTACTAACGATCATTAATGGTATTGTTGCAAAATCTTCGTGATATGTACCACTTGGGAACTCTATTATTAGCGATTTTTTAAATGCATATTTCCATAAGCAATCTATTAAATCATCTTTTCCAAATAGCTTATTAAATCCATCTTCTCCACTAGTTGTTTCAAATTCAATACTATTTGGTTTAGATATTTCATTTTTGTTAGAATCTACAAATGTAACATTCCATTTTATTATATCTATACCATTATTGATATATTTTTCAATATCATATAAGAGTGTTTTGCTTATATAGTCATCACTGTCTACAAAAATAACATAATTTCCTTTTGATTTATTCACTCCAACATTTCTAGCATCTGCAACCCCAGAATTTTCTTTATAATAATACTTAACTTTTTCATTATTAAAGTATTTTTGCATAATTTCTTTTGTATTATCTGTTGATCCATCATCAACCACTATAATTTCGTATTCTAAACACGTTTGTACTTGTCCTAAGATTGATTCTATAGTTCTTTCAATTGTATTTTCACTATTAAATGTTGGTATTATAAAACTTATCATTATTCTACACCTCTAATATATTGATTTATTACAACTTTATTTCAAAGACTTGGTTTTTGATATTTTATTTCTTCGTAAAACATTAAGTAGCAATTATATTATCTAAGTTTTCAAGTATTTCTTTATTAAATTCTTCTGGATCAAATTTTTGAAACTCCATCTTTTTATCTAAAAATCTTTTAATTCCTTGATAAAGAGCTTCTTCATTTTTTTCTGTAACAATTCCAAATTTATTATCTATATCTACTCTGCTGTCAGATACATCTGTTGTTATTATTGGTTTTCCAAGTATTAAAGATTCTACAAATACAACTGGATATCCTTCAAAATCAGAAGACATAAGTAAACAATCTGATTTATTTAAATATGGATATGGATTTGATTTAGCACCTAAAAAATATATATTATTTATATTTTCTGCCATTTTCTTGTATTTTTCAGAATCTTGTCCACTTCCAATAAATAAAACTCTGAAAATATATCCTTCTTCATTTAATCTTCTAGTAACATTTATTATTCTACTAAGCTTTTTTTGTTTTTCATCATGTCTTCCTAAATTGATAAAAGTATTAATATTCTCTGGAAAATCAAAATCTTTTACTTCTTCTTTTGATTTATCTAAAATACTTTTATAATCTATTAAATTATTACATTTATAACATTTTTCTTTATATGAATTAAAAAATTTTAAAAATGTGTTTTTATCATTTTCTGATACAAATACTATTTTTTTATATTCATTTATTCTTAATTTAATAAAAAACTCTCTATATTGTTCTTCATTCTTATTGTAAAAATTGTAATAATCATTATGCACCCATAATGCTGAATTTTTGCTTGCATTTCTTGCCATAAAAGAGCACGGATAAGAATATGTAGCATAACAAGCTGAAAAATCAAACCTATTTTTATATATCATTTTAAATAATATCTGTTTTAAAAAGTTACATGATTTTCTTATAAAAGTGTTTTTATTATCACTTGCTTTATATGTAATTATTTTAACATCTTGTGGAATTTGGTTTAAAAATAATCCTTCTTTTTTTTCCAAAGCTAATGTAATTTTATATTTTAAATGTATATTTTTAATTAGTGTAATTAATGCTGTTTCTATCCCTCCAACATCCATAGAATATGCAGATATAAAAATTTTCTTCATAAATTTACCTCTCTTCAAATTATTCTTCTTCAAATGCTTTTTTTATTGTATCTTGTCTATACCCTTTTTTCATTAAATATGATTTTAGTTCATTCGAATCCATATCTTTTTTCTTTTTATAAATAATATTTGATGCTGACTTAATCTCATATTCTAAAAGTTCTTCCTTATGTTCATAAAAATAGTCTTCTATTAAATTTTTATCTAGTCCTTTTGTAATTATTTTATATCTTAACTCAATAATTGATAAATTTTTTAAAATCATCATGTTATTGATTGTTTTATTTATATAATCTACATCATTTATATATCCCGCTTCTTTTAAATAGTCAATTACATCTTCTAATAGATTATTATCAAAAAAATTTTCATATTTTTTTCTAACTTCATTTTCTGTTCTTTTCTTATATAAGATATATTTTAGAATTTTAGTTTTTGCTTGATCAAATTCCTCAATTGAATACATTTTTCTCTCCAATCTTTTTAATTATAATATCAAAAATATACTAATTTTACAAGGTATAAATAAGATATTTTATGCCTTTTTATTGAATAATTTTATATATTTTTTAAGTCTACAAATTCAAATTTTATAAATTTGCAAAAAAATTATAGACAAACATTTTATTTTTTGTTATTATATAACTATTGATAATCAAAGGAAAAAGTCGTAAGGAGGATTTATATGTCAAAAATTGTAAAAATAATAGCTTTATTTAGTGTTCTAACAATATTTATATATAGTTGTTGTTATGCTATAGATTTAAATTTAACTGATCCAAATTTAGCTCAAAATAATTCAGGTGCAAATAATACTTCATCATCTGGAAATGCTACATCAAATAATACAGCATCAAATGGAACAAATGCAGGTCAATCAAATATTGCAAATAGCTCTAGTTCAAATAATACTACTACAAATTCTACACAAAAGCCTAATTCTTCAACAGTAAGTAGTGTTTCAAATCTTGAGAATTCAAATACCTCAACAATTACAAATATTATTAATATAATTCTTATTGTAATTGGTGTATTATTAATATTTTTTGCAATTGCAATTTTAATTAGATTAAGCAATAGATAAAACAAGCATTTCATTTGCTTGTTTTTTTATTTTTTTGAATTTTTTTCATAGTATATTTTGTCCTAAAAAAACAATACTATTAATAAGTTTAATTTTAAACAAATTTTTTAGGACATTTTTATTTTGTTCTATAGAAAGGATTTAAAAAAATGAAAAGAAAAATTTTATTTTCAATTATTGTTTTATTAATTTGTGTATTTTCTTTTAGATATTCATTTGCTGTGGATATGAAAGAAACAGGAAATAATATACGTAATACTATAAATAATGCTGAAAACACTGTAGAAAATGCAGCAAAAGATGTTTCAAATACTTCAAAAGATGCAACACAAAATATGGAAAACAAAGGAAATAATGTAACAGATCATACACAAAATATGGTTAATGATGTTAAATCATCTGTAGATAATACATTTAATAATACAGATAATAATTCTGGAGAAATTAAAAATAACCAAGATGATACATCCTATGATGCTTCTAGAACTTCAACAGCTACTAATAACCAGTTTATGGGAATAACATCAAATGCATGGTTTTGGATAATTCTAGCTATATCAGCAGTTGCTATTGTCTTTTTATTATATTTTTATTCTACCAAAACTACTAAACATTATGATGACGATTATTAAAAGCTGTAAATTAAGTGCAAAACTGTTGTAATTTTTCAGCAGTTTTGAATACATATTTTTTAAGGAGACTTTATGTTTTTATACTATACTGTAAACAAAAAAAATCTTACAATTGATTATATTTTAAAAAATGAATTGAATATTTCTTCTAGACTTAGATTAAAACTAATAAATAATAATTCTATATATTTAAATGATGTTTTAGTTGATACAAGAAAAATAGCATCTATAGGTGATAAATTAAAAATAGACTTAATCTATAAAGAAGATAATTCAAATATTGTTCCAGCAAAAATGAAATTAGATATAATATATGAAGATGAAGGATTTATGATTTTAAATAAACCTTCTGGTATACCTACTCACCCATCTATGCTACATTTTAAAAACAGTTTATCTAATGGTGTTAAATATTATTTTGACTCTATAAACTTAGGCAAAAAAATTAGGCCAGTAAATCGTTTGGATTTGCATACTTCTGGATTAATCATTTTTGCTAAAAATGAATATATTCAAGAATGTTTGATCCATCAAATGAAAACTAACGAATTTAAAAAAGAATATACTGCTGCTGTAAATGGTATTTTAGATAAAAAAACAGGCATTATTAACAAACCAATTGCCAGAAAACAAGAAAGTATAATAGAAAGATGTATTGATAAAAATGGAAAACCTTCGATTACATATTACGAAGTATTAGAGGAATTAAATAATAAGTATTCAATTGTAAAATGTACCTTAAAAACTGGTCGCACTCATCAAATTAGAGTCCATTTTGCATCTATTGGACATAGTTTAGTTGGTGATAGTTTATATGGTGAAAAATCATCAGATTATTCTGGACAATTATTAATTTGTAGCAAATTATCTTTTATTCATCCTATAACTAAAAAAGCTGTTTCTTTTTCTCTTGATAATTCAAAAGATAACTTGCTTAAAATATTAAAATAATTTTTCATTGATTTTAAATAAATAAAAAACAATTTAAAGTATGAATTTTTTACTTCAAATTGTTTTTTATATGACTTTTATTTTTTTATCTTAATATCCTTTTTGTTTTATTCTCCATTTTTATTTTTTAATGTTGATTTAATATAATTTAAAATTGACTCTTCATCCAATCCATATTTCTTTTCTATTTCATCTACACTTCCGTGTTCTACAAAAACATCAGGATATCCAAAACTTTTAATAGTTATATTATTTAAATTTTTATTTGCAATCAATTCTTTTATTTCCGATCCTAAACCACCTACTAATGTATTATCTTCTATCGTAATAATTGTTTTTGTCTTTTTTATAGATTTTAAAACTGTATATTCATCAAATGGTTTTAAAAACCTTGCATTTATAACCTCAGCATTAATATTGTTCAATTTTAATTTTTTGCTTATACTTACTGCTTTATTTACTTGGTTTCCTATTGCAAGTATTGTAACATCACTTCCAAATGACAATATTTCGCTTTTTCTAAATATAATTGGATATGATTTTTTTATTTTTTCATTTCCTTCCCCACCTCTAGGGTATCTTATTACAACAGGTTTTCTAATTTTAACAGCAAATTCCATCATTTTTTCTAATTCTTTAAAATTTTTAGGTGCCATTATTACAACATTCGGTATAATTTTAAAAAATGATAAATCAAAAATTCCATGATGTGTTTCTCCATCTGCTCCAACAATTCCTGCTCTATCTATGCACATAATTACATGTAAATCTTGCATACAAATATCATGTATTATTTGATCATATGCCCTTTGATAAAATGATGAATAAATTGGTACAAATGGAATCATTCCTTCAATTGCTAAACCTGCTGCAAATGTTAATGCATGTTGTTCTGCAATTCCAACATCAAAAAATCTATCAGGATATTTTGATGCAAATTCACCAAGACCAGTTCCATCTTTCATTGCAGCTGTTATTGCAACAATTCTATCATTTTTAGATGCTAATTCAATTAATTTATCTCCAAAACATTTTGAATAATCTTTTGTTTTTTCTTTAAGAGGCTTGCCTGTTTTTATATCAAAAGGTGAAGTTGCATGAAACTTATCAGGCTTATTTTCAGCAATTTCATATCCTTTTCCTTTTTTAGTTAAAACATGAATCAATACAGGTTCATCTAATTCTTTTGCCTTTTTTAAAATGCTCTCTAAATCTTCTATATCATGTCCATTTATTGGTCCTAGGTATTTAAATCCAATATCTTCAAAATACATTTTAGGGATTATTAATTGTTTAATTCCTCTTTTTAATCTTCTAATGGTTTTTACAATTATTTTACCTATAAAAGGAATTTTTTCTAATACTTTTCTTACCTTTATATTTGACATTGTATATGATTTTCTAGCTCTTAATTTACTTAAAAACATATTAAGTCCACTAATATTTTTTGAAATACTCATTTCATTGTCATTTAATATTACAATAACATTTGTTTTTGTACATCCTATATGATTTAGTGCCTCTAATGCCATTCCTCCTGTAAGTGCACCATCACCTATAACAGCAATTACCGAATGTTTTTCTTGTTTTAGATCTCTTGCTTTTGCCATACCCATTGCAGCAGAAATTGATGTACTACTATGCCCTGTATTAAAAGAATCTGTTTTAGATTCCTTTGTTTTTGGAAAACCTGCTATACAATTAAATTTTCTAATATTTTTTAATTCTTCTTTTCTGCCATTTAAAATCTTATGAGTATATGCTTGATGGCCAACATCCCAAATTATTTTATCTACCTCAGGATCAAACACACTTTCTAATGCTAGTGTCAAGTCTACGACTCCTAAATTTGATGCTAAATGTCCACCATTTTTTGATACAACCTCTAATATATATTTTCTTATATCTTCAGCTAGAATTTCTTTTTCTTTAATTGTTAATTTCTTTAAATCCTTTGTAGAGTTTATACTCTCTAACATACTACCACCTTTTTTTTTTTTGATATTTTAACACAAATAAATAAAAACTTCAAGAATAAATAAAAGAGCAAAATTCGAGAAAAAAATTTACAAATTTCGACATATATGATATATTTATTTCATAATAATTCGAATAGTTAAATATACTATTCAAAAGGAGGTTTTTTTATGGGATTCATACAAGCATTTAAAGGAAGTTTAAGTGGAACATTTGCTGATCAATGGAAAGATTTCTTTGTTCCAATGCCAGGTGTTCCAGGTACAGCAGGAATATTCCCAGCAGTAAAACAAGGGACAAATAATGGAAGAGGTGAAAATACAAAAGGTTCAAGCAATATAATTACAAATGGTAGTAAATTTGTAGTTCCTGATGGTTTAGCTCTAATTACAGTTCAAGATGGAGCTATAACAGGTTTAGTAACTGAACCAGGAGGTTTTATATATTCATCTGATGATCCAAATTCTAAATCATTTTTAGCAGGAGATGGAATAATTGAATCAACAATAAAACAAAGTTGGGAAAGATTTAAATTTGGAGGTATGCCAGGTTCAAACCAAGCAGCATACTATGTTAATTTAAAAGAAATACCTAACAATCGTTTTGGAACACAATCAGAAATCTATTGGGATGATGCATATTTAAATACACAAGTTGGTGCTATTACAAGAGGAACATATACATTAAGAATTGTAGATCCAATTTTATTTGTTAAAGGATTTGTTCCAGCAAGCTATTTACAATCTGGAAAAGTATTTGACTTTGCAGATATGGATAATGATGCTGCTGCACAATTGTTTAATGAAGTAGTTGGAAGCTTATCAGCAGGATTTTCAAATTATACAAATGATCCTAGCAAAGGAAATCGTATTACAAAAATACAAGGTGATCAAATTGGATTTGCTAAAAGCTTATCTCAAGCAGTTGAAGATGGTTACCAATGGAAAACTGATAGAGGTTTAGAAATTGTTAAAGTTGCAATTCAAGCTATAGAATATGATGAAGATACAAAACAATTATTAAGTGATGTTAAAAAAGCAGATGCTTTATCTGGAAACAGAGGAAATTCATTCTTCCAACAATCAGCTGCTCGTGGAATTCAATCTGCTGGTGAAAATGGTGGCGGAGCTGGAATGGCATTTATGGGAATGGGAGTTAATGCTGCTGGTAATGTAATGGGTTCTGTTGCTCAAAATGAATCATATTCAAATCCAAATTTGAGTTTTAATCAACCACAGCAACAACCTCAACCACAACAAGTACAACAGCCAGAACCTCAACCTTCAGCTTCTACTCAAGAAGATCCATATGAAAAAATTAAAAAACTTAAACAATTGCTTGATGAAGGAATTATTTCACAAGAAGAATTCGATAGTGCTAAACAAAAACTTTTGGGGGTATAATACATGGATAACTCAAATGATGATATAAAAATAGTACAAACTGATGTAGGAAATAAAGATGGGCAAAATAAATGTCCAAAATGTGGTGCTACAGATATTTCTTTAAATACAAAAACAGGTTTATTAAGATGTAATTTTTGTAGACATGAATTTGAACCAGAAAAAGTTGAAGGTTTAGAGACTGATATTAATAATTTACAAGGCGATGTATTTGGTTCAGGTGCACAAGATATTTCACAAGGTTCTGATGATATGATTACATTAAAATGTACTAGTTGTGGTGCAGAAGTAGTTGTTGATATAAAAAACTCTACACAAGCAAGATGTCACTGGTGTAGAAATGTGTTATCTATTAACCAACAAGTTCCAAATGGTATTGTTCCTGATGTTGTTTTACCTTTTAAAACAACAAAGGATCAAGCAAGAGAACATATTGATAAATTTGTAGGAAAAAGGAAGTTTTTTGCACATCCAAAATTTAGACAAGAATTTACAACAGAAAACATTATGGGTGTATATTTTCCATATATGGTTATTGATGTTAATTCAAAAGCATCTTTTTCTGGTCAAGGAGAGCACGAAATTAGAAGATATACTGTTAAAGAAGGAGATCATGAAAAAACATATTATGATGCTGAATTATATGATGTTGAACGTGATTTTGATTTAACAATAAATGGTTTAACTCTTGAATCAAGCTTAGATAAGCTAGACACTTCATCTTCTAATAAAACAACAAATATTATAAACTCTATTATGCCTTTTGATACAGAAAATTGTGTTAAATTTAATTCAAATTATTTATCTGGTTTTACGTCAGAAAAACGTGATACAAATGTTGAACAATTACGACCAATTGTAGAAGAACAAGCTAAAGATATTGCAAGATTTGCTGCTAATGACACTTTAAAACAATATGATAGAGGTGTACGTTGGGATAGTGAAAATCTTGAGATAAAAGGTCAACAATGGAAATCAGCATATCTTCCTGTTTGGCTATACAGTTATCAACAAATAAAAAATAATAAATCTATTTTACATTATGTTGCAGTTAATGCAAGAACTCAAGAAACTATGGGAAGTGTTCCAATACATATTCCAAAACTTATTTTAGTGTCATGTATTATAGAATTATTAAGTATTATTCCAATAGTACTTTTAGAAGATTTTAAATATAAATGGTTATTCCTTTTAGTTGGAATAATATTCTATTTTGTAAAATACTCTAAATACCGCAATTCTGGTGCAAGACATTCTTATGAAGTTGAAACTAATAAAGAAATGTCTAACTTAAGAACAGTTGATAATTTAGTTACAACAAAACGAAAATTACGCAGTTCTTCTATGGATGGTGCAAACAATAAGTCTATAAAAGGTAATTCTGTTTCAAGAAAAATAATAAAATCTTTAAAAGAAGAGTAATTAATAAAAGTCCACGTAATAATTAGTAAAACGTGGATTTTTATTTTAGTTATTATTTTAAGATGCTAATTTTTTGCATCTTAATTTTTTAGCATAATTGATTGTTTCTTCATTTATTTCTCCAGATGAAATACGTGCAATTTCATATATTATTTCTTGTTCTTCAAGCATTTTTACAGATGCTAATGTTCTATCATTTATAACACTTTTACTAATATAATAATTAAAATCTGCTAAAGCTGCTATTGATGGTAAATGTGAGATACATAAGACCTGATGATAATTAGATATTTTATTAAGTTTTTCTGCTACAGAATTTGCAGCTTTACCACTAATTCCAGTATCTATTTCATCAAATACCAATATTGATGTTTTATCCACACTTGAAAAAACTGTTTTAATTGCCAACATTATTCTTGACAATTCTCCACCAGATGCAATTTTTGCTAGTTCTTTTGCATCTTCTCCTAAATTTGTAATTATAAAAAATTCCACTTTGTCTTTTCCACTTTCGAAAAATTCATTTTCTAGATATTGTACTTTTATAGTGATTTTAGCATTTTTCATTTCTAATTCTGCCAAATTTTGATTAATTTTTTTTGATAATTCTTCAGAATATTCTTCTCTTATGTTGTGAATTTTAGTTCCTATTGAGTTAAGGTTTTCTTTTAGGTTCTTTTTTTCTTTATTTAAATTATTTATATATTCATCTAAATTTTCTATTCTATAGATTTCTTTCCTTATATTCTCCTTGTATTGTAATATTTCTTCGATAGAATTTCCATATTTCTTTTTTAACATATGTATTGTACTTAATCTATCTTCAATACTATATTGTTCTTCTTTATCAAAATACACACTATCTCTATAACTTGACATATCTCTTCCTACTTCTTGTATTTCATAATATGCATTTCTTAAATTTTCAGTTGATTCTTTATACTTTTGATCTATGTCTTCAATTTTTTCTAGCTTTTTGATACAATTACTAATTATATCTATTACATTTTCTGAAAGTGTAATATCAACCATTTCTAATGTTGATGAAATATTTTCTGAATTAGCTAATAACTCTTGCTTTTTTTCTAATGATTCTTCCTCTCCTATTACTAAATTTGCTTCATCTATTTCATTAAACTGATATTTTAATAAATCCAATTCTCTTTGTCTTTCTCTTTCATCTCCATAATTATCTTTTAATTCCTTATTTACCTGAATATATCTTTTATAAAATTCTGTATATTCATTTTTTAGGTTTGAAATTTTCTCATTACAAAATTCATCTAAATACTTAATGTGTTCTCTTACTTCTAATAAAGATTGATTATCATTTTGCCCATGAATTTCTATTATATTTTTCATAAATTCTTTTAATTCATTTACTGTTACCATTCTTCCATTAATTTTACACATATTTCTTCCATTTATGTTTATTTCTCTTGATATTATTATATTTCCATCAATTGATTTTTCATTTTCAGGCTCATAAAGACATATTTCTACAAAAGAATTGTTTTCGCCTTTCCTAATCATTTCTTTTGAAAACCTGCCTCCACAAATAATATTTAAAGAATCTATTATTAAACTTTTACCCGCTCCAGTTTCACCAGTAAGTACATTTAGACCTGTATTAAATGAAATATCAATATCTTCTATTATTCCAATGTTTTTAATGTGTAAATTTGTTATCATATATATAACCAATCCTTTCATAATACTTTTTTGTATTTCATGCAAACTTTTTTGCAAACTTATTTTTTGCAAATAGTTGTTTTTCGAATTTATGTTTGTATAATATAATAAAAAAATCTATTTGTCAATATAAAAATGAAAAAAGAACGATTTTTTTTCGTTCTTTTAATTTACTTATTTTAAATATTATTTACAATTTTTATAACATTTTAATTATATATATTTATCAATTTTAATTACATATCTTCCTTTTTTTGTATTTCCAGAAATTTCTTTAAATTCAAATCTTCCCTTCCCTCTAATTGTAATTACATCTCCAACATTTATTTGTTTAGATGCTTTTGTTTCAATCTTAAAATTTATAAATACTCTTTCTTGATCTATTATTTCTACTGCTTTATTTCTTGATGTTCTAGCCAAGCTTGCAACAATATTATCTAATCTTAATGAAGCAACAATTTCTGTAAGTTCTACTTTTTGCTGTTCAATTTCATTGATATTTTGAATTTCTTCTACTTCAATCTCACTTGAGCTAAATCTCGTAAGTGAGCCTAAATTTTGTACTAAAAATTTTTGAACTTCATTTTTTATTATTATTTCTGCCCCACGTCTTTTAACTATAATATCCCCAATTTTCTCTCTTTCTATTCCCAATTTCATAATTGCACCTAAGTATCTTCTATGGTCAAATTCGCTTTCTAACTCAATTGGTAAATTAATTATAATTACACTAACCATTTTTGAATGGTTTTTTTCTACCATTTCTTTAGTTAGCTTTTCTGGATATATAATTAAAATTTTTCTTTCTGCTTCTCCTTTTCCTCCAAAAAAATAATAATTACTAAATTTTATTTTTTTAAAAAATGTATTTATTAAATCTTGCTCTGCTAGATTAAGAAAATCTGAATACTCGATTTTATTTCTATTTTTAGAAAATTCTAATTTATCAAGTGTTTTAGCAAGCAATAATTTTTCATCTTGATTTTTATAATCCTCTAATAGCTCATGTTTATTCATTTTTATTATAGTTCCTTCCTTTAATTCCCGAATCTAATTTATATTAGTATTTATTATTATATATTAGCTTATTCTTTTATGTCAATGAAAATTTCAGTTTTAGCTGGTTTTCTAAAAAATATTTATTTAATTTAACTAAAACTAAAAACAGCTCCATTTTTACAAATAGAACCGTTTTTTAATATGAACGAAAAAAAGGTAGCAAAGCCCTCTATTTAAATTAATTTTTGATTTTGGCTTATCTATATCCAAAATTAGTAAATAAAAGTAAGAATATTATTAAAAAGAATAATATTTCTGTATCATTTGAACAACCACAATTATTTTTCCCAAACATTCCTCCTAATATTCCGTTATTACATGAACGATTATTTTGTTCTTGCATATTTAAACTATTTTCTGGCATTTTTCATCCTCCTTTATTTTTTAATGTATAATATGAATTTACAGCTTATTTAGTTACATTTTATACATCTTTTTAAAGTATTTTTAATATATTTATTTTTAAGTGTTTTTTTCTTTATAAATTTATGATATTATTTTAAGTAGCTTTAAATTATATAATTAAAAGAATGAAAGGTAAAAATATGATTGAACTACTTTCCCCTGTTGGAAATTTTGAATGTCTAAAAGCTGCAGTACAAAATGGTGCCAATGCTGTATACTTTGGAGCAAGCTCATTTGGTGCAAGAGCTTTTGCTGGTAATTTTGATGATGAAGAATTAAACAGTGCTATTAACTATGCTAAACTTCGTGGAGTTAAAACACATCTTACACTAAACACATTAGTTAAAGAAAATGAATTTAATGATGCATATAATTTGGCTAAAAAAGCCTATGAATATGGAATTGATGCAATTATTGTACAAGACATTGGATTAGCTAAAAAACTAATTCAAGATTTCCCAGAAATAGAAATTCATGCTAGTACTCAAATGACAACACATAATTTAGATGGTGTTTTACAACTTCAAAAGTTAGGTTTTAAAAGAGCTGTATTATCCAGAGAATTATCAATTGATGAAATAAAATATATTTCTGAAAATTCAAGTATTGATTTAGAAGTATTTGTTCATGGTGCTTTATGTATTTCATATTCTGGTCAATGCTTGTTATCTAGCATGATTGGCTCAAGATCTGGAAATAGAGGAAAATGTGCTCAACCATGTAGATTACCTTGGAGTATTTCCTCAAAACATCTGGATAAACAAGGTTATCTTTTAAGTCCTCGTGATTTATGTGCTCTAGAATTTATTCCTGAACTAATAAACTTAGGAATTACTTCTTTTAAAATTGAAGGACGTATGAAAAGCCCTGAATATGTTGCAACTGTTACTAGAATTTATAGAAAATATATTGATTTAGCTTATAATAATTCTAAACCATATATTATTGATGAAAATGATAAAAAAGATTTATTACAAGTTTTTAATAGAGGTGGATTTTCTACTGGCCATCTATCTAGCAAAAGCAATAAAAATCTTGTATATGAAAAAAGACAAAATAATATGGGAATCTATTTAGGAAAAATTTCTAAATATAATTCTTCAAAAGGTCTGATTACAAGTCAACTAGCAAGTTACGTAGAACTTGGTGATTCTATTTCTTTTGAACATGAAAATACAAAATATACAATTTCAGAACTTATGGGTAAAAATAAGCAAAATATAAAAAGTGCAAATGTCTCTGATATAGTTACATTTGGAAGAATGAAAGGCAATATTAATGTTGGAGATGAAATATATAAGATTAATAGTAAAACCTTACTAGACTATGCTAAATTAAGCTATTCAAAAGAATACATAAAGCAAGATTTAACATGTAATATTAAAATAAAAAAAGAAAAACCTATTTTTGTTGAAATAATTAGTTCTGCTTTTAACTCAAAAATAGATTTTATATATGACTATATTCCTAATCCATCTAAGAATCAACCTTTAAGCAAGGAAAAAATAATTATGCAATTTAATAAAACTATTGATACTCCATTTTCTTTTAAAAGTATTAATATAGATTTAGATAATGATTTATTTCTTCCAGTTTCAGTGTTAAACGAAATTAGAAGGCTTGCTATTGAAAGTATAGAATATAACATTATTCAAAAGTTTAAAAGAAAATGTTTAGATAATAATTATCCTACAAAAAACAGCTCTTTTTCTTCACATAAAAATAGCTTATTAGAAAGAAATAATTCAAAAGTATCTTTATTATTAAATATTTTAAATACTGAATATGACTATACTTTATTAAATAACAATATTGATAGATTATATATACCTTTAAAATATTTTGAAAATGAAGATTATTATAGAATAATAGGTTTATTATGTAATAAGTTTAATGTATTTATTTATATGCCTACAATTTTAAAGCAAAACTATTTTAATACTACTATTAAAACTATAAATAATATTTTTAACACATTTTATATTAAAGGTATTGTAATTTCTCATTTATCACAAATAGACTTATTTAAAAGCCATAATAATTTAGATTTAGTTGGAAATTATACTTTAAATATTTATAATTCCAATTCTATTCTAGAATTGAAAAATCTAAATATTTCTTCAGTTACCATTTCACCAGAATTAGATGAAAATGGAATAATTGAAGTCTCAAATAACAGCTCTTTACCCAAAGAACTTATCGTTTATGGTAATATTCCTGTAATGACAACAAATTATTGTTTATTAGGAAAAACTAATAAATGCTATGAAGGATGTAAACACTTATGCCTTACAAAAAATGAGTTTTACCTACAAGATAGATTAAATATGTTGTTTAGGTTTATTCCAAATAATAAACAAACTATAACAACTATATATAATTCAAAAACAACTTCTATAGAATATAAAAAATATAATATTGATTTTGCAAGAATTGATATTTTAGATGAAAATATTGAAACAATTAATAGAATTATAACTAATGTAAAAAATGATATACGTTTTGAAGGAAAAAATTTCACCAATGGAAATTTATTTAGGGAAATATAAATTTTTTTAATTGGTTGTAACCCAATATTTAAAACATTTTAAATTTGGGTTACTATTTTTTTTAAATTTATGCACATCTTTCTTTTTCAGCAATTGCATCTAAAGACTTAATTAGTTTTTCTAAATCTTCATCTGGAATAATATTAAGATTTTCTAAAGATATTTTTAATAGTTTAATAACTCTCCCCTCTTTTTCTGTTCTATCATCTACTTTCTTAAAATCAGTTCCTAATGGTTCTAATTCTGTCCTTAGATTTTTAAGTTCATATTTTCTTCTTAATTTACTAATATGATTGTTTCTTCTAACTTGCATATAAGTATCTAATCCACTTTTAATTGCAAATTCTTTAGGTTTAAAGACTTTAGATTTTACAGGAATATCATGCGTTTTAGCTGATATCTCACTTATCGATTTATCTAAAGTTCCAATTAAGTTTTCACACAGTAATTCACCCTGTTCAGATAATTGATTATAATTTTTCTCATTTTTTATACTTATATTTCTTTCTCTTATTTTTGATATAATAGCGCATATTTTTGATTTTAATAATTTTTCTATGGCAGCATTATAAATTTTTGCCCATTTTTTTGCATCTGCATCAGATAATTCATCATAATCTATAGCATAATACATTTGTGTTTCTGGTAGTTCATTTAGTCCTTGCACTCCCATGAAATAAGATATTTTTTCATTTTTATTTAATTTATTTGCTTGCATTCTGCCCTCCTTCATTTCCATATTTTACCATTTTTGGTAGTTTTTAGCAATACTTTTATTATAATTTTTTATCATTTTTATATTTTTTTAGATAAATTACCTTAAAATAATTAGATTCAAATGCTTTTAAAGAATATAAAAAAACCAATAAGCTTTTTCTTATTGGCAATTTTTTGCAATCTTTGCAATTATAACTCTATCATTTTCACATAAATCTTTTTTACTATAAATATCTATATACTTGTTTTGCTTTTCTAATATTTGTTTTACACTTAATTTTTGATTATATCCAATTTCCAAACATAAAAATCCATTGTCATTTAAATAATCTGGCGCTTTTTCTGCTATTTTTCTATAAAAGTCCAATCCATCACTTCCACCGTCTAGTGCACTTATAGGTTCATTTTGAACTTCTTTTGAAAGTTTTTTTATAGTAGCTGTTTCTATATAAGGTGGATTTGAAACTATAATGTCAAATTTTTGGTCTTTTATTTTATTAAATAAATTTGAAACAAAAAATTCTATTTTATCTCTTACTCCATTAAATGATGCATTTTTTATTGCTATATCTATTACTTTTTGATTAATATCTGTTGCAACAATACTTGCATTTTCTAAGTATTTAGCAAGTGATACTGCAATTGCCCCACTTCCTGTACATAAGTCTAGTATCTTAGGCTCTTCAAAGTTTTTAGAAATGTTAATTGTTTCTTCAACTAATATCTCTGTATCTTGTCTCGGAATTAAAACATCTTTTGTTACAAAGAAATTTAATTTCATAAATTCTTGATGCCCTATTATATATTGAAGAGGCTCTCCATTTATTAATCTTTTAACATTTTTAATATATTGTTCTCTTTCAATTTGTGTTATTTCTTGAGTATCATATATTATTAAATATTCTTTAGACTTTTTTAATGTGTGTTCTAATAACATTCTTGCTTTATTTTTAGGAGCTTCTATATTTTCATTTTTTAACATTATTACTGCTTGTGTTAATGCTTGTTTTATTGTCATACTTGCCTCCTGTTTTTGTATATATTTTACTTCTATATCTAATTTTCGCATTGAAGAAAATCTCCAATGCGAATACTTACATATCTTTTAATAAATCTTTTCCATCTTTAACATAATCTACTCCAGAGAAAACAGCAGCAATAACAGATACAACCATCATTACTGAACTTATTATATTTATTATTAGCTGAACTCCTGTTAATGAACCTTTTGTAAATTCAAAAAATGTTCCAACATCTATAAAAGCAAAAATTATTGCTATCATTTGAGTTACAGTTTTTAGTTTTCCCCATATAGACGCTGCTATTACTTTTCCGCTATTTCCTACAGCAATTAATCTATATCCAGAAACAACAAATTCTCTAAATAATACTATAATTGGTATCCAAGCGGGAATTTTAGATTGCTCTACAAGTATTATAAGTGCAGCAAGGACTAGTATTTTATCTGCTATTGGATCTAAAAACTTTCCAAATGTTGTAACTAAATTTTTCTTTCTTGCAATTGTTCCATCTAATTTATCCGTAATAGATGCTATAATAAAAATTACATCTATTATTAAGAATGAATATGATATTCCAAAAAATTCTCCAGGAATATTTAAATAAGGTATTATAATCATTATTGGAACTAACAGTATTCTTAATATTGTTAATTTATTTGGTAAATTCATAAAAAACTTTCCTCTCTAATTTACTTTTATTTTAAAAGTTCTATTGCTCTTTTTAATTGTGTGTCTTCGGCATCGTTAACAACATACACACTTTTAACAGTATCTGGCAATTTTACTTCTTCAGTAGGATTAATTCCTTTTTTATGTATTGAATTTCCATTTGGTGTATAATATTCTTCTGTTGTAACTTTAATACCACTTCCATCTGGTAGAGTTAATAATGACTGAATTATACCTTTACCAAATGTTTTTGTTCCAACCGATTTTGCTTTATTATTTTCTTGAAGACTACATGTAAGTATTTCTGAAGCACTTGCAGTGTTTTCGTTTACAATAAGAACAATCGGCATATCAAAAATAGGATCATTTTTAGCTTTAGTTTCAGATTTTTCTTTTTTATTGTTTACTGTCGAAATTATTATTTTATCTTTTTCTAAGAAATAATCTGCAATAGAAGTAGCTTCATCAACAATACCACCACCATTATTTCTTAAATCTATAATTAAACTTTTTACTCCTTGATTTTTAAGTTCTGTAACCTTTTCTTTAAAATCTTTTGATGTATCTTCATCAAAACTTGGTAATTTTAGATATCCAATATTGTTTTCTAAAACCTGTGTTTTAATTGGATTTAAAACAATTTTTTCTCTTTTTAATGTAAACTCCAATTGTTGTCCTTCTCTTTCTATTTTTAATTTTACTTCTGTTCCCTCTTCTCCTTTTATATCATCAGCCATTTTGTTAAAGTCATCTATAGGGTATTCTTTATCATTTACAGATAGTATTATGTCTCCAACTTTTATTCCAGCCTTTTCTGCCGGACTATTTGGAATTGGATAATAAATAACCACTTTTCCTGATTCTTTGTCTGCTATCATATATATTCCAACTCCTACAAAGTTTCCAGTAATTTGTGATTTAAAATCTTTCATTTCTTTTTCTGGAATATACTCAGTATATTCATCACCAAGCCCTGAAACATATCCTTTTATAGCTGATGTTTGTAATTTTTCTTCATCTATATTATCATTCCATAAATAATACTTTTCTATTGTTTGATGTATTCTACTTAAATCGCTTTCTAAATTCTTATTTGACTTTACATTTAATACAGCATTATTATTTGAGCTACCTTCTGTACTAATTGGTTTTTCAAAATATGCATACATTGAAAGTGCTGTTATCATAAATGTTGTAATTGCTGTAATCAAAACCAACATCGTAGTTTTGTAAAATTTATTATTATTCATCAAAAATGTCCTTCCCTTTTTATTACTATAAAATCTAAGCTGTATATCTTTAATAAAAGATATACAGTTAAATATTTATTATCTATGGTAAATAGTTACGTGGATTTACACAATTTGCATATCTATATCCAGGAGTTCTTATTTCAAAATGTAAATGTGCTCCTGTAACATTTCCTGTAGCTCCAGAAAGCATAATTGGTTGTCCTTTAGAGACCTTTTGTCCTTCATATACTTGTATTCTTGATCCATGTGCATAAAAACTATAAATATTATTACCATGATATATTTCAACATAATTTCCATATGCTGAACTATAACCTGTATCAAAAACTTGCCCATCACCAATTGAATATACCTGTGTTCCAGTTGATGCTCTAAAGTCTAATCCAGTATGATGTCCAGAAGCCCATAATCTACCAGATACACCATATCCTGTTCCAATTACTGGATTTGCAACTGGCCATCCAAATCCATAAGAGCTTTTAGCTCCATTTGAATTGCTTCCACCTGATGAAGAAGATGAGCTTGAACTAGAAGTTTTTGATGAACTTGAGCTACTTGTTTTAGAAGCTGCTGCTTTTTGTGCTGCAAGTTGTTCGGCCTCATATTGTTTTTTCATTTTAGCAATTTTACTACTAATGGTATCTTGGTAATTTTTGAATTCTTCTAAATCTTTTTCAAGTTTGGCTTCTTCTGCAGATAATTGATTTACATATGTTGTTTTTTCTGATTTAGCCGTTTTTAGCTCTTTAGCTACACTTTCTTTACTTGCTTTTGCCTCTGTTAAATCTTTTTTACCATCTTCTATTTCTTGTTTTGATTTTTCTATTTTTTCTTTTTCTTTTTGTATTTCTTCTAATAATTCTGTATCATGCTGAGCAATTTCAGAAACTAAATAGAAATTAGAAATAAAATCTGTTAGACCTTCCGAACTTAAAATAACATCTAAATATGAAATCTCTCCAGCCTCATAAGTAGCTACTAATCTTTGTTCTAAAAGCTTTTGATTGTTGTCATATTGTTTTTGATTTTCTTTAAGTTGTTTTTCTGCATCAGCAATTTTATCATTTGCTTTTTCAATTTTGTCTTCAAGGTCTCCTATTTGAGATTCATATGTATTAATTTGAGTATTTAAACTCTCTACTTGCTTCATTGCCTCTGATTTTTTTGTTTCAATTTCTTCTTTTTGTTCTTGGATATCTTCTATTTTATTAGTTACTTCATTTTTTAAATTAGTTTGATTTTTGATTTCAGACTGTGTTACAGCTAAAATACCATTTGTATTAGACATAATAAATACTATTATTAAAATACTTATTAAACTTTTATATAATTTATTCATATATCCTCCGAAATTTATTTAATACATTATATATTATTCTGGTTTTTGAACATAATCAAGTGGATTAACTGGCTCTCCATTAATTCTTACTTCAAAATGTGCATGTGGACCTGTAGAATAACCTGTTGACCCTACTTTTAAGACAACATCTCCAGCATTTACAACTTGTCCTAACATAGCAACTATTTGAGATCCATGTGCATATAATGTTTGGACTCCTCCACCATGATCTATAACCACCATATTTCCATAAGCTGAGTTATATTCTGCTTTTACTACTACACCATTTGCTATTGCTGTGAAATTTGTTCCCATTGGAGCTCCTATATCAACACCAGTATGCAATTTATATACTCCTGTAATTGGATGTACCCTCATTCCAAAATTTGATGTTATATTATAATGTCCATATATTGGCCATTGCATTGGCCCACCTGCATATGATTCTCCAAAATTTGCTATTCCTACTAAACCACGAATTTCATTTTCTATTTGCTTTACTTGATTATTATATTCATCTATCTTTGCTTGTAATGCTTTTTCTTCTTCACTTAATTTTGAAATATAATTTTCTCTTAATAGTTTAGTATTTGATAATGCAATTTGTTTTTTGGCAAATTCTTGCTCTTCTTGTCTTAGTTCATCTTTTTTTTGATTTAAGTCGTTTTTTATTTGTTCTATTTGTTGTTTTTCGTTCTCAACAAGTTCTAATAAATCTGTATCATAAGATGTAATTTCTGATATTAGATAATAACTAGAAATAAATTCTTGTATACTATTTGATCCAAGCATTACATCTAAGAAATTAACATCTTCTGATTCATACATTGCAACTAGCCTTGAATCTAATAATCCTTTTTGTATGTTATATTTCTGTGTTATTTCACTAAGCTCTTTTTCATTTTTTTTAATTTCAGATTCTAAATCTGATACTTTTTTATTGACCTCTTGTAATTCTATTTCATTTTGTGAGATATTTTCATCAAGACTTTGTATTTCTTGTAAGTTTTGAGAAAGTTCGTCATTTACATTTTTAAGTTCTTCGCTTGTTTCATTAATTTGGCTTTGTATTTCTGTTCTTTGTGTTTGAAGCTCATTTAAATCTGCACAATATGATGAAAATATCATGCTAAAAATTAATACTAAACTAAAAGAGAATACACATATTTTTTTTAACATTTCTTTCTCCTTTATGCTTAATTCTTTTGCAATATATTGTAATTTTTTACAATACTATTTATTATACTTTTAAGTATTTTCTCATAGATAAAGTACTTCCTACTACACCTATTCCAACACCTAATATTAAATATACAATTAATATTAGATTAAACATACTTGAAAATTCTAATAAGCTTAATCCTAATTTTGATAAAAATTCGATAAAGTTAATATTTTTTCCAACTAATATATAAAATGCAGATATTAGTGCAAGAGAAATAGCTCCTGAAATAAGTCCAATTACAATTCCTTCTACAACAAATGGCCATCTTATAAAGTTGTTTGTTGCTCCTACGTATTTCATTATTGATATTTCTTTTCTTCTTGCATATACTGTTAATTTTATTATATTTGAAATTATAAATATACTTACACAAACTAAAGCAATTATTATTACATAGCTTCCAATTTTTATCCATCTTGCAATTTTTATAAGTGTAGATATTGTTTCATCACTACTTGTAATTTTTTTTATGTTATCCATTTCATTTATTTGTTTTTGTACATCTGAACTTAATTTTAGGTCTGTTAATGTAACTACATAAGATGATGGAAAAATATTGTTTTGCTCGTATCCATCTAATAAATATGCTTTTTCTCCAAGTTTGTTTTTCATTTGTTGAAGTGCTTTTTCTTTTGAAATAAATTCTACAGTATTTACACCATATATGCTTCTTATGTCTTCTCCAATTTTTGTTATTTCTTCTTCTGTTGCATCATTTTTTATATAAACTTGAATTCCTTGTCCGTTTTCTACTTGTTTTATAAAATGATTAAAATTTCCAACAAGCATAAAACATACCCCAAAAAATATCATTATTACACACATTGTTCCAAAAGAAGTTGCTGCTTGTTTTTTATTTTTGAATATATTTGATATTCCTTCTCCTATTAAATATGTTAATACATTATATTTCATTGTAACCACCTTTTTTATCATCTCGAATAATATCGCCTTTTTCGATATGTATAACCCTTTTTTTCATTTTATCTACTATGTCTTTGGCATGTGTTGCAACTACAACTGTAGTACCTCTCATATTGATGTCATTTAGTAAATTCATAATGTCCCATGAAGTATCTGGATCCAAATTTCCTGTAGGTTCGTCTGCTATTAGCATTGAAGGATTATTTACCAATGCTCTTGCTAATGCAACTCTTTGTTGTTCTCCTCCAGATAGCTCATTTGGATACATTTTTGCTTTTTGACTTAATCCTACTAAAGATAATACCATTGGAACTTGTCTACGAATATGTCTTTGAGTTGCTCTTACAATATACATTGCATATGCAACATTATCATAAACAGTTTTATCTGGAAGTAATCTAAAGTCTTGAAATACAACTCCCATACTTCTTCTTAAATATGGTATTCTACTTGGTTTTAAAAATGTTGTGTCTTTTCCATTTATTATTATATTTCCAGATGTTGCCTCTTCTTCTTTTAAAATTAATTTAATTAATGTTGATTTTCCACTTCCTGATGTTCCAACTAAAAAACAAAATTCTCCTTTTTCTATTGTAAAATTTGCATTTTTTACAGCTTTTGTACCTGTATCATATGTTTTAGATACATTTCTAAATTCTATCATTTTATATTTAAGCTTATAAAAGCTTTCTCCCTTCTAATTAATTATTTTTTAATTTGTTACCTTCATATTAGGTCTATATTATCATAACAATAATATATATTTTTTTCAAGTCTATTCACAAAAAAATTACAATTAAATTATTAATAAAAAATGCTATTTTGGGGAAATTTCTTTATATATTGTTATATCTTGTAATTTATATATTTTTATTATTTATTCTTTTTGTTGTTTTCCAATTTTAATTTAGCTAATTCCCTTGATATTGTAATTAATAACTCATCTCTTTTTTCAATTTTTACTTTTAAAATTTTTACTTCCTTTTCTAGTTTTTGAATTCTTTTAGTAATTTTATTTTCCATATTTAGTAGTTTTTTCTTCCTCCTTTCTTATAAAAGGATAATGATTAAAACTATGTGAATTTAACTTCTTTATTTGATCTTAAAAATTTGATTTAAAACACTTATTGAAATTTGTTTTTAATATGTTTATTATATTTATTTTAATTTTCTATGTCAAACTAAAAATAAGACTTTCTTAATACCTTTGCCATAAGAAAATCTTATTTATATTAATATTTCTTGATTAATTGAATTATATCTTTGGAATTTTCTGTTTTAAATATTTTTCTTAACCTCATATCCTGATTTATTTAATACTCTATAGCCTTCTTCCATTTGTTCATAACTATTTAAGACAATTTTAAGAGCTCCATAGTTATTTTCTCTGTTATTAATAATTTCAATGTTTTTAATTCCTATATTGTTTTCACTTAATATAGTTGCAACTTTTGCTATAGCACCATTTTCGTCCTTTATACTTACATTTAGTTCTGGCATTGTATTACC
The DNA here is from genome assembly GCA_947167965.1 of uncultured Clostridia bacterium. Taxonomy (GTDB): domain Bacteria; phylum Bacillota; class Clostridia; order TANB77; family CAG-508; genus CAG-269. The sequence continues at coordinate 22,352 of CAMVJW010000003.1, read as the reverse complement.
ATTAATTTTTTTGTTTATAAAAGAGTCTCTATATTTTTTTGAAGAATCAAAAAAATTATATATTTCTTCACTATTATATATTTCTTGTTCAAATTGATTTACTATTTCTTTAAAATTTTTTAAAACTTTTAATATTTCATCTTTATTTTCAGTACAAATACTCTCCCACATTGTAGGGTCAGAAGATGCAATTCTAGTAATATCTTTAAATCCTCCTGCTGCTAAAGTTTTCATTATTTCATTTTCATCATCTAATTGTTTTACTAGTCTTACTAAGCTTGATGCAATAACATGTGGTACATGGCTAATAGTTGCTGTTATATAATCATGTTTATTCTCATCAATTATAATTGGTATAGCTTTTATTGAAAGTATTAAATCTTTTAATAAATTTATTGCTCTTTGAGTTGAGTTTGCTGATTTTGTAATAATGTAATAAGAGTTTTCAAAAAGTAGCTCTTTAGATGTTTTATATCCCGATCTTTCTGAACCAACCATAGGATGTCCACCAATAAATTCTCTATTCAATTTTTTTGATTGTTCAATAATGCTTTTTTTAGTACTTCCTGTATCTGTTATAATACAATTTTTATTTACAAATTTTTCTAATTCAATCATAGTATCTGGTATGTATTTTACTGGAATACATATAAACACAATATCACAATCATAGAATTTTTCATCAATTCGAGTAGAATAGTCTGTAATTACATTTTCCTCTTTTGCAAGTTTTAAACTTTCTAAATTTTTGTCATAAGCAATTATTCCCTTTACGATATCTGTTTTAATTAAGCTTTTGGCTAGCGAACCACCTAAAAAACCAAGCCCAATAATTCCTACTTGTAAATTTGTATGATTTTCTTTTCCATTTTTATTTTCACTCATATACTTTTTGTCCTCCTTAAAAGAATTAGTATAGTTTTATTTTTTAGTCACTGTCTTTAATTCTTGCTTACAAATCTAAAATTTGTTTTTTCTTTTGGTTAAATTCTTCTTCAGTAATGATGTCATTATCCAAAAGTTCCTTTAATTTTTTTAAGTCTTCATATTTATCGTTTTCATTCTTTTTTCCAATTTTTGAAAATAAATTTGATATTCCTTCTGCAGTATTATTTATTCCCTCAAATACCTTTTTTCTAAATTTTGAATCTTCTTTTGGCTCTTCTCTCAGTTCTTCATATTCATCTGAATTTAAAAGAATTTCTATATCTTGATTAAACTCTTCATCACTATAGTCAAAAGTGGCTTTATCAAATGTATCATTTAATCTATTTGCCATAGGCATCATTGAAGCAAAATTTATACTACCTGAAATAACTCCTCCAATTATAGGCACTGCTTTAGATGCTCCTTGTGCAAATGTCTTTTTGGTTAGGTTTATACCTATTGATTTAGCAATCTTTTTTATTATTGGATACCAAAATGTTTTCATTAATGCCTTCTGTGGAATAGTTTTTAATACAGTTTTTGATATTTGTGTAGATAAAACTCTAACACCAGAAACAGCACCTGATACGCCAAACATTACTCCACAATATAGAATTAATTGATTTCTAACTCTTTCATCTTCTAATTTTCCATCACTCCATAAGTCTTGTGCACCATATAAATATGATAGTTCCTGAGCTAGTTTTAAAGCCATTCCAAAAAACTGTAATATATCCGCAGGTATTGTTACAGCCATTGCTAGTCCTCCAGGAATACCTGTAACAAAGGAAGCAATTGATGATTGACTTGTCCTTGCTATAATTAACTTTTTTGCTAGCAGTATAATCTCTTTTCTCTCTATTCCTGCTTCTATTGGTCCAACATCTAATATTTCTTCTAAATTATCTTTTTTAGATGCAAATTGTTCAGCTAAAAATTTTCTTCTATCTACCTTTACTCCTGGAATTTGTACAGCATTTGTTATTACTTCTTCAAGCATCATCTCTTTAACTAATTCATTATCTTTTTCATTCATGTAATCTTCCTCCTAATCGAATTTTTTACATTTTTATCTTTCATTTTAATAAATTGTTTTATCATCTTTTTCCATAAATTCATTAAAAGCTTTTATAGTCTCGTCTTTATCAATACATTCTAAGTCTAACCTACTTTTATTATTAACATTGTCTGTCAATTCTCTTATATACTTGTATATTTCATCATCTCTAAATCCTATTTTTGCCGCATCTTCTTTTGAATTTCCAAAATATACTTTTTTTATATTTGACCAAATAATTGCAGATAAACACATTGGACATGGATAACAGTTAGCATATAGCTCACAATCACTTAAGTCATAAGAATTTATATTTTTACAAGCTTCTCTTATAGCTACTATTTCTGCATGAGCTGTTGGATCATTACTTCCTAGTACCTGATTTGATCCTTTTCCAATAATTTTTCCATTTTTAACTACACATGCTCCAAATGGTCCTCCTACATTAGTTTTTAAATTCTCTTCTGCTAATTCTTTTGCAATTTTCATATATTTGTTCATTTTTTCTTCCCCTTATTAAAACATTCAAATTTTAATTCTTTTTAAATTCTTTTAAAGCTTCTTCTAAAACATGTCCAAACTTATTTAAATAGTTTTTTGTATGTTCAGTCATATTACTAGGTAAGTTATTTATATCGAACCATGCAAGCTCTTTAGATTCATTATCGTTAATCTTTATATCGTTATGATATTTTTTTACTACAAAAATTGCCGTAATATCATATAATTTATCTCCATTTGGATATTCTCTGTATGTGTCTTTTCCAGAAAAAACTTTTATTAACTTTAACTCATCAATTTCTAAGTTAGTTTCTTCTTTTAATTCTCTTTTCGCCACTTCTTCAAAACTTTCACCAAGTTCCATAGCTCCTCCTGGAAATCCCCAGGAATTATAATCTGTTCTAAGTTGCATTAAGACTTTATTCTCCTCATTAAAGACAAATAATCCCACTCCAGCAGTTAATATTGGCTGATGTCCAACATATTTCCTTAAATCACTTATATATCCCATTTTATTTTCCTCCTGTAATTATTTTTTCAAATTCTAAAATCAGTTGTTTCTTTTGAATTTACTCTATATCCAACTGCAATAATTGCATTTAAACTATAAAAAGTTAATTCTCTTAAAATGTTTATATTTTTCTCATTCTTTTAATTTTTCCATTTCTTCAATTATACATACTATATCATCATCATTAATTGGTTCGAAGTCATCATAAAAACCACTTCTTCTATCTGGTAAATATGGGGCTTCTGGAAATTTTTGTTTTAGTGCATCCATTGTTCTTCCAAAAATATGCTCATGATAGTATGGCTTTTTAATTTCGCCATTTTCATCTTTTTTCCAAGCCCAATTACCTGCTTCAAAAAAATTTATTCTTACTATTTTTATATTTCTCTTCTCCATTGCTTTCTTATATGCTTCACAAATCATTTGACACAATTTATGTTGTTCTATAGCTTCTTTTTCATTAAAATCCAAGCGTGAATCATACCTATATTTATCTCCATTTGCTCTAATTATTAAATGTCCACCTTCTTCTCTTGATATAAATGGATGATTTGCTGCTAAAACTATAAAATTCTCTGTTTCCCATATAACTTTCTTTCCATCTATTATTTTCATTTATACTCTTCCCTAATCTATTTTTATTTTCCATTCAAATTCTTCTGGTAAATTTAAGCTATCTTTTTTGTGGTAATAATATCTATCTTCCTCTGAAAACACACATCCACAATATTTTTGCATATAAAGGCCTGCTTCTTTAGCTTTATCATGTCCTTCCCAGAAACCATATCTAAAATCTCTATAAAGAAACTCAATTCCATACTCTTTACTTAAATCTTCACATAACTTTTTAATGTATTCATGTTTTTGATAAATACTATATAAAAGTGTTGTTGTTACTGCATCATATCCATTTTCCTTTGCATACTCAAACGTTTTTCTCATACGAACAGGATAGCAGTAATCTACACATCTTGAATTTAGGTTATTTGATACATTCTTGCAAAACTCATCTAAGCCATATTCATCTTCAAATATGGCTTTAATATTTATTTTTTCTGAATATTCTTTTAAACAATCTCTTCTTGCTTCATATTCTTTATATGGATGAATATTTGGATTGTACCAATATAAAACAGGCTCAATATTTTCTTTTCTTAATTCATCTATACAAAACACACTGCAAGGCGCACAACATGTATGCATTAATAGTTTCATTTAGTTTCTCCTTCATTTTCTATAATATCAATTTTTTCTTCGTTTTCACTGATTTCTTTATTATTGTTATATTTTATTTTTACATAAATATCATTTATAACAACAACCACTAAACATACAGCAACTAATAAATAAAAAGTAATAACTCTATCTACTAGCATAGCTGTTTCTAATATATTTTTATCTCTGTAAACATGTTCAAACAATGATAAATATGCACTTTCACTTGCTCCAACAGATCCTGGTAGTGGAATTCCCGAAACTGTACCATATAATACTGATTGTATTGCAACTAAATTAAATATATTATATTCGTTAAATCCTAAAGCTCTATATACAAAATACGTAACTGAAAAAAGTGATATATACTGTATATAAGTTCTTACTAAAACCTTTAGTATTACTGGCTTACGGCTTCTTATTTCTTTTGCGTTTTTTTGATATTTTTGTAATCCAATTTCTAGCTTTTCTTTTTTTTCGTCAATTTTTTTTATTCTAAAAAATTTCATGATTTTTACTAAAAAATTAATTAATCCTTTGCTTACTCTTCTAGAAAAAATTGAGATTAATAGAAAAATTAGTGCACTAAGATTTAAAACAATTCCTAAAATAAAAAGCAAAACCATTGGTAATTTCATATATTTATAATTAAATATCATATTAAATAGTGCAAGAGAAATAGTTACTACTTGCATACAGCTTAAATTTATTAAAAATGTTAAAGTACTATTTTCTATTTTTATGTTTTCTTTACGCATATAATAAATTTGCATCGGTTGTCCTCCAGATGCTGCTGGAGTTATAGCACTAAAGAAAAATCCAATAAGTGAATATTTAATACATTTCCAAATTGTAGTTTTTTCATTCAAATTTCTTAACACCTTACGTATGTTAAATCCATCACATGCAATATATATACACATCAATAAAACTGCTATAATAATAAATTTTATATCAACTTTACCAATCAAATCTAATATTTCATTAAAATTTTGTCCTTTAAAAATAAAGTAAAAAGTTAAATATATCAATAATAAAAATACTGAAATGTTTCTTATATTTTTTTTCATTTTTGCTATCTTTCCTTCCACAAATGCTCAGGAGATGATTGAAAAAGTTTATATTTTTTCAACCTTACTCTCATTCATTATGTTCTATATTATTATATATTTTTATTATTTACTTTTCAACATAAATTAAAAATTTCAAAACAAAAGTCGTATGTAAAATGTTAATAAACATTATCAATAATACTTTATAATTAAATTAACATTAGATTTTGCCATTTTTTTATTTAAAATTATGATTTGAGGTTTTTTAAATGAAATATTATTATGAACTATTTTTTACTAAAGATAAATTAGAAATATCTGATTGGGATTTATTATTTAAAGACATCTCTAGATTGAATGGATTCTTAGGAACGTGGAATTTATATATATCAATAGAAAACAATATGCTTAGATTTTTTATAAAATCTCATGTAAAAATTCCATCTATTTTAAGCAGTACTTCAACTTTTATCATAAAGAAAGCTGAAACAATTGATATAATAAAAAAATATCTAAATAAAATTCATATTTGTATGGATTCAGATAAAACACTTGGTGATATATATGATAAATATGAATCAAAATTTAATAAATCTCTTATACAGGTTGAAATAAAGATTAAATATTTGGCACCAAATAAGTATTGTACAAAAACATATTTTTATTTTAAGAAAAAAGACAATAGAGTTCAAAAATACAGATCATATTTCTTTATCCCCGCATACCATTTACAACTAGATTTTTCTACTTATAATCGATTTTTCTGTAGAGTTGATGTCGGAAGAAAATATTTAAAAATCAATAAATCTTTTGAATTATTTTCTCCTAAAAATGCAGATGAAAATTTACTTGAGATTGATGCATTTCCATACTATCAAGATGACAAATATTTAAATTTAGAATCCTACGATTTTCAAAAGCATTCTTTGATTGTTGGTGCAAGTGGTACTGGTAAATCAAAGTTTTTAGCCTCTTTTATCAAAAACATTCATGATAATTATAGTGATTTATATAAAATTGTAATGATTGATCCACATGGTGCAATTGAAGAAGAAATTGGTGGTTTAGATAATTCGCTAGTCATTGATATGAAAACACCAGAATCTACAATTGACATTTTAATAAACTCAAAATCAAATGCTAATATAAATACTGAAGTATTACTAAGTACATTCAAAAATATTCTTGCAGATCAATATAATTCAAAACTTGAAAGAGTTTTAAGACATAGCATTTATATACTATTAAAAAATGAGCTCTTAACTTTTGAAAATTTAGAAAAGTTACTTACAGAAGTAGAATTTAGAAATAAAATCTTAAAAGAATCATCAGATGTTGAATCTAGTGTAAAAAGCTTCTTCTTAACAGATTTTAACGAATTAAAGAATCACTCTTATACTGAAGCAATATCACCAATAATTTCTGTAATAGATGAACTTCAAATGCTACCTGGAATTATATCAGAAGAAGAAAAAATAAAAATATCAGATGCAATACAAAATAATTGTTTTACATTATTTTCGTTAAATCAAGCAGAATTAGGTGAAAAAGTAATAAAGATAATTTCGAATCTTATAATTGGTAATATTTTTCAGCTTGTCCAAAAAAAACACTTTGATAAACATATTATATTTGTAATTGATGAATTTGCAATTATTCAAAATCCAATATTAAGTAAACTATTATCTGAAGCTCGAAAGTATAACTTATCATTGTTTTTAGTAGAACAGTATTTATCACAGGTTACAGAGGATATTCAAAATTCAATATATTCTAATGTTATGAATTATTATTGCTTTAGAGTAGCAAGAGAAGATGCAAGACTTTTAGCAAATACTCTGCAAATGGAATTATCTGTTAAAGATTCTATTTTTAATAAAGTTAAGCTTTTGACAGCATTGCCCAATAGAAACTTAATTGTAAGAGTAACTAAAGATGATAGAATTATTCCAGCAATAAAATGTAGAACACTTGATTTTAAAAAAATACCTAGACCTAAAAATATATTAAAAAGTATAAAAGATACTGGTAAAAAAATAATAAAAAAATTCACTTTTGAACTTGGTAAAGTAAAACATGTTTCAGAAATAATGAAGTCTCAGTCAACTGGCAGAAGTAAAAAGCGTAGTTTTAATTTTGGAATAGGAAAGAAAAAGAATGAATAAATCAGATATAAAAAATACTATGTCTAAAATATTTTATAGTATATTTGAAAAAAATGTAACATTTGAAATTGATGAAGTATTTAAAAAATACGCTTTTGATATTAATTTGCCTATAAAGGTTAAAGATTCCATGACAGGAGAAGAAACCTGGAGTATTATTGAAAATGCAGATAAATATATTAAACAAAAAAACATGGAAATATGTGGTAATAAAAGAGGTTGGATGTTTCCTAAAAAAGAAATAAAAAGTCTTGAAGAAATTATAGCCAATTGGGAAAAAGCTAATTTTATTACAACTGAAAGATTATATAATTCTACCAATTGTATTAGATGTGATACAATTTATAGTAGTAATAATATATATCATTCTGTAGATTTAACAAAATGTTCTAATTCCTTTTTTTGTGATGGATGTAGAAATAGTGAATTAATGATTGCTTCTCAAAGAACTACAGATTCTATAAACTGTTTGAGAGTAGATGACTCTAGTAATTGTTCAAATAGTTTTAATGTAATATGTTCAGGAAAAATTGCAAATTCATATTTTATACAAGATTGTAGTGACTTATATGAATGTATTTTTTGCTCACATATCTCAAATAGAAAATTCTGTATTGGAAATATGCAATATGAAGAAGATGAATATTATCAAGTGAAAAAGACTATCATTGATTGGATATTAGCATAAAAAGAAAGCCATATTTAAATATAGGCTTTCTTACTTTTGTTTAATATATAAATAACATTTATCATCTTTATATAATTCAAAACAATAATATAAGTCAATATCTAATGTTGTAGATTTTAAAAATTGAGAATATACATCCATTATTAAAGGGGCAATATCTGACTGCGCATCTCCTCCACAATCAAATACCAAGTAATTACCTTCTTCAATTTCTATTACTTCGGCATTTCCTAGATCTTTTTCGCAACCTACATAATATATTTCTTGGTCATTTTCGTCTTTAAAAGTTACGCCATACATACCACTTTCATATATTGATTTATACAAATTTTGATTTTTTAAATCTTGATATAATTCTCTAATTCTAAATAATAAATCTTCTTTCGTTTTTGAATTTTTTGTTCGATAACCATAAATTATTTTTTTATCAACTTTTTGAAGCTTATACGAATACTCTTTTCTATCATTAAATTGAAAAACTGGAAATAAAACAAAATTAAGTTTATTCTTCTTAGCTTCACTTGGAGTCATATTAAAAATTGATTTAAAAGCTCTCGAAAATGATATTTCAGACTCATACTGATATTTCATAGCTAAATCTATTACCCTAACATTCGAATTTATTAGTTCTTCATATGCTTTACTAAATCTTCTTTTTTTTATATATTCTGATAAAGACATATCAGTAATAAACACAAAAATCCTCTGCATAGATTGCTCTGAAACTGCCATTATCTTTGCTAGTTCATTATAATCAATTTTATCTGTAAGGTGTTCTTCTATATATTCAATTACATCCTGAAGTCTTGATAAATTGTTCATAATATATTTTCTCCTTATATACCTTAATAAATCTACTAGTTATATTGAATCTATGATAAATTTATTTTATCTATTATGTAGCCAATTCATTTAAATCTAAATATTATTTTACCATATTTTACATAACGTGTCAACATTGTAAAAAGAGTCCTCAATCAATTGAGAACTCTTTAATACTTTTTAAAAATGTATTGAAGTTCATATACAGTATCTTTAACTTCATTAAGAAATTTTAAATCTTTTTGTAAAAAATCTATCTCAAAACTATTAATAATTTCATATAAATTGTTTAAGTCAGTCTTTTTCTCTATTTTATTATTCTTTTTTATATAAACAACATTATTTATTTTTTCATCCTTTTTAAATTTAATTGTTAAGTATATACTTTCTTTGTATTCTAAGTATATTTTAATTTCTAATGAATTTAAATTAATTGAAATATCTACATTTTTATTATTAATTGTTAAATAGATTTTGCTTAGATTGTATTCTTTAAAAATAAAACATATTTTCCAATTTTTATATAAGCAGTTTACTTTAAACATATAATCTATGATATTGATGTTACTTTCTAATTCTGTTATACACTTATTAACGATAGAATATACAAAGTTTAAATAATTGCTGTATCCTGTATTTTCTACATCTTTACTGTCAATAGTAATTTTTTCCAAGTTTTTAATTATATTTAGCGCTTTAAACATTTCACTTAATTTATCTTCATTCATTTTTATCTTAAACCCTTTCGATCTTTTGATTAACTATATATATTATAATATATACAAATAAAAAAAAACTAACAAAGTAGATACTGCTTTTATTAGTTTTTCAATTACTTTTATATATTTGTCTATTTTAGTTCAAACCCTAAATGCTCATAAGCAGGTGGCAATACTTGTCTACCTCTTGGTGTTCTTGCAATAAATCCTATTTGGAGTAAATATGGTTCATAAACATCTTCAATTGTATCTATTTCTTCTCCAAGTGATGATGCTAGAGCCTCAATTCCAACTGGTCTTCCTGAATACTGTACAATCATCATACTTAACATTTTTCTATCTGTTTCATCTAAACCAATTTCGTCAATTTCTAACTGATTTAGAGCATGTTTTGTAATCTTCAAATTAATTTTTCCATCTCCTAAAACTAAAGCATAATCTCTAACTCTTTTAAGTAATCTATTTGCAATTCTTGGTGTTCCTCTAGATCTTCTTGCAATTTCTTTACATGATTCATCATCTATTGGAGTTTTAAGTATTTTACTTGAACGTTTAACAATAGTACTTAGGTCCTCAACAGAATAAAGCTCTAATTTTTGTACTATTCCAAATCTGTCTCTAAGAGGTGTAGTTAATGCTCCTGCTTTTGTAGTTGCTCCTATTAAGGTAAATTTTGGCAAATCTAGTCTAATTGATTTTGCCTCTGGCCCTTTCCCAATTGTTATATCAAGTACGTAATCTTCTAATGCTGGATATAATATTTCTTCAACTGTTTTTGAAAGCCTATGTATTTCATCAATAAATAATACATCATATTCTTCTAAATTAGTAAGTAAACCTGCTAAGTCTCCAGGTTTCTCTATTGCAGGTCCAGATGTTATTTTTATTTTAGAATGCATTTCATTAGCTATAATTCCTGAAATAGTTGTTTTGCCAAGCCCTGGAGGTCCATAAAATAAGCAATGGTCTAATGCTTCTTTTCTTTTTTTAGCCGCTTCTATGTATATTTTCATACTCTCTTTTACTTTAGTTTGTCCTATGTAATCTTTTAAACTCTTTGGCCTAAGCGATGTTTCTAAATTTTCTTCTTGTTCATCTTCTAACTCAGGTCTTACTATGTTTTCGTTTTCCATTTAAAGATCCTTTCTTTAACACGATTTATTTATATTAAAATAATTTCATAGTGTAATTAATTAACATTTATCAATAAAGTTTTCAATAATACTTAGCATCTTTTCATTACCACCAATATATGGTTTAGGATTAAATTTATCTATTTGGTTAATTGCTTCAGATAAATCTTCCATATTTTGAATTCCAATAATGTATCCTTTATCATTAAATATTTCTATTATCTGCCTTTGATGATCATTTACATGTTCATTATATTGACTTAGTCTTGGTACAGCTATAACCTTTTTGTTTTTCTTAATAGCCATTAAAATAGACCCAACTCCACCATGTGTTATAATAAATTCTGCCTCATCAACTAAATTATCAATTACTTCTTTTGGTTTTAAATCAAATATATTCATTTTATCTGATTTAAATTTTGTAAATCCTGCTTGAACAACTACTCTTTGTTTTATTATTCCTTCTTTTATACATTTTTCTATTTCTTCTAAAAGCCTATTAAATGGATTATTTTGAGTCCCTAAAAGTACTAGTATCATTTTATTTCCTCCAATTATTCCCATAGAGTTTTTTCTTTTATTTAAAATTTTAAATTTTCATAAAATTGTTTTAATTAAAAATTTGCCCTCCATATACTGCTTTTGGATATATTTTCAGCATTTCTTCCCATTGCACTATAAATAAATCTGCAATAGGATATAATAGCCTTCCAGTTGCAGTTTTTTTATTTATATTTGCAAATGTTTCAATATATATAATCTTAGTTCGAAAAATCTTTCCTAAACAGCACATTGGACCAACTGTATGTGTTCCAGTTGTTACTATTACTTTTGGTCTTATTTTAAAATACAAAAATATAGTTTTAATGATTAAATATGTATATACAAATATGTATTTAATTAGATGACTTCTTGTCCCATATGGTAAATATGAAACTCTTCCTTCATATTTATCTTCTAAATATTCATTAGTTTTATCTTTTTCTGTGATTATATAGTAGTCATATTTTTCAAATAAAGGACTTAATTGTAATAATTCATTTAAATGTCCCCCTGTGCTAGATATAAATAAAACTTTCTTTTTCATAAATATATTCCTTTCGCAAAATATAACCTATTCTGCTGTACCTATTAATATAAGTCTATTTTCATTATTTTCATCAGTGCAACATGATAATACAATTATTGGTTTTTCTGTTTCTAAATTCAAATAAGATACATCTGTGTCAACAGTAATAAACTTTTTTGAAATTATATATTTTAATTCTGTTCCATTATAATCTTTAAAATAAAATTCGTCTCCTTCATTTAGCTTTTTATTATCAGAAAACATTTTTCCATTCATTCTATTATGACCTACAAATAAAGTTACTCCTTTTTGATTAAGTCCTGTTGTTGTATATAAAAAACATGGCATTTCTTCCATTTTATCTACTGTAACATTAGAGTAAATAGATGTTGTTAATCCTGTTTTAGGAATATTAAGTGTTCCTATTTCCCTATTTAAATTGTAAATATCCTGTGTAGACATTGCTGCATTTGTAGTTTTTGAATTTCTTTCTTGGGTAGGTTCTTTTGTTTGATTTTTTTCTATTCCAATTATTATAGCATTGTTTTTTTCCATTTCATTATTAGCAATTTCATTAGTATTTATAGTATTTTCAGAATTATTATTTTTTCTTAGATTTACTATCCCCAATATTCCTAAAACACATATTATTAAAATAATTGTAATTACCACAATATAAACGATTTTTTTCATTTTCTTCACCAAACACATTATATAGTAAAATTTACATTATTTCAATAATTTAAAAACTTTTATTTATTCTTCTAATTCTTTTGCAAGTTTTTCAATTGCTTTTGTTTCTATTCTAGAAACATAAGACCTTGATATTCCCATCATTTGTGCAATTTCTTTTTGAGTTTTAGGTTTTCCACCTTTTAGACCAAATCTTAATTCAATAATTGTTTTTTCTCTATATTTTAAAACTTCCTGTATTTTCTTTAAAATCTTATTTATTTGAAACTTCTTATTAATAATATCTTCTATACTTTTATCATCATTTTCTAAAACTTCCTCTAACGTTATTACATTATCGTCTTTGTCTTTTCCTATTGGTTCATTTAAATATACTTCTGCATTTAGCTTTTTTGTAGAACGCAAATACATTAGTATTTCATTATCTATGCACTCATGTTGGTAACAATGAAGTTCTTAAAAAAATGTATTATTCGTATTTAGTAAATCGATTTCTACATCATTTCCACTTCCTGCAGCTTTGTTTATTAATATCTTTAAAAGATTTCGTTGTTCTAAAATGTCTAGTTCATCAAATTTTTTTAAATGATTTTTAATTATTTCTAGTACAATTTTAGCTATTTCCTTATCTGAAAATGTTACACCACCTTTATTTAATGTACTATTTGTTATACCATTAATTTTTTTCTGTATTTGAAGATTCTTTTGTTTTATAAATTTTACTTCTTTATTAATGTCATCAATTAATTCAATATCAACATACTGAATTTTTTTAATTAGATTTTCAAGTATTTTTTGATTTTTATTATATGCTTCTGTTAATGAAATCAATTCATCATTTTCGTTTGCAGTAGTTTCAGTAAATGAAATCGTTTTTAGTTCTTCACATATTTTGCTATTTGGAGCAATCAATTCTGATATTTTTTCCATTAGTAATTTGTCTAATTTATTTCCATTTATATTTTCACTATTACATTTATTAAGTCTACTTTTTTCCTTTAATTCACACATATAGCTAAATCGAACTTTGCCTGTTTCTTCATATATTCTTCCAGTATGAATTTTTGGTCTCATATATGAGCCACACTTGCTACATCTTAATATTCCAGAAAGCAACGCATCATTTTTTATTGGTTTCCTATATCTTTTATTTTCATTGTTTTTTAATAGATTTTGAACCTGGGTCCAATCTTTTCCACTAATAAGTCCTTTGTGTTTTCCGAACTGAAACAATCCAATCTTGCATATTTGTTTTTTTAGTTGCTTTATGTTTAACCTGTTTTGTTTTATTATATGCTATAACTCCAAAGTTTCCATCAAACTCTTCTTTTTTAGAATATATCTCTACATTATTTTGGATAAGGTAATTATACATTTCTTCATCATTTTTTGCATATACAGGATTTTCAAGAATTCCTTTAATTGCAAATCTACTAAAATGTTTTCCATTTTTGGTTTTTATATCATTATTCATTAAAAATGTTTCAAGTGCTGTTTGTGATTTTAATTCTAAAAACTTTTGGTAAATTAGTTTTACTATAATAACTTCTTCTGGAATTTGTTTTAACTTAAAAGCTTTTTTTATCTTTTTTTCTACCTCATTTTCATTATTTATTTCTTTAATATGTAGAACTTCATAACCTTCTGATTCATAACCAGTTGGACTTGTGCCGGCCAAGCCATCTGCCTGATTTTGCAAGTTCGTGTAAATTATCTCTTATTCTTTCTGCGCCAATTTCTCGCTCTAATTGAGCAAATACTGAGGCAATATACATCATAGCTCTTCCCATTGGCGTACCTGTATCAAACTGTTCTTTTACAGATATAAAACTAATTCCGTTATCATTTAATTCCTCAATTAGATCAGAAAAATCTGCTACACTTCTTGCAACCCTGTCTAATCTGTAACAAATTAAAATATCATATTTATGTGATTTTGCATCTCTTATTAGCTGATTAAATCTTCTTCTAGCCCTATCCCCACCTGAAAAGCCTTCACCTTCATCATATTGAACAAATTCTATATGCTTTCCATTAGAAATTTTATTTATATAATCTTTGCAGAGATTTATTTGTGTTTCAATAGACTCACCCTTATCTGTAGATTTTGATTTTCTTGAATAAATAGCTACTTTCATCAATATAAAAATCCTTTAATAGTTTACTAAAAGTAATATTTTAGTCATGTTATGCTCTGTTACAAGGGATTTCGAGTCTTTGAAAGCACTTTTATTAATTCATCTTTTATTTGATTTTTACTGGCCTGAGAAACATTTAAATCGCAAATGTATTTTTCCATCAATTTAGCTTTTATATATGCTATTACGTTTTCTAGCATATTCCTATCTTCTGGGTAATTTACTTTTATATTCATTTTTTTAATCACCTCTATTTAAGGTATGCTAAAAGGCTTGGACTTTTGACTTTAACTTTAAACTACAACTTTTTGCTAACGACTTTTTGACATGAAGATTTAAAGAATAAAAAAGATTGACAATAATATCAACCTTTTTCAATGTTTTAAGATTTGTTCTATTAAAATAAATTTGAATGAGTTTCAATATCAAATAATAATAAAACTAGTCTTTCTTTTTCAATTTTATAAACCAAGACTAAATCATTTAACACATGACAATCATAATATCCTTTTAATTGTCCATGCAATGGATGATTTTTATATATTTCTGGTAGAGTTTTGCCTTTAGACAACAAGTCTATTACGTTATATAATGGCTTTAAATCCAATCCGTCTCTTTTTTATAAGTTTAATGCTCTTTTTAAATTTATTTGTCATTTCAATCTTATACATAATCTCAATCCTCTTCTAAGTCTTTCATTAATTCTTCAACATTATTATATGTTTTACCAGTTCTATCTTTCTCTACTTCTTCAATGTTAAATTTACTATAATCATGTAAATGACCATATTCGCATATATAAGAACCATATCCATCATTTAATTCAACTAAGCCATTAATTCTTAAATTAAATGGTAATCCATTGTTTAGCTTTATTTGGTGTAAAAAAATATTTATTGCTTCACTTAATGAAATCCCTAAATTATCTAGTATTGGTGTTATCTCTTTTTTTATATCATCATTTATTCTAACGGTAGACATACTAATCCCTCCTTATTTCTATATAAATTATATGCTTTTTGCATACATTTGTCAACATTTTGTATACATTTGTTATACTTTTTATTGTAAGTCAGTCAATTATATTATTTCAAAAATGTAAATTAAAATTCATATCTTTAGTAATTTATAATTCTAAATATCCAATAAACTAAACAAATTAGCTTCAAAAGCTGCATTTTCATATTGTATTTTTTATCAATTTAATGTTGAATTTTTTAATTAACTCTATATTGAATTTTACATAAGTTCAATTTTAGCAATTTCCTTAACTTTACCAGCTAATTCTTTAATTTCATTATCTGTAACCATCATGTGAGTATTGCTTTATCTATGCACCTTGACACATATGTAGATAATTTTGATCCTTTTTCTATATTAAAACTATTAATCCCTTTTATTAATCCTATAGTTCCTATAGATAGCAAATCATCTTGATCAACATTTGAACTTGCATATTTTTTACACACATGAGCAACAAGTCTTAAATTTTTTTCAATTAGTAGATTTCTCGCATCTTCATCCCCTTTAGAGAACTTAATAAGAGCCTCTTTTTCTTCTTCTGCTGTTAATGGTTCTGGGAATATATTACTTCCTACAATATACCCAAAAACCAATATAGTTGATTTTAAAAATTGGACAAATCCAGATATAAACAAACTTGAAAACACAAAAGGCACCTCCATTTTTCTATAAGCAATTATATGCCAAGAAAAAATAAAAGTGCCTGACCATATTAAATTTCAATTTTGGGACACACTTACTTTGATTTTGGGACACACCTACTTTGATTTGGGGACAGTCCCCAAATCAAAGTAGGTGTGTCCCAAAATTTAAAATTATTCATTTTTATCATTTACAAATAAAGAAATAACAGGAAATAATTCAAGCCTTCCACATAACATTCCAAAAGATAATACTAATTTTGAGAAATTACTAAAATTAGCAAAATCTGTAATATCAAAACATAATCCTACATTAGATATTGTTGATACTACTGCATTTATGGTGATTTCCAAAGAATATTTATCATGTGCTACAATAAATACTAGCAGTAAAATAAGCAATAAATATATTAATATAAAAGTATTTGTACCTTTTACTGTTTCTTCTGAAAGCTTTTCTCCGTCAAATTTTACAGAATCATCAATATTTGGTTGAAATTTTTTTATCAAGTTTCTTTTTATTGATTTTATTGAAATTAGCATTCTCGATATTTTTATTCCGCCACATGTACTTCCTACACATCCACCAATTAGCATTAAAATTAAACATACTACTCTACTTGTTGTATAAAATTCATTTATACTTCCTATCCTATATCCCGTTCCTGTAATTAAAGAACTGACATTAAATACAGATTGTAATACTGTTTGTTTAGTATCTTTTATTATTGGTAGTGTATTTATATATAATATTATTGTAGATATTATGAATATAAAGATATATGCACACAATTCTTCACTTTTTAAGACTCTTTTAAAGTCTTTAATACAAATTAATAAATAAATATTAAAATTTATGCCAAATAAAAACATAAAAATTGCAACAACATATTTACAAAATATAGGATAACTTTCAAGAGAAGAATTTAATACTGAAAACCCTCCTGTGCCTGCTGTTCCCATACTTATTAATAAACTATCAAATAATTTAAGTCCACCACATAGTAGTAAAACAGTTTCTAAAATAGTTAGAAAAAAATAAATTCCAAATAGATAAATAAATGTCTTTTTTATTCCGGATAATCTCTTAAAAGCATTTGGACCTGGTAGATCTGTTTTAAAATCTTCCATTGATTTATTACTTTTTGATAGTGGTATTATTGCTATTACCAAAGCTAATATTCCCATTCCACCAATAAAGTTAGTTAAGCTTCTCCAAAATAGAATACTTTTATTTAATGTCTCAACATTTTTAAAAATAGTAGCTCCTGTTGTTGTAAAACCTGAAACCGTTTCGAATAATGCATTAATATATGTAGCATCATTATTAATTGTTAAAGGCAATGCTCCCACAACTGAAACTATTATCCATAAAATTGCAACTGTTTTTATTCCAAATTTTGTATTAACTGAATCTTCTTTCTTTCCTAATAAAGCAATTATAGGTAATCCAAAAATTAAGCATATCAATTGTGGTATAAAAAATGGAATTACACTTTCATTATATATTAATGCTACAATCTCTGGAAAAACAAATATCATAGATAACCCTATTAAAACTTTTCCTATGTAATTATATAAAAAATTATTTTTCATTTTATCTCACCGTATATTTTATATTTTATCACCAGTTTTGTTTACACTTTAAATGTTTAAATAATGTTATTTTTTAATGTTAATCATTATTTCTTATTTGATATTTTTTATTATACTATCAAATTTTTAAAAAGTAAATATAAATTTATTTAAGTTTTTCTCTTAAAATTTTTTTAATTTGAATGTTTTATTTTAGCATATAATATGTATTTTCACATACTTATTATATTAGGTGATATTAATTGAATTTTATGAATTTATTTCTTAAAGGAATTCTTTTGGGTGCTGGAGCTATCTTGCCAGGTATTAGTAGTGGTGTTTTGTGTGTTATTTTTGGCTTATATGAGCCAATACTTGACAGTATTCTAAATTTTTTTAAAAGCATAAAAAAGAATTTAAGTTTTCTATTTCCTTTATTGTTAGGAATTTTTATTGGGATAGTTATTTTAGGAAAAGTACTTAAATATTTATTTTTTGCTTATCCTATGCAAATAAAATATACTTTTATGGGATTAATAATAGGTAGTATTCCCCCAATTATTAGACATTCCATTAAAAAAACAGCTTTTAAACCTTATTATTTACTCTTTACTTTAATTTCCTTTATTTTTGGGATCACTCTAGTAATTTTAGAAAAAAACTGCACTTTAGTTCCTTCTATAATCTATAACTTTATTTTTCTAGTTTTTTCTGGATTAATTATGTCTGCAGGCATTGTAATTCCTGGTGTTAGTAGTACTTTAATACTAATGATTTTAGGAATTTATGAGTCTTACTTAGCAGCTATCTCCACAATTAATATTTATTTTTTATTTCCACTTGGAATTGGAATCATTATAGGTTCTATTATTTTAATGAAATTAACAAAAGTTTTATTTGAAAAATTCTATGCGCCAACTTTTTTTAGTATTATAGGATTTACTTTAAGCTCGATATTTGTTCTATACCCTGGTTTTACATTTAGCTTAAATGGTCTAATTTCAGTACTTTGCTTCATACTTGGTTTTTCTATTGTTAAAACAAAGCAGGATAATTAAAAAAGAAAACATCAAAATTAAGCATTTCCTTAATAATGATGTTTATTATATTTTTAAATCAATAATTTTATATTATGTGAAGTACCCAACAATAAATCTTATATGTAATTATGTTATTGCTTTTAATATACTTATTTTTTAAACTCTTATTTTTTAAAATTTTGTTTTTACGCCAATTCGGAAATTTTGTATTGATATTATTCCAAGTTTCTTTAAGTGCTTGTTTTCTTTCTTTTTTATCTCCTATTTTGCACATTCTTTTTAATGAGCTACATAATAAATATCTTACATATATATATTCTAATTCTTCTTTATATTCTTCGTAAATACCTAGTTTTTTATAATACTCTATTACATTATCTAATACAACAAAAATCTCTTTTGTTCTTATATTTTGTGTATTAGCAATTGAGTTATTTCTTTGAACATAATGTATAAATTCTTTTTTTACAAATGATATATTGTTTAAATATGGTACTAATTTATAAAAAAATTCTACATCTTCATATCTTAATCCAAATGGAAATTCTAGTTTTTCTCTTTCAATAATCTCTCTTTTAATTAGTTTGTTCCATGCAACCACTCTTGCTTTTTCTATAGTTTCTTTTTTTCCTTCATAAAAACTTCCTATATCATGTACTATTTTATCTGGATATTCCCACATAAAATCACATTCTACCATGTCACTATTTTCTTTTTTTGCGGTATTATACATTTCTTCGTACATTGTAGGTTCTACATAATCATCTGAATCTAAAAAAGCTATATACTCTCCTGTGGCATATTTTAAGCCATAATTTCTCGCAGATGAAAGTCCACCATTTTCTTTTTCGTAATATTTGATTTTTTCAGGATATTGTTTTACATATTTTTCTATTATACTTTTTGAATTATCTGTTGAGCCATCATTTACAATGATTATTTCTATATCTTTAAAAGTTTGATTTATAACAGATTCTAAGCACCTTTCTAAATATTTTTCAACATTATATACCGGAATAATTAAACTAAGTTTGTTCATAATTCAACTCCTTGATTATTTCTATCTTGCATCAATTTATTATATAATTCTCCGATTCTATTTTTCTTTTTTTTGTCTTTTTCAAAATAATATAAGTCTGATAATTTTAGAAATATGGCTCCTATATCTTTGAATTTAAAACATCTATCTGTATTCCCATCTTTTATATAATCACTAACTATTTTATTAACACAATCTTCTCTTACATTTTCAAATTCCTCTAGACTTATGAATTCTTTAGATTCTTTTGGTAAATGTCTAATATAAATTTTTAAATTATTCTCAGCTCTATCTAAAAATTCCGCATCTTTGTTACTTATCTCATCAGCTCGTTCTTCTGGGGTCATTTCGTTTAATTTTTTAAACCAATCAATTAGATCTTGTTGTATTATAATTTCATATGATTTATTTAATCTTATTGAATCTCTCAAATAATTATTCTCCATAATCATCCGCTCCTATAAATTAATTAGTGCTCTATCTGCTAATTTTTGATATCTTAACTTCTTATCTTTAACTTTTTCTTCTAGTTCAGGTAAAATACCGAAATTGGCATTCATAGGCTGAAATTTTTCGTTTTCTGTAGATATGTAATTAGCCAATGCTCCTATCATTGTATATTTTGAAAAAATAGTTTTTTCGAAATTGCCATTATTTATAACACTATTATATTTATTTCCAGCATTAATTCCTGCAACTAGTCCTGATGAAATAGATTCAACATATCCTTCAACTCCAGTTATTTGCCCAGCAAAATATATATTATTATTTTTCTTATAATTATAAGTCTCATCTAATAGTTTGGTGGAATTTATATAAGTATTCCTATGCATAACTCCATATTTTACAAATTCCGCATTTTCTAGTCCTGGTATTTTTTCAAATACTCTTTTTTGTTCTCCAAATTTTAAATTTGTTTGAAATCCAACTATATTATATAAACTTGCATTTGCATTATCTTGCCTTAATTGTGCCACAGCATAAGGTCTTTTAGAAGTTCTCGGATCATCAAAACCTACTGGTTTTAAAGGTCCAAATCTTAATGTATCTATTCCTCTATTTGCCATAATTTCTATTGGCATACAACCTTCAAATATTTCTCTTTTTTCAAAGTCATGAAGAACAACCTTTTCTGCATTTATTAATTCATCAACAAAACTCTCATATTCTTCTTTATTCATTGGTAAATTAATATAACTTGCATCTTGGTTTTGTATTCTTTCTTTCCATTCTTCTATGCTTTCTTCTTTTTTCTTTTCTTGTTCATATCTATTGCCATAAAAAGCAATATCAAAATTTATACTTTCCTTTGTTATTATTGGAGCTGCTGCATCATAAAAAGCTAAATTTTTCTCTCCTGTTAACTCTAATATTTCTTTTGATAATTTATCAGATGTAAGAGGGCCTGTAGCAATAATAACTATTCCCTCTTTTGCTAAATCCTTTAAAGATATTTTGTTTCCAATTTCTTCATTAATTACTTCTATTAATGGATTAGATTTTATTTGTTTTGTAACTTCTTGCGAAAAAAGTTCCCTATCTACTGCTAATGCTTGTCCTGCCGGCACTTTTGTTTTATCAGCAGTTTTAATTAAAAGTGAATCAAGATTTCTTAATTCTTCCTTTAATAAGCCACATGCATTTGTTAATAGATTTGATTTAAATGAATTGCTACACACAATTTCTGCTAAATCCTTATTTGAATGTGCAGGAGAATATTTTAAAGGTTTCATTTCATATAGTTTTACTCGAATTCCTTCTTTTGTAATTTGATATGCTGCCTCACATCCAGCCAATCCTCCGCCTATTATACTAATATAATTTATCATAATGCTAGTTATGTTCTCCCATTTCTTCATCTCTTTCTCTTAATGCCTTATCTAATTTTTCTTTATCTCCAGTTTCAAAATAATCTCTTGTGATATTATCATTTATATACCATTCATAATTTTTTGGAATTTGAATTCCTTGTTTACTACTACTTCTTGTATATTCTATTTCCTTATATTTATCATTAATTCTTTCAGAAACTGTTACATGTTCTGTGTTATTATCTTTTAATTGTACTCTATACTCTATTCCTTCTGCTTTTTCATATATTTCGCTAACCTTTCCTCCTTGTTGTTTTTTAATTAAATGAATTAAATTAAACACATGATTACTTTTTGAATCTTTTTGATATCCCTCTTTTTCTGTATATGTATAATCTTTTTGTGGATTAATTTCAATTGAATACACTTTTTTTACATTATCCTTCGCATAAGATTGAGGTATATCACTTTCCCTCTCCCATTCATAAAAAATGTTTCCATTATCTCTTTTACCTGTTTTAATATTGCCAGAT
>CAMVJW010000002.1 GCA_947167965.1 uncultured Clostridia bacterium | reverse complement strand
TAAAATCTAGTAGTTAAAGACCTAAAACTAAATTCATCTATGTATTTTTGAGTGTTGCTGAGACTGTTTGAGCAAAGCGAGTTACAGTGTCAGTATACCTCGGAGTCCAAAAACTTTAGTTTTTTGAAGATGACGGAGAGGTAGCTATATACTTTATTATAGTTATTTTTCATTAATTTTGTATAAACTATTGCAAAAAAGTAAATAATGTAATATAATACAAAATGTAAATTTAATAAGTTATCAATTTTCTAGTGATGATAACTATTTTGGAAATACCTGTTCCCATCCCGAACACAGAAGTCAAGCAGAATAGTGCCGAAAATACTTGTGGGTTACCCTACTGGAAAGATAGGTTGTCGCTAGTTTTTATATTTGCCTTGTTAGCTCAGTTGGTAGAGCGCTCGGCTGTAAAGTAGGTTTCTTAACCAAGATAGCAGCTTTATATGGAAACATATAAATGATAAGGTGGCTAATTCGGTGAAACTCTTAACAGATTATGCTGAAGACAATACCGAGCAAAGCAATATGCTGTGTGTAGAGACTTTACACCACCTACCTAAGTCATTTTTGATATGGTAAAGAGCAAGTCCAGACTACAAATTATATTTATAATATAATGTTAACGAAAGTTAATGTGGTACGTAACCGATAGGTCGCAGGTTCGAGCCCTGCACAAGGCGCCAAAATTTAAAGAACATATTAATATAGGTTTCTATGTTAATATGTTCTTTTATATATTAATTGAAAAACACCTAAATTTATGGTAATATATTGCCAAACAATTAATATAATAAAATTTAAGGAGAATTTATGTTAGAATTAAAAAATATAAAAAAAGACTACACCATGGGTGGAGAAACAATCCAAGCACTTAAAGGGATAGATTTAAAATTAAGAGATTCTGAATTTGTTTCTATATTAGGTCCTAGTGGATGTGGTAAAACTACTCTTTTAAATATTATTGGTGGATTAGATAGATATTCAGATGGTGATTTATTAATTAATGGCAAATCAACAAAAGACTATAAAGACAGAGATTGGGATTACTATAGAAATTATTCTGTTGGATTTGTGTTTCAAAGCTATAATTTAATACCTCACCAAACTGTATTATCTAATGTTGAAATGTCACTTACTATTTCTGGATATTCAAAAGAAGAAAAAAAGAAAAAGGCAATTAAAGCACTGGAGGATGTTGGATTAAAAGATCAAATCCATAAAAAGCCAAATCAATTATCAGGTGGTCAAATGCAAAGAGTTGCAATTGCAAGGGCTATTGTTAATGATCCAGATATAATTCTTGCTGATGAACCAACTGGTGCTTTAGACACCAAAACAAGTGTACAAATAATGGAATTACTAAAAACTATTTCTAAGGATAAATTAATTGTAATGGTAACACATAATCCAGATTTAGCTGAAAAGTATTCTACAAGAATAGTAAAATTAGTTGATGGAAAAATAACTAGTGATTCTAATCCTTGTACAGATGAAACAGCAGAAATAAAAGAAAATAGAAAAAAATCAAAATCTAAAAAAACTCAAATGAGTTTCTTTACTGCTTTACATCTTAGTTTAAATAATTTGATGACAAAAAAGGGAAGAACATTTTTAACATCATTTGCTGGTAGTGTTGGGATAATTGGAATCGCACTAATTCTTTCTTTATCTACTGGAATGAGAAATTATATAAAAAAAGTTGAGGAAGATACATTATCTTCATATCCTATTTCAATAGAAAAAGAATCAGTTGATATGTCTACTCTAATGGTAGCAATGATGGATCAAAGAGAAGATAATATTGAATATAATGATGATAAAATCCATAAGAAAAATATAATGACAGATATAATAAGTACTATGTCTCAAGAGGTTCAAACAAATAACTTAGAGGAATTTAAAAACCATTTGGAAAATGAGGATAGTTTAATAAAAGAAAATTCCAATGCAATTCAATATAGCTATAATTTTGATTTAAATTTATATAAATTAAATGATGATGATACTTATACACAAACGAATCCAAGCCAAGTAATGACCTCATTCGGGGAATTAGGAAATATGTTTACAATGGATGCTGCTACTACATCATCTAGTATGACATCAACAAATATATGGAGTGAACTTTTAGATAATTTAGATTTATTAAAAACACAATATGATGTTATTGCTGGTCATTTTCCAGAAAATAAACAAGAGGTAGTTTTAATATTAGATAAGAATAATCAAATAAGTGATTATACTTTATATTCATTAGGACTAAAAGATTTAAGTGAAGTAAAAGACATGTATAAAAAAATAATGAATGGTGAAAAAGTTGAAAAAGGAAATGATGAAGCATATACATATGAGGATTTCCTAAATCTAAAATTTAAACTATTATTAAATTATGAATATTTTGTTAAAGAAAATGGTATTTGGAAAGACAAAAGCAAAAATCAAGATTTTATAAAATCAAAATTAGATAATGCACTTGATATAAAAATAGCTGGAATAATAAAACCTAAAGAAGAAAGTAATATTACAACAGAAACTTATGGAGAAATTGGTTACTTAAATGAACTAACTAAGTATGCTATAGACAAAATAAATGGATCAGACATTGTTAAAGAACAAAAAGAAAATAAAGAAATAAATGTATTTACAGGAACAGAGTTTGTTAAAAATGAAAATAATTCAATTGGAAATACACAAAATCCATTAGCAACACTTACAAATGAACAAAAAATACAATTAAGTAAAATGACTGAAGAAGAAAAGCTAGAGTTTTTATCATCATATTCTGAAATTAGTTCAGCAACATATGAAGATAATGAGAAAAAACTTGGAATTGTTGATTTAAATAATCCTTCAGCAATTAATATATATCCTATTGCATTTGAGAATAAAGAAATAATAAAAGATGAAATATCAAAATATAATGAAAAACAAAAAGAAATGGGAAAAGAAGAAAATACAATAGAATATACAGATTTTGTAGGAACGATGATGACATCTGTAACTAGAATTGTAGATATTATAAGCTATGTGTTAATGGCATTTGTATCAATTTCACTTGTGGTATCATCTATAATGATAGCTATAATCACGTATATATCTGTATTAGAAAGAACAAAAGAGATTGGAATCTTAAGAGCAATGGGTACATCTAAAAAAGATATATCTAAAATATTTAATGCTGAAACATTTATAGAGGGTGCCATTTCTGGAATAATGGGTATAGCAATTACATTATTATTAGATATTCCTATAAATTTAATATTAGGAAAAATAATAGGAGTATCAACAATTGCTTCTCTTCCAATTTTAGGTGGAGCAGTTCTTATTCTAATAAGTATAGTTTTAAATGTTATAGCAGGATTAATACCAGCAAAATTTGCAGCTAAAAAAGATCCAGCAGTAGTATTAAGAACAGAATAAAAATGTATAAAAATATAATAGATTAAAATGCAAGCAATTATTGAAAATTGCTTGCATTTATGATATTATTTGAATAATAAATTTAATGAGAAAAAAAAGAAAGAAGGTAATGTTATGGAAAAATCAAAAGTTTATTTTTGTAAAGAAATTACTCCAGAAAATTTAATTAAAATATATGAAAGTTTGGGAGTAGAATTACCAGGAAAGATTGGAGTTAAAGTATCTACTGGAGAAGCAGGTTCTAAAGGGTATTTAAAGGCTGAACTAATTGGACCACTAGTTAAGAAATTAAATGGAACTATAATTGAGTGCAATACTGCATATCTTGGAAAAAGAAATACTAAAGAAGATCATATTAAAGTTGCAAAAGAACATGGATTTACTTCATTTGCAGATGTAGATATTATGGATGGAGATGGAGAATTTAAAATTCCTGTAAAAAATGGAAAACATTTAAAATATGATATTATAGGAGAAAATTTTAAAAATTATGATTCAATACTAAATTTAGCACACGGAAAAGGACATGCAATGGGTGGATTTGGAGCTAATTTAAAAAATCAATCTATTGGAATTGCATCTAGAAATGGAAAAGCATATATACATAGTTGTGGACAAACAGCAGATCCAGATAAATGCTGGACTGTAAAATATGAGCAAAAAGACTTTATAGAATCTATGGCAGAAGCTGCAACAGCAGTATCTGATTATCTAAAAGAACAAAATAAACCAATTGTATATATTACTGTAGCAAATGCAATTAGTCTAGATTGTGATTGTGATTCTCATCAAGGAGATCCTGTTATTGGAGATATTGGAATATTTGCAAGTTTAGATCCAGTTGCAAATGATCAAGCATTTATTGATGCAATATGGGCTACTCACGAACAAGGAACAGAGTCAATAAAAGAAAGAATTGATACTAGATTTGGAAGACATATAACAGAATATGCAAAATCATTAGGCCTTGGAAATACAGAATATGAGTTAATAAATATATAATATTAATTTTATAATTATATTGCTCAAATTAGGAGATTATTAATGAAAAAGAAAAAAACTGTTTTTATATTACTATTACTTTTTATAGTTTTACTTCAAATAGGAATTATAACTTTTTTTGGATTTAAATACTTTAATAGAAATACTATAGAGCTGTATGATGATAATGCAGGATTAAAGGCGTTTTTTAGATTTGATAAAGATTATAAATATATACTAACTAGTGTAGATAATATTAATGGTAAGTATTCTGAAATTCATGTTAAAAATGAAGATTTAAATATAGATTTTGATGCATATTTTTCAGAAACATCAAAAGAAGAATACTATGATACAAAAGAAAGCAGAAAAGAAAGAAGAATATTCAGAGAATATAAATTTGGAAATTATGATGCTTATTTATATGCTAATGATATATATGATGCATATTTAACAATATTATTAAATGATTCTTATAGTATTACAATAAACATAGGAAGATTAGATGAAACAAAAGAATTTGATTTAGAAAAAATATTGGAAGCAAAAGAATTTATAGACTTTTTTAAATCAATAAAGGTATACAGAAAAAGAACTATAAAAATAGGGACTTAAACAAAAATAGTATGTTTCTAAACTAAATAATACAAAAAAAGGAATGATATTATAAATGAATGATAATATAATAATTGAAGGCGCAAAAGTACATAACTTAAAAAATATAAATGTAAAAATTCCAAGAAATAAATTAGTGGTAGTTACTGGACTTTCTGGATCAGGAAAGTCCTCTTTGGCATTTGATACATTATATGCAGAAGGACAAAGAAGATATGTAGAAAGTTTATCATCTTATGCAAGACAATTCTTAGGAATAATGGAAAAACCAGATGTACAAAAAATAGAAGGGCTTTCTCCTGCAATATCAATTGATCAAAAAACAACATCTAAAAATCCACGTTCAACAGTAGGAACTGTTACTGAAATATATGATTATATTCGTTTGTTATATGCAAGAATTGGAGTTCCATATTGTCCAAATTGTGGGATAAAAATAGAGAGACAATCAATAGATCAAATAGTTGATAAAGTATTAACATTACCTACTAATACAAAAATTCAAGTATTAGCACCAGTTGTTAGAGGAAAAAAAGGAGAATACAAAAAAGAATTAGATCAATATAGAAAAGAAGGATTTGTAAGAGCAAGAATTGATGATGAAATATATGATTTATCAGATGAAATAAATCTTGAAAAGAATAAAAAGCATCAAATAGATTTAATTGTTGATAGATTAGTGATAAAAGAAGACATAAGAAGCAGATTAACAGAATCTATTGAAACAGCTCTAAATGCTGCTTCAAAACTTGTTGTAATAAGTATTATGCAAAATAGTGAAGACTTACAACCATTTGGTGGAATAGAAAAAGAAGATGGAACTAGAGAAGTGTTATTTAGCTGTAATTATGCTTGTCCAACTTGTGGTTTCAGCTTTCCAGAAATAACACCTAGAATGTTCTCTTTTAATAACCCATTTGGAGCATGTCCAGACTGCTTAGGAATAGGATATTTAATGAAAATAGATGAAGATTTAATAATTCCAGATAAGGACAAAACTTTATATGATGGGGTTAAAGCATTTGGCGCAAGTACAATGAAAAAAGGCGAAACGATGGCAAAAATGTACTTTGAATCAATAGCAAAAAAATATAATGTTGATATTAATAAACCAATCAAAAAATTGCCAAAGGACTTTTTAAATAAGATTCTATATGGAACAGGTGATGAAGAGATTGATTTTGAATATACATCAGCTTTTGGAACAAGAAGATTTACAGCACCTTTTGAAGGAGTAATTCCAACATTAGAAAGACGTCATAGTGAAACAAAATCACAAGGAATGAGAGACTTTTATGAATACTATATGAGTAATTTAGATTGTCCTACATGCAAAGGAACTAGATTAAAAAAAGAAATATTATCTATTAAAATTGGAGATAAAAATATAAATGAACTTACTGATATGCCAATAAAAAGAACCCAAGAATATTTAAGAGATTTAAAGCTAACTGAAAAAGAAAAAATGATTTCAGATTTAGTTTTAAAAGAAATTGATAAAAGATTACAATTTTTAATTGATGTTGGATTAGAGTATTTAACGCTTACTAGAAGTTCGGGAACTTTATCAGGAGGAGAATCACAAAGAATAAGGCTTGCAACACAAATAGGATCAGGATTAACAGGGGTATTATACATATTAGATGAGCCAAGTATTGGACTTCATCAAAGAGATAATGAAAAATTATTAAATACATTAAAAAAATTAAGAGACTTAGGAAATACATTAATTGTTGTAGAGCATGATGAAGACACAATGTATGCTGCTGATGAAATAATAGATATTGGTCCTGGGGCAGGAGTTCACGGTGGAAATATAATGGCCCAAGGAACAGCTGAAGAAATAAAAGAAGTAAAAGAATCAATAACAGGGCAATATTTAAGTGGTAGAAAGAAAATAGAAATACCAAAAAAACGTAGAAAACCAGTAAAAGGGAAAAACATAGAAATAAAAGGAGCAGTAGAGCATAATTTAAAAAATATAGATGTAAAATTTCCTTTAGGAGTATTCACCTGTATTACAGGAGTTTCTGGTTCTGGTAAATCAACATTAATTAATGAAATTTTATATAAAACAATTGCACAAAAAATTAATAAGAGTACAGAAAAACCTGGAAAGTGTAAAGAGATAACAGGTATAGAAAACATAGATAAAATAATAAATATTGATCAATCTCCAATAGGAAGAACTCCAAGATCAAACCCTGCAACATATACAGGAGTATTTGATGAGATAAGAGATATTTTTGCAACAACAAATGAAGCAAAATTAAGAGGATATAATAAAGGAAGATTTAGTTTTAATGTTCCAGGTGGAAGATGTGAATCTTGTCAAGGAGACGGAGTTCATAAAATAGAAATGCATTTTTTACCAGATGTATATGTACCTTGTGAAGTATGTAAAGGAAAAAGATATAATTATGAAACTCTAGAAATTAAATTTAAGGGGAAAAACATATCTGATGTATTAGACATGACTGTTGAAGAAGCATTAGAGTTTTTTGATAAAATTCCAAAAATTAAAAATAAAATACAAACATTAAATGATGTTGGCTTAGGATATATAAAATTGGAACAAAGTTCAACAACTCTTTCAGGAGGAGAAGCTCAAAGAGTTAAACTTGCTACGGAATTATCAAAAAGAGCGACAGGAAAAACACTGTATATTTTAGATGAACCAACTACAGGATTACATATAGCAGATGTACATAGATTAGTAGATATTTTACATAGATTAGTAGATACAGGAAATACTGCAGTAGTAATAGAACACAATTTAGATTTGATAAAAACAGCTGATTATATTATAGATTTAGGACCTGAAGGTGGAGAAAATGGTGGAGAAGTTGTTGCTGTAGGTACACCAGAGCAAATTTGTAAAAATGAAAAAAGCTATACTGGTAAGTTTCTAAAAAAATATTTAATTTGACTTAAGCTAGAAAAAGTGCTATAATAGATGCCATAATTAAATGAGATTTTAAACCAAATAAAAAAATGAGATAAATTAAATATTTAAAAGAAAGATTTTTAAACTGTGAATAATATGCTGTAATTTCACAGTTTAGAAGTCATATCTTTTGATGGTTTAAAACCAAAAAAAGAAGGAGAGACAAAATGGAAGAAAAAAACACAAATGACATTTCTACAAATAAAGCTAATGTTACAAAAAGAACAGCTAAAAGAGGTTATTCAAAAAAGAAAGAAAGTAACAAAAATAAAAAAATTGAATTAACAGAAATGGCATCAATAAAAAAAGAAGAAAATAAAAATAATGAAAACAAAAAAAATGATGGCAATATAGCCAAAACAAGAAAGTCAAGAAATACAAAAAGTACAAAAAATACAAAGAAAAAAAATGAGAATAATCTAAATGTTAATGAAAACAAAAAAGAAGAAAACAGATCACTAACAATAGGAAATACTTCTGCACTAAAAGAAGTGCCAAAAGAAAAAGCATTAAGAAAGACAGGTGAAGGTTTTGGATTCAAAATGCCAAAACTAAAAATAATACCTCTTGGAGGACTACATGAAGTTGGAAAAAATATTACTGTATTTGAATATGATGGAGAAATGATTGTAGTAGACTGTGGATTAACATTTCCAGATGATGATATGTTAGGTGTAGATATTGTAATACCTGACATTACATATATAGTAAGAAATCAAGAAAAATTAAAAGGAATGGTAATTACACATGGACATGAAGACCACATAGGAGGAGTACCTTATTTCTTAAAACAAGTAAATACACCAATTTATGGAACTAAATTAACATTAGGATTAATTAAAAACAAATTAGAAGAACATAATCTAACAGAATCTACAATATTAAATGAAGTAAATCCAGGACAAACAATTAGATTAGGAAAAAACTTTAAAGTAGAATTTATTCAAAGTTCTCATAGTATACCAGATTCTGTAATGTTTGCGATTACAACTCCAGTTGGAGTTATAGTTCACACAGGGGACTTCAAAGTAGATTTTACTCCAATGGATGGAAAACTAATGGATTTTGCAAGACTTTCTGAACTTGGAAAAAGAGGAGTTTTAGCTCTTATGTCTGATTCAACAAATTCAGAAAGAAAAGGATTTACAATGTCAGAAAGTACTGTAGGAGAGGTGTTTGACAGATTGTTTTTAAATTCAACAAAAAGAATTGTTGTTGCAACATTTGCATCAAATGTACATAGAGTTCAGCAAATAGTAAATTCAGCAGTTAAATATAATAGAAAAGTTGCAGTATGTGGTAGAAGTATGATAAATATGATAACAACTGCAAGAGAGCTTGGATATATTGATTGTCCAGATAATCTATTTATAGATATTGATATGATATCAAACTATACAGATGATAAATTATTAATAATAACTACAGGAAGCCAGGGAGAAACAATGTCTGCATTAACAAGAATGGCCTATGGAAATCATAGAAAAGTAAAAATTACACCTAATGATTTAGTTATTATTTCTGCAAATCCAATTATAGGAAATGAAAAAAGTGTATCAAAAGTTATAGATGCACTTATGCAAATAGGTGCAGAAGTTGTATATTCAGCATTAGAAGATGTACATGTTTCAGGACATGCTTGCCAAGAAGAACAAAAAATGATCATAGCATTAACAAAACCTAAATACTTTATACCTGTCCATGGTGATTATAGACATTTAATTGCTCATAGCGAAACAGCAAAATTAATGAATATTCCAAAAGAAAATATTTTAAAAATGGAAAACGGAAAGGTTTTAGAAATAGACAAAAATAGTGCAGAATTTACAGGACAGGTTCAATCAGGAATAATTCTTGTAGACGGATTAGGTGTCGGGGATGTTGGAAATGTTGTATTAAGAGATCGTCAGCACTTATCTCAAGATGGATTAATTGTTGTAGTATTAACAATGGATGGTTCTGGACAAGTTATTGCTGGACCAGATGTTATATCTAGAGGATTCGTATATGTTAAAGAAAATGGAAATGTTATGGATGACATTAAAAATGTAGTAAGAAATGAAGTTAGAAGATGCGAATACCAAGGAGTTACAGAATGGACTACAATAAAGAATTCTATTAGGGAAAACTTACGTGATTATATTTATTCTAAAACAAAAAGAAACCCTATGATAATTCCAATTGTAATGGAGGTTTAAAATATTAATGGAAAATAAATATAATTTAACAAAAGAAGAAAATATCTTTTTAGCAAAAAGAAACATAGTTGATAATATTTATTCTAATGCACGTATGGAGGGACTTAATATTACATTTTCACAAACCAAAACGATATTGGAAGGAGTAAATGTTCCAAATTTAAAAATAGATGAAATACAAGTTATTTTAAATTTACGTGATGCATGGCAATATGTTATAAACAATATTGATAAAGAATTAAATATAGAATTTATATGCAAAATTAATGAACTTGTTGCAAGACGTGAAAGTATAGAGTGGGGAGTATTAAGAAAAGGAAGAGGTGAAATTACTGGAACAGATTATATTCCAGAAATTCCTAATAAATCAGATGTAGAAAATAAATTATATAATATTCTAAAAATTGAAAATACTACTCAAAGAGCTATTGAATATATGCTTTATGGAATAAAATCACAACTATTTTGGGATGGAAATAAAAGAACAAGTACTATAGTTGCTAACAAAATAATGATACAAAATGGAAATGGTATTATAAAAGTGCCAGACAATAAATTAGAAGAATTTAATATTTTATTGTCTGATTACTATAACAATGATAATAAGAATGAAATAATGCAATTTATTTATAATAATTGCATAGATGGAATTACATTTGATAGTAATAAAATATAAAAAGGGAGAGATTGATAAATGAATTATAAAGAATTAGCAGATTTAATATTTCCAGATGCAAAGGAAATTTCATATTATGAAGAAAAATATCCGAAAAGAAATTTACCAGAAGGGGCACAAGTATTAAGAGTTGCGCCAAGTCCAACAGGAAATGTACATATTGGTACTATATTTCAAGCAATAATAGATAAAAAAGTTGCATTACAATCAAAAGGAGTTTTCTATGTAAGAATAGAAGATACTGATCAAAAAAGAGAAATTGAAGGTGGAATAACTCAAATAATAGAGTCTTTAAAAGATTTTGATATTGAAGTTGATGAAGGAATGATTAATGAGACAGAATTTATAGGAGAATATGGACCATATAGACAATCTTTAAGGAAAGATATTTATCAATCTTATGCAAAATATATGATAGAACAAGGTAAGGCATATCCTTGTTTTGCAACACCTGAAGAATTAGAAGAAATGAGAGAAAAACAAAGAGCTGCAAAAGTAAGAACAGGCTATTATGGAGTATGGGCAAAATATAGGAATCTTTCATTAGAAGAAATGGCGGAAAAAATAAAATCAGGAGAACCATATATAGTTAGATTTAAATCTCCAGGAAGAGAAGATAGAAAAATAAAACATAAAGATATAATAAAAGGAAATGTAGAATTTCCAGAAAATGATATAGATGAAGTTATCATAAAATCAGATGGATTACCAACATATCATTTTGCACATTTAGTAGATGATCATTTAATGGGGACAACTATTGTAGTACGTGGAGATGAATGGCTATCTTCTGTTCCACTTCATTTGCAACTATTTCAAGAAGCAGGTTTTAAAGCACCTAAATATGCTCATACACCATCACTATTAAAAAATGATAATGGTAATAAACGTAAAATAAGCAAAAGAAAAGATCCAGAAGCTGCAGTTTCTTTCTATAAAGAAATAGGAATGCCAAGTTTAGCTCTTAAAGAATATTTACTAAATATTGCAAATTCAACATTTGAAAATTGGAGAAGACAAAACAAAGATGCAGATATTAATGATTTTGACTTCCAATTAAACAAGATGAGTGTAAGTGGAGCATTATTTGATATGGTTAAATTAAATGATGTTTCAAAAATAGTTATTTCAAGATATACAGCTCAAGAAGTATATGATGAAAGTATGAAATGGGCTAAAATATATGATGATGAACTAGTAGAAATGTTATCTGATAAAGAATACTCATTAAAAGTATTAGGAATTGAAAGAGGAAATGTAAAGCCTCGTAAAGATATAGCTAAATGGAGTGATGTAAAAGAAAACATTATATACATGTATAATGATAAATTTATGAATACAAAGCAAGAATACCCATATCAAGTTATTTCAAACAAAGAAGATGTTGAAAAAGTATTAAAATTATATATTGAAAAATATTATGATGAAAATGATGATAAACAAACATGGTTTGATAAAATAAAAGAGCTTGCAGGTGAACTTGGATATGCAAAAGAAGTTAAGGAATTCAAGTCAAATCCTGAAATGTATAAAGCACATGTCGGAGATGTAAGCACAGTTTTAAGAGTTGCATTAACTGGAAGAACTAATACTCCAGATATGTTTGAGATTATGAATGTACTTGGTAAGGAAAATATAATAAAAAGATTTGAAAAAGCAATTAATGAATAATGTTACATAAATATTAATCTTATATTACATTTCTGTTAATATTATTGACTTTAAGAAAAAATTATATAAAATATTAATATGAAAATCTATAAGTATTTTTCTTTTTGAATTTAAGTTGGAGTAAATTATGAGAATAATAAGTGGAACTGCTAGAGGTACAAAACTATTTACTTTAGATGGAGAAAACACAAGACCAACACTTGATAGAGTTAAAGAATCACTTTTTAATATTATAAAAAATGATATTTGTGATTCAGTTGTTTTAGATTTATTTTCTGGAAGCGGAGCAATAGGTTTAGAATTTGCAAGTAGAGGTGCTAAAAAAGTTTATTTGTGTGATAATTCAAAAGATGCTGTTATAATTATCGAAAAAAATATAGCCAAAACACATTTAGAAGAAAAAGTAAAACTTTTTAATTTGGATTATTTAAATATGATTAGAAAAATCAATAATGAAAAATTTGATTTTATTTATTTAGATCCACCATACAAAACAGACTATATTATAACATCTATTAAAGAAATTATAAGGCAAGAGTTACTTAATGACGATGCAATTATTATAGTTGAGACTGACGATTTAAATAGAATAATTGGTCATATCGAAAAAATAAGTGAAATAAAAATTGTAGATAATAGAAAATATGGACGTGCAAATATAATATTCTTGAAGAAAATTACCGGAAAGGAAGAATAATATAATGGAAATATTTACATTATTAGAAACTTTGGAAGACATAATAGAAAAAAGTAAAAAAGTTCCTTTTACTGATAAAGCAATTGTAAATAAAGAAGAGATTAATAAAATAATTGAAGATATTAGGATTAAAATGCCTGATGAGCTTAAACAAGCAAAATGGATTAAAGAAGAAAGACAAAGAATTTTACTTGAAGCACAAAAAGAAGCAGAAGATGTTGTTAAAGAAGCTGAAAGTAGAATTATATCTATGATAGATGAGCATGAAATAACTAGAAAAGCTTATGACCAAAAAAATGAAATTATTGAAACTGCTAATGAAATGTCTAGAGAAATTACAAATGGAACAAAAGAATATGCTGACAATTTACTTCAAGAAACAGAAAAACTAATAGCAGAAACTACACAAAAGTTAGAAAAGAATATGGCAGATGCATTAAATCTTATGCATATATCTATGGAAGACATTCTTAAAACATTACAAAATAGCAGAAAAGAATTAAAATAAAAATAATACAAAAATAGCAAAATTAGTTGCTATTTTTTTTATGTTTTGATAGAATTATATTTGTAAAAATGGAAAGGAAAGGTTAATACAAATGGCTCAAAGAAGAAGAAAATACAATACTAATAAACAAAAGAATAAATCTAAAAAAAGTCAAAAAGTAAATTTAAGTATAATTGGAACTATTATATTTAGTATTATATTAGCAATAGTTCTTTACTCTAATTCTGGAATAGTAGGCCAAAAACTTAACGAAGTTTTTGGTGGTTTAATAGGAATATTAAGATATGTTTTGCCTATTGGTTCTTTTGCTATAGCTATAAAAATGGCAGCTAAGGACGAAGAAGATTATGTTACCAAAAAACTAGTACAATATGCAATTTTATTAATTTGTATTGCCATAATTTTGAGCGTATATGAGATTTCAAAAAATAATATTAGAATATCAGGAGAAATATCTCAAATATTAAAAAATGCTTATGCATTAGGTACTATAAATAAAGGTGGAGGGGCAATTGGAACTTTAGCTGCTGTGTTTTTAGTAAAAATGTTAGGAAATGTTGGAGCAATTGTATTATGTGTTGGAATTTCTTTAATGTTATTTGCCTTTGTATGTGATATAGATGTTGCTGAATTCTTTGGAAATAAAATAGATGAAGCTATTCAAAATAAAGAAGAAAGAAAATTAGAAAAAGAAGAACGAAAAAGAGAAAAAGAAGAATATATGGCTTCACATATGGAAGAAATAAAAGCAAGAAGAAAACAAAAACTAGAAGAAGAAAAACTATTAGGTAAAGAATTGGTAAATGGAAATGAATTAAAAAATGAAGCTGAACAAATAAAGATTAATTTAAATGGTAGGGAAGTTGAAGAAGAGCATAAAGAAAATAAAAAAGGCTTAATGAATCTATTAAAGAAAGAAACTAAGAATCCAAGCGTAACACAAATGGCAAGTAGTATAATGTCAGATTCTAATTCTCAGCATGATGCAAATAGTGAATTATTTGTTCAAGAAGAAGAGGAAAAACAGGATAAAACAAAACAAGTTTTACAATTAGAACATACAATGGCTGTAGAAGAAGATAATTATGTATTTCCACCTGTAGAAATACTTGCAGAGGTTGAAAAAGCATCATTAAAAGGTGGAACACAAACTTTAAAAAATACTGCGGCAAAACTTCAAAAAACATTATATAGTTTTGGAGTATCAGCAAAGGTAGAAAATGTTACTGTAGGTCCAGCAATTACAAGATATGAGCTTAAGCCTGCAGAGGGAGTAAGAGTTAGTAAAATTGCAAATTTAGCTGATGATATCGCACTAAATTTAGCAGCTGAAACAATTAGAATAGAAGCTCCTATCCCAGGAAAACAAGCAGTTGGAATAGAAGTGCCAAATAAAGAAAAAGAAATGGTAGGACTTCGAGATATAATAGAAAGTGATGATTTTAAGAATAATAAATCAAAATTAAGTGTTGCACTTGGAAAAGATGTAGCAGGAAGTCCAGTAATTGCAAATATCGCAAAAATGCCACATGTTTTAATAGCAGGTTCTACTGGTTCAGGTAAATCGGTTTGTATAAATACAATAATTACAAGTATTGTATATAATGCAAAACCAAGTGAAGTAAAACTTGTAATGGTTGATCCAAAAGTGGTTGAACTTTCTGTATATAATGGAATTCCACATTTATTAATTCCGGTTGTAACAGATCCTAAAAAAGCAGCAGGAGCTTTAGCTTGGGCTGTTCAAGAAATGGATAATAGATATAATTTATTTGCTGAAAAAGGTGTAAGAGATTTATCAGGATATAATAAAGCATTAAGTAATGAAGGACTTGGACAATTACCACAAATTGTAGTAATAATTGACGAGTTAGCAGACTTAATGATGGTTGCTGCAAAAGAAGTTGAAGAATCTATTTGTCGTTTAGCACAAAAGGCAAGGGCTGCAGGTATGCATTTGGTTATAGCAACACAAAGACCATCTGTAGATGTAATTACTGGTTTAATTAAAGCAAATGTTCCTTCAAGAATTGCATTTGCTGTTTCATCACAAGTAGATTCAAGAACAATATTAGATCAAGTTGGAGCAGAAAAACTACTTGGTAAAGGAGATATGCTATATTTTCCAGCTGGAGCTGCTAAACCTACAAGAGTTCAAGGTGCATTTGTATCAGATGAAGAAGTTGAGCAAATTGTTGATTTTATTAAATCAAATGGTACAGCGGTATATAGTGCAGATATATTGGATAGAATAGAAAATGGAACAAAAGAAGACCAAGTTAAAAATTTATCAGCAGATCAAGCTGCAGATGATGACAAAGATCCATTTTTAGAAGAAGCTATAGATACTGTTGTAGAA
Organism: uncultured Clostridia bacterium; assembly: GCA_947167965.1. GTDB lineage: Bacteria > Bacillota > Clostridia > TANB77 > CAG-508 > CAG-269. The sequence continues at coordinate 158,892 of CAMVJW010000002.1, read as the reverse complement.
ACTGGGCAAGCTTCTACATCATTTATTCAAAGAAGATTTAAAGTAGGATATGCTAGGGCAGGAAGAATAATAGATCAAATGGAAGAAAGAGGAGTAATCTCAGGTTATCAAGGAAGCAAACCAAGAGAAGTATTATGGACATTAGAAAAATTAGCTGAAATGAAAATGGGAACAAAAGTTGAAGAATAAAAATACAAAAGGACTGTCCCAAATAAAAAAGAAGGGGAAAAAGTTTGAAAGATAAGATTTTTAGTAAATTTGTAAAAGAAGATTACAATAATAATCTTGAGGAAGTATTACAAAAAAAAGATTTCTCTGAAGAAGTTAAGAATTGTTTATTAAATATTTTTTACAAAATAGAAAATGGATACAATGATTATCAAACTGTAAAAAGAGATACTTTTGATAAAAAAGAGTATATAGAAAAACTAACCAATATTATTGATAATAATATAAATAGCTTAGAATTTATTGAAACAACAAAATCTTCTAAAGACAAAGTCGATAAAAAAAATAAAACAATAAAATGTAGACAAATAGATAATAAAATACTATATTCTATTGCTAAAATACAAAATAAATCAATAATAATTAATTTAGAAGATAAAAACTTAGACAAGGTTTTTTCAGATGTAATGAATATTGGAAACAATATAAATACAGTTGAGCCTTTAAGAGATTTTAATGGTTTTAGTTGGAACCAAATTGTAAAAGACATTGAAGATATAAGATGTAATTTGATTTTCCAAAACATGATATATCTTCTAGGAAATGAATTTACATATAATTGGGTAAATGATCCTGAAACAACAGATTATTTAAATTTGTGTTTTAGTATTCTTACAAAAAAATATGGAAAAGAACTAGCAGATGATATTATTGATAAATTGTTAAGGCTGATTATAATGATAAAAACAGAATCAAGTGATAAGATATATGAAGAATTTAAAGAAAGCTATATAAAAACTAAAAATGAACTAGAACGAATGGGAAGAAGTTCAGAATATATAGCAAATATATATAGTATAAAAAAAATAAAAGATGATGAAATAATCAGAATTAATAAAGTTATAGCAAATGACAATAAAGTTTTAGAAGAATATAATAATAGAATTAAGCAAAATGCTATTCAAGATAATATAGATATTAACGAGTTTAAAAACGAATTAGAAAAAGAAAAGAATAATCTAGTTTTAGAATTAATGGAATTAAATAATTTAGTTAATCCGAGCAAATTCTTAAAAAGAAAACAAATACTTGAGCAAAACATTAAATATTTAGAACTTCCAGAAAAAGAATTGCTAAAAAAACAATATGGAAAAGATATAGTTTTATTCCAAAAACTAATTTTAAAATGTATTGAAATAGATATCCAAAATGTTAAGGATAAAGATAAAATAATAGATTTATTATATAAAATTAGATATTATTGTTTTTTACCAATTACTAGCAAGAAAAATACATATGACATAAAAGAATTAAAAGAAAAAATTGAAGAAATATTTAAAGAAATATCTAAAAAATTATTAAATAATAGAATAATATTAGAAATCTTTAAAGGAGAAGAAAATAATTTAAATATAATAAAGAAAATTTTATTATCTAGGATAATACGATTTGAAGATATAAATATTAAAGTTTCTAAAGAAAAAGGGAAAGAAGGATTAATTCTATTTATATATGATGAAAAAACACAAGAAGAAAAAATAGAATTAGCTGATCTTAAAAAAGAAGATTTAAAAATAAAGTTAGAAAAAATTAAAAAATTAATTAATTAAGGAGAAAACTAATGAAAATTACTTTTTTAGGTGCTACAAATACAGTAACAGGATCAAATTTTTTAGTTGAAGCAGCAGGGAAAAAGTTTTTAGTTGATTGTGGAATGTATCAAGGACAGGCAGAAGAAGAGTATGAAAATGAGGCACCATTTGATTTTGATGTCAGCCAGATAGACTTTATGTTATTAACACACGCACATATAGATCACTCTGGGAGAATACCTAAATTATATAATGAAGGGTATAGAAATCCAATTTATGCACATAAAGCGACTTGTGACTTATGTAGTTTAATGTTACCAGATAGTGGACATATTCAAGAAATGGAAAACGAGTGGAAAAATAAAAAAAGAAAAAGAAAGGGAGAAAAAGAATTACCACCAATGTATACAGCAGAAGATGCTGTAAGATCTTTAGAAGTATTTTATCCTATAGATTATGATAGATTAATAGAAATTACACCTGAGATTCATGTAAGGTTTAATGATGCAGGCCATATGCTTGGATCTAGCATTATTGAAGTATGGATAAAAGAAAATGAAAAAGAGGAAAAAATAGTTTTTTCAGGAGATATTGGAAATAACAATATTCCATTATTAGCAGAACCTACAATGATTTCTTCAGCAGATTATCTAGTTATGGAATCAACATATGGAAATAGATTGCATATCAATAGTGATGAAAAAGCAGAAACTTTTTTAAGAATAGTTTCAGAAACCTTAGATCGTGGTGGAAATGTTATAATACCTTCTTTTGCAGTAGGAAGAACACAAGAGATTTTATATGAATTAAATAAAATAAAAGAAACAAGAGAAGATCCGGAATTCTTAAGAGAGTACAAAACTTTGATGAATGCACCTGTTTTTGTAGATAGCCCGTTAGCAATATCAGCGACAGAAGTATTTAAAGAAAATATGAATTTATTTGATGAAGAGACAAAAAAGAAAATAAAAGATGGAGATAACCCATTGGAATTTCCAGGATTACATTTTACGGTAACATCTGATGAATCAAAATCATTAAATGAGAGTTTTACTCCTTCCATTATTATTTCAGCAAGTGGAATGTGTGATGTTGGTAGGATAAAACATCACTTAAAACATAATTTATGGGATCCGAAAAATACAATTTTATTTGTTGGATATCAAGCTCCTGGAACATTAGGATATAGTATAGTTAATGGGGCAAAAAGAGTAAAAATATTTGGAGAGGAAATAGCAGTTAATGCCAGAATTGAATATATAGAAGGTTATTCTGGACATGCAGATCAAGAGGGATTAATGAATTTTATATATTCATTTAATCAACAAAAACCTAAGCATATATTTCTAGTCCATGGGGAAGAGCAATCAGAAAATGAATTAAAACATAAAATTGAAGAAGATGCAAAAATCTCTGTTACAATTCCAAATTATGGTGAAACATTTGAATTAAGTGAAGTGCCAAACTTATTAACTACTATCAAACCAAATAAGCCAAAAACAATTAGATCAGAAATATTGCATAAATTAAAAATATTACAATCTGAAATAGATGACATGAAACAAGCTGTAAAAGATGATGTATACAATAAAGAATTAAAAGATGAGGATATGTACAGAATAAGAGAAAAAATTAAAGAATTAGAACATAATATAATTTCAATAATAGAAGGATAAAATTAAAAAAACAAAAGAGGTAAGTTTGAAAAAATAATTAATTTTTCCAAACTCGGTTTGTGCCTTGTGGAAGGAATAGAGTAAAAAAATGGAAAAATATATAAATGAAGCAATAATTGGAAATGAAAAAGTATTAGCTACATTTACTAATAAAGGAGAACTACAAAGATTATACTATCCGGATAGAAGCTTTAGGCAGTTTTTAGAATATAGCCATGTAGGGGTAAAAGTAAATGATTCAGGTATAATATATTTACATGATGATATTAATAATGTATATAAGCAATCATATGATGAAAATACAAATATTTTAAATACAGAAATTGTAAATACGTATTTTAAATTAAAAATTTTACAAACAGATTTTGTTCCAATAAAAGAAAATATATTAGTTAGAAGATATACATTAGTAAATGAAAATACAATTGATCTAGACGTTAAATTTTTAGTACATCAAGGACTACTAACTAGTAGAAACAATTCTGTTGGTTGTAAATTACATTATAATGGGATGATACAATATGCACATGATTTTATGATTTCTACAATTTGTAATGAAAGAAAAACATTTGGACATCAAATACATGGAAGTATAAATAATATTGCAAGTGGGGAAATAGGAGATAAAGACTATATTGGAATGTCGAGCGATTCATCTGTTTCATATAATATTGACATTATAAAACCTGGAGAAAAGAAGAAAATAGATATTATAATAATTATGCAAGAAAACGATATGGCAATGTCGAAATTTGAAGATGAAATAGAAAGAATTAGAAAACTCGACTTAAATACAGAATATACAAAAACAAAAAGTTATTGGAAAAAATACATAAAACAACATGATGAATTAAAATTAAAAGAACCAAGAAATGCATTTGAAAGTAAAATTATAGACATCTATTATAGAAGTATTTTATTATTTCCATTATTTGTTAATCAAGAAACAGGTGGAATAATTGCTTCTGCAGAGATTGATGAGGATTTTACAAAGTGTGGAAGATATAGCTATACTTGGGCAAGAGATGCAATATTTATTACTCAAGCGATGGATATATTAAATATGAAGCCAGAAGTGGAAAGGTTTTATAAGGTATTTTGTAAAAAAACTCAAAGCAAAAATGGAATGTGGGAACAAAGATTTTTTCCAGATATGAGGTTAGCTCCATGTTGGGGATATCAAATTGATGAAACAGCTAGTGTTATATATGGGGTATATACACATTATAAAAAAACAAAAGATTTTAAATTTATAAAAGATACAATTAAAATGTGTGAAAATGCAACAGAGTTTCTTAAAAAATATGTAAATGACATCATAAATGAAACAGGCAAAATTCACGTTAGCTATGATTTATGGGAGATGAACGAAGGTGTTCATTTATATTCACTAGCTAGTATTTATTCTGCTTTTGAATGTATGCTAAAATTATACAAGGCAATTGGAAAAAGTGTTTCAGATTTTGAAAATAACAGATTAAAAGATGAAAAAATATCTAAATCAAAAGTTGAAATTGAAAAAATGCAAAGAGAAATAAAAAAATACATTGAAGAAAACCTAACAAGTGAAGATGGAAAATCTTATGTAAGAAATACCAATGATGGAAAAATGGACATAAGCATTTTAGGAGCGGTTGTACCATTTGATGTATTTACACCAAATGAAAAGAAAATAAAAAATACAGTAGATAGAATAAACTTTGTTTTAAAAACATATACTGGTGGTATACAAAGATTTGAAGGAGACCATTATATGAATGGGAATCCATGGCCAATTGCAAATATGTGGATGACACTATATTATATTAAAGCTGGAGATATGAATAAAGCAAAAAAATGCTTCGAATTTGTTGTAAAAACTGCAAGCAGCTTAAACTTCTTAGGAGAGCAAGTGGATAATAGTAAAATGAAAGCAAACTGGGTTTATGCACTTGGATGGAGTCATGCTATGTTTATAATAGTATTAAAAGAAATATTAAAAAATGAAAAATAATTTATAGGAGGAAAGTTTAAAAATGGTAGATATAATACACGCATTAATTTTAGGAGTAGTTCAAGGACTAACAGAGTTTCTGCCGATTTCAAGCTCGGCACATTTAAATATATTCCCTTGGATATTTGGATGGGAAAAAATATCAGAATCTTTTGATGTTGCATTACATTTAGGAACATTATTAGCTATTACTTTATATTTTTGGAAAGATTGGATAAAATTAATTACAAGTGGATATAAGCAAGTTGTAAAAAAAGAACGCACAAAAGAAGGAAAAATGTTTTGGTACATTGTATTTGCAACAATTCCAGCAGGAGTTCTAAGTTTGATATTAGATAAAATATCAGAAAAGCTTATTGGTGAAAATTTAAATGTAGAAATGTTAATAATAGCTATTACATTAATTGTAATGGGAATAATTCTTTACATAGTTGATAAAAAATCAAAATCAACAATTCCTTATGAGAAAATAACACTAAGACAAGCAATGTTAATTGGAATGTCACAATCATTAGCAGCAGCATTTCCAGGAGTTTCACGTTCAGGAATAACGATGACTGTTGCAAGAAAACTTGGAATTGATAGAGAATCAGCTGCAAAATTCTCATTTCTATTGGCAACTCCAATAACAGCGGCAGCTGTATTATTTGATATTAAACACTTTACTTTTGGTATTCCATTTTTGGTTGGGGTACTTGCAAGTTTTATTGTTGGTATTTTAATTATTAAATTTTTATTAGATTACCTAAAAAAAGGAAGCTTCAAGGTATTTGCAATATACAGAGTTATTGTTGGATTAATCGTTATTGCACTATACTTTACAAGAATATAAAAGAAAAATAAAAGTAAATATAAATATAAATATAATATTTTTAAAATTCATAACTACATTAATTAAGTTGAGTTATACGAATTATAAAAATATTATATTTTTTTTGTTTAAAAAATAGGAATAAAACACTTTAAAGAAATTTTACAATTGTGTAAACAATTTGTAACAAAAATGTAAAGAAAAAATGAAGAAAAATATAAAAAAGCTATTGCAAAATGCAAAAAATTATATTAAAATTTAACCGAAGTGGAAAAAAGTGGTACAAAGTGGTATGAAAGTGGGAGGTGAGCAAAATCATGTTGATGGGCGAATTTGAACATAATCTTGATACAAAAGGAAGAATATCAATGCCAGCAAAATTAAGAAAAGATATGGGAGAGATATTTGTATTAACAAAAGGATTAGATGGATGTTTGTTTGCTTTTTCAAAAGAAGAATGGTTAAATTTTGAAACAAAATTAAAAGCTCTACCACTATCAGATAAAAATGCAAGAAACTTTGTTAGATTTTTTCTATCTGGAGCAACAGAATGTGAGATTGACAAACAAGGTAGATTCTTAATTCCTGGAAATTTAAGAATAGCTGCAAAATTAGAAAAAGAAGCGGTAATTATTGGTGTTGGAACAAGACTTGAAATATGGGATAAGGCTTTATGGGAAAAGAAAGACGAAGAAATTTCAGCTGATGAAATTGCAGAGAATATGACAATGTTAGGAATTTAAAAAAGTATATAGCTTTTCTATAAAGAAAAGTTTATATAAAATCAGTTCTTGTAATACAAGGAATGGTTATGTTAAAAACAAAAGACAAAGGTACAAAAGATTTTTAAGATACAAAAGATAAAATTATTTAAGTATTTATTGCAAAAGATAAATCTACAAAAGATATTAAACTAAAGATTATTATTGCAAAAGATAAGCTATACAAAAGATAGTTAATTCAAAAGAAGAGTTTACAAAGGATTATTCCAGCAAAAGAAAAAATAAAAAAGTACATAAGGATACTAATTAATATACTAATGATAAAAGCACAAAAGATGAATGCAGTTAGTATTTTTAAATTAGGATACTAACTGCTTTCTATTGTATTTTTTATTATAAGGAGACATTGTGGAATTTAAGCATATACCAGTATTATTAAATGAATGTATAAATGGTTTAAATATAAAAACTGATGGAGTTTATGTAGATGGCACATTAGGAGGAGCTGGACATAGTCTTGAAATTGTAAAAAAATTAGACCAAAATAAAGGTTTATTGATTGGAATTGACAGAGATGAGGAAGCTCTAAATGCAGCAAAAGAAAAACTTAAAGACTATAAAAATGTGAAATATGTTCATTCAAATCATGATAATATTAAGCAAATTTTAGTAGATTTAAATATAGAAAAGGTTGATGGGATTTTACTTGATTTAGGAGTATCATCTTATCAATTAGATGAAAAAAATAGAGGATTTAGTTATATTGGCTCAAATGATTTAGACATGAGAATGGATAAATCACAAAGGTTGACAGCAAAAGAAGTTATCAATTCTTATAAAGAGGAACATTTAGCAAGTATTATTTATGAATATGGAGAAGAAAGATTTTCTAGAAATATTGCAAAAAATATTTGTATTGAAAGAGGAAAGAAAACCATAGAAACAACAGAAGAATTGGTAAAAATAATTGAAAAATCTATACCTAGATTAAATCCAAAAGATGGGCATCCTGCTAAAAGAACTTTTCAAGCTATAAGGATAGAGGTAAACAATGAAATTAAGCCACTTGAAAACACAATATTAGATTCAATAGATGTCTTAAATACAGGTGGAAGATTATGTGTAATTAGTTTTCATTCTATTGAAGATAGGGCTGTAAAGAACGCTTTTAATAAAGCTAGGGGACAATGTTCTTGCCCAAAAGATATACCATATTGTGTATGTGGAGCAAAAAAAGTTGGAAAAATAATAACCAAAAAACCTATAATAGCAAATATGGAAGAACAAAAAAATAATTCCAGATCAAAAAGTGCAAAATTACGTATTTTTGAAAAAGATTAAATAAAACACTAGTAAAAGATAATAATTAGATGTATAATTATTGTTTTTAAATAGATAAAAAATAAATAATACTAAACAGAAAAGAGGTGAGTAAAGTAACTTATGAATCAGTATAATTATCAGTTTGAAACTAGTCCAAGAAAGTTAAAACCTGAATATGATTATAGAAAAAAGTCAAAAGAAGATATTAAAAAACAATTAGAAATAAATGAAAAACAAAGAAGGCACGCAATAAAATTGGAAAAAAAGAAACATAATAAAAATGTTATATTAATTGGAGCAGTATTTTTAATATTATTGGCAATAAGTTATAGAAGCTCACTAATAAATGAAAGATTTAACGAAATTCAAGACAATAAGGCAAAACTTGCTGCAATTCAAAAAACAAATGGACAATTAGAAGTAAATATAGAAAGTAATTTAAATTTAAGCAATATTGAAGAATCAGCAAAAGAAAAATTAGGAATGCAAAAGTTAGATAATAGTCAAAAAGTTTTTGTTTCACTAGATAAAAAAGATTATGTAGAAGCGGGAACAGATAATATAGATATTTCAAATGAACAAGATGAATTAAATTGGTTTCAAAAAATAATCAATAAAATTTTTGGAAAGTGATTATTTTAATATCTCAATAAAATAAAAAGTAATAATTAAATAAAAAAAGTATAAAACTCCTTTATTTTAATAAAATGTAAATAAAGGAGTTTTAGTTTGGTTAAAAAGTTTTCAAACTTATATTCCTTTTATCAAAGTTAGAAGGGATTTTTTATGCAATTAATTGGTTTAAAAAGTAGGAAAAGGATTGTAAGACTTTTATTTATATATGGTTTAGTTTTATTTATTTTGATTGTTAGATTAGGATATATTCAATTAATAGATGGAAAAAATCTTCAGTCTATGGCTTATGAGCAACAAGTTCAAAAAAGAAAAATTAATTCTAAAAGAGGAATTATCTATGATAGTACTCAAAAATATATATTAGCATCAAATTCAACCTCATATATGGTTAGTATAAATCCAACAAATATAAGAAAAGAGGATAAAGAAAAATTATCAAAATTTTTCACAGAAATATTTGAATTAGATTATGAGCAGACTTTAAAAAAGGTAAATAAAAAAAGTTCAATAGAAACAATTGCTAAAAAAATTGAAGAACAAAAAGCAGATGAATTAAGAAGTTGGTTGATAGAAAATGACATAACTTCAGGAGTAAATATAGATGAAGATAGTACAAGATTTTATCCATATAGCAATTTAGCGGCACATGTAATTGGATTCTGTGGAGGAGATAATCAAGGATTAGATGGAATAGAAGCTAAATATGATAATATTTTATCAGGAAAAAAGGGAGCTATTTCAAAATCAACTGATGCTACTGGAAAAGAGATAGGAACAGATGGAGAAAACTATATAGAGCCAATTAATGGTAATTCTATTGTGTTATCAATTGATATGACAATACAATCTATAGTAGAAAAGTATTTAGAAGAAGCATGTATTGATAATAAATGTACAGATGGTGGAAATATTGTAGTAATGAATCCAAAAAATGGAGATATTTTAGCGATGGCCACATATCCATCATATAATTTAAATGAACCTTATGTAATAAATAATGAAGAAATTAAGAGCAGTTGGGAAGGTCTAGATAATAAGGAAAAAACAAAAAATTTACAAGCAATGTGGAGAAATAAAGCAATTTCAGATACTTATGAACCTGGATCTGTATTTAAATTGATAACAGCATCAGCGAGTTTAGAAGAAGGAATTACAGATACAGATAATGCAGGTGAATTCTCATGTACGGGAGGTATAACTGTGGCTGGAGCGAGAATAAAATGCTGGAGATATTATAGACCTCATGGATCAGAATCCTTAAGAGAAGGACTAATGAATTCTTGTAATCCAGTGTTTATTGGGCTTGGTCAGAAATTAGGGGTAGATACATATTTTAAATATTTAAATAAATTTGGATTACTATCAAAAACAGGAGTTATGCTACCTGGTGAAGCAAATAGTATTTTTGTAAAAAAAGAAAAATGTGGTCCTGTTGAGCTTGCAACAATTAGTTTTGGGCAAAGATTTGAAATAACACCGATCCAACTTGCAACTGCAGTATCTAGCATAGCAAATGGAGGTAATTTGATTCAGCCTAGAATTGTAACTGCAACAATTGATTCTCAAACAGGGGAAAGAACAGAATTGCCAATTGAAAATAAAGGTGAAGTAATTTCAAAAGAAACTTCTGAAAAAGTTTTAAGTATGATGGAAAGTGTTGTTAGTGAAGGAACAGGTAAAAATGCAAAAGTTGAAGGATTTAGAATTGGAGGAAAAACTGGAACATCAGAAGATGGAGTAAATACGGGAAAATATGTAACATCTTTTTGTGGAGTTGCTCCAATTGATGACCCACAATTAGTTGTTTTAGTAACTTTATATAATCCAACAGGAGAAGGAGGACACCAAGGAGGTGGTGTTGCAGCACCAGTAGGTGGGCAAGTATTTTCAGAGGTACTGCCATATTTGGAGGTTGAAAGAAATAATTAGTCATTTGTAATATCACCATTTCCACTAACTGGAATTGTATCACCCAAATAAGTTGGTTTAGGTTTTATGATGCATTTAAAAAAATCTTTATTTCTTGCAAAAATTTCTCTAATTTCTCTAAGTGCTGCTCCTTCATAAGGCCTTGGATCCGAACCTACACCATATGCTTCCAATCCTAATTTATTTGCAATATATAATGCTCTATATAAATGATAGTTTTGAGTTACTATAATTACCTTTTTTGCATTAAAAATAGATTTTGCTCTATATATGCTTTCATAAGTAGAAAATCCCGCATGATCCATAAAAATATTTTCAGATGGAATTCCTTTTTCTATAGCATAATTTTTCATAATATTTACTTCATCATGGTCTTTTTTTCCATGATCACCGCTCATGATTAGTTTATCTGATACATTATTATTATAAAGATTTATGCCTTCTAGTAGTCTATCCTCTAACATTGGGCTAGGTTTACCATCCCAAATTCCAGCACCTAAAACTATAATGCAATCTATATTAGAAAGGTTTGAATAATTAGTTTTTTTTATTATTCTTTTTACAGTAGATACTTTAACATAAAAATTAATACCTAGAATAATGAGAATTATTAAAAGAATAGCAAGAATCCCGTATTTTTATAATTTTAAACATAATCAATTACCTCGTATAATAATTTTTATATAAGTATAGCATAATTAAAAATAAAATAAAATATTAAAATAGAATAATAAAGTAACAAATTACAAAAAATTGATTTGTTATATATTTTAAGATTTTAGTGTAAAAACAATTGTAAAAGGATAAAAAATACTGTATAATAATATAGTGTTTTAGCATTTAAGAAAAGATTTTTTAAAGTGATAGGAGAAATAAAATGGACAAATTAGGTTTTGATAGTGAAAAATACTTGAAAATACAAAGTGAAAAAATACGAGAAAGAATAAATATGTTTAACAATAAATTATACTTAGAGTTTGGAGGAAAGATTTTTGACGATTTCCACGCTTCAAGAGTATTACCAGGATTTAAACCAGATAATAAAATAAAATTATTACAGCAATTCAAAGATGATTTAGAAGTTATTTTTTGCATAAATGCAGGGGATATCAAAAAAAGCAAAATAAGAGCAGATTATGGAATAAGCTATGAATTAGAATTAGTAAGGCTTGTAGAAAAACTAAAAGATCTAGGAATTTCAATAAACAGCGTTGTTGTTACAATGTATAGAGAAGGAAATGACATTTCACACTTAGAAAAATTGCTTAAAGAGAGAAAAATAAAAATGTATATTCATAGACCTACAGATGGATACCCTGACCAAGTAGATCTTATTGTTAGTGAAAAAGGATATGGAAAAAATCCATATATAGAAACAACTAAAAAGCTGGTTGTTGTTACAGCTCCAGGACCAAATAGTGGAAAACTTGGAACATGTCTTTCTCAATTATATCATGAATATAAAAGAGGTGTTAAAGCAGGATATGCTAAATTTGAAACATTTCCAGTATGGAATTTAAGCTTATTAGATCCAGTAAACATCGCATATGAAGCATCTACTGCAGATTTAAAAGATGTAAATATGATAGATCCATTTCATTTAGAGGCATATGGAGAATATGCAGTTAACTATAATAGAGACATTTCAACATTTCCTATTTTAAAAAATATATTAATGAAAATAACTGGAAAAGAAATATATAAATCTCCTACAGATATGGGAGTAAACATGATAAAACAATGTATTACAGATCCAGAGGTAGTAAGAAAAGCATCTACAGATGAAATAATAAGAAGATATTATAATACTTTATGTGATTATAAACAGCAAATATGTGATGAAGATGTTGTAGAACAAGCAAAATCTCTTATGGAAAAATTGGGACTTACTGTGCAGGATAGGGATGTAGCATGTGCTGCTAATGAAAGAGCAAAAAAAGTTAAAACAAATGTATTTGCTATAAAACTAAAAAATGGAAAAATAGTAACAGGAAAAGAATCAGAATTACTAAGTTGTGCAAGTTCTGCATTTTTAAATGCTATAAAAGAAATAACTGGAATACCAGATAAAGAATACTTATTAACTCCATCAGTATTAGCTGGTATATCAAAAATGAAAGAAAAAACATCTTATAATACTTCATATTTTTTAAATCTACCAGAAGTATTAATTGCATTAAGTATATGCTCTGTTATAAACCCAATTGTTGAAAAAGCAATTGATGAGATAGATAAATTGCGTGGATGTGATGCACATGTAACTTATATAGTAGACAAAAGTGAATTAAATGCGTTAAAGAATTTAGGAATAAATTTAACTTGTGAACCAAAAATGTAAATAATAAAAAACGTTAAATGATGTAATAGACCGAAAATAATCTATTACATCATTTTTTATAAATATTTAAAAATAAAATAGTCAAAAACTAACATTTTGGACCACAGTCTTGGATATTAGCTCCTTTTAAACAGTCCCCTTCATGTTTACATTTGATATCTATTTTATAATTAGTTACATCATTTACCCATATATCTATAGCATATTCTTTACCTGGACATAAAGGCCCAAAAACAAATTCACCATTTTTGTTAGTAAAAGTGTGAGAAATAGGTATTCTTCTTTTTTTACCATCTTTTTTAAAATCTATTTCGATTAATTTAACAACTGCATTTTTTATTGGTTCTTTAAATATATTTTTTACTGTACCAAATATAATATCTCTATTATCTTCTGGTAAAGTTATATCTAAGTCAAATTGCTTACCATCCGAAATTAGACCATTAACATCAATTATTGGACAATGAGGTTTATAAGATTTATTTAATTCTATATTTTCTTCCATAAAATTCATCCCTTCTAAAGCATTTAGGTGCTTTATATAGTATATGACTATAAATAAAAAATGTTAATTATAGAGTAAAATTATGAAAATTTTAATGCTTTTTGTATTGAAATAATAAAAATAAATGATAAAATAGAATACAATAATTAGGGAGAAGTTTGATGAATTCAAGAGAATTAATAGAGTTAAAAGAATTAATAGAATTAATAGAACATTTAGGCAAAAATGCCAAATCTTTTTTTGATTTTTTAGTAGCAATAGAAACAGAAATAGAAAAATGCCAAAATACAATAAAATATTTGAATAAAAAAAATAAAAATAATAATTATTATGATGATAATGGAAAGAATAATATAAATAACGGCAGAACAAAAGAGATTAATCAACTGAAAGAAAAAATAAGAAAACTAACTTGGCTAAAAAATCTTATAAAAGATTTCGGAATAACAGATTTAAGTCAGTTAAAAGAGAACATTGAAAAATTATATAATGAGGATATAAAACATGCTGAAAGATTAAGTGATACGGAAAATAAAACATACTATATTTTTCAAGGATTTGATAATTTAAATCGATTGACTGAAAACACAACGAAAAAAAGTGTTAGTGAAAATGATGGGAAAACGGTTATTAGTATAAGTGACATGAATGCATATAAAATTGGGACAAATAAGCTAAACAAGGAAAAAAAATATGCTATCATTATTCCTATAATGGATGTTATAGAAGGAGCTTCTTTTGATGATGGGGAAAATGTATATTTAGAAAATGATTATAATTATCCAGAAGGAACAGTACTTTTAGTTCCAAAAGGAGAGAAAAGACAGATAATAGATTTAGTAGAAAAAAAGGGATTAAAAATTAATGTAATAGATTATGATGGAGAAAAAATTAGAGAAATTCCTCAAACCTTTATAAGAATAATAGAAGGATATGACCCGGAAAAACTTACAATAGAAGACTTAAATAAAGAAATAGAAGGTTTATTTGATAGAAGCAAAGAAAAGTATAGATCTAGAATAAATAGCAATTTAATATTTGTAGTACAAACGCTTATGGGGCAAAACGAATTAATATTTAGCATAGAAGCTTTTGAAGAGTTTTTAGAAAGATTCGAAATAAATGGAAAATATGAATCAATAAACGAATTAATTAAAGACGCACTAGAGTTAGATAGTGATAGTACTGAGAGAAAAAAAGAAGCATTGCAACAACTAGCAGAAGAACTAAGAAAGAATGGCATAAAATGTGAAGAATCAGAAAGGCTAATTTTAAAATTATATAATATAAGTAAAATTGGGGAAAGAGAGTTAGAGCAATTAATTCAAAACGAAAAAATAGATTCACGAATAAGAATGATATTACTAAAAAATATAAACAAAATTGAAAATGTTGGAAAAAGAGAATCTGAAACAAATGCTGACTTTTTTATAAAAGTTTTTTTAGAAATGCTAGCTATGGAAAATGAACAATTAGACCTTTATATCGAAAGTAAACTAACAAAAAAACTAACTTCAAAAACAGATACAAATGAACTAAATGAATTTAGAGAATTAACAAATTTAATTGATAAAATATACGAACAGTCAGCAAGTGCAACAGATATTTATAGAGCTTTCCAAATAGGAGTTTATTTACTTAATAAAAATAAGAATAAGAAAGGTAAGAAACTGTGTGACGAATATGATGTAGGAGCTAAATCAAGAGCGATAAAATACCAAGGAAAAAAAATTAGACTAGTTCCAAGGTTAAAAACTGCTGACTTTTTGAATGCTAAAAGGTATTATGTTAAAGATGAAGAAAAAGTAATTACAGCTGCAAGATTATTGAATTTGATGAACAATCTTGCACATTTATATGATTCTATGATTGATGAATTAATTATATCTGAATTTTATGAAAATGTAAGAAATAAAAAAAGCATAAATAGAAGAAAATTTCTAGAAAAAAAACATGAAATTGAACATGAAGTTGATAACCATATAACTGGTATTGATGATAATAACCAACAATCGGGGTATGATAAATTTAAAGAGCTATTTCAGTATAGAGATGACTGTTATGAATGCAAAGACAAACTTATTGTACATATTATAAAAGAGATGAATAGGCAAAATGAACAGAAAATAAAATATTTATATGGATATGTTAATAATGAAACTGGAATTCTAATTGTAATAGATGTTACTGGATATGAACAAATAATAGTTCACATTAAACAGAACAAATATGATTATAGCGATATTGCGGGTATTGTTACAAGATATCCTTTTGATTTAATAAGAGGAAATTATCCTGGAAGAAATACAATGCAATTACCATTTCTTGCATTAAAGGGAATTGATAAAAGGGCTAGAAGAAAAATCGGGAATGGGAATAACAATATTAATGTAATTATTAGAAATATTTTTTATGCAAATGATAATAAAGAAGAAGCTATAAAAGATGTGCATAAGTATTTAATTAGAGCAGGATACAGTGGAGAAGAAATAATTAAATTGTTAAATGCATGTATTGAGGAACAAGAATGTGATAAAAAAGAAGGAGATAATGTTAAGTGACACAGGAGATGTTTTATGATAAGAAAAATAAAAAATACAATAATATGTTTTTTAAAATTAGGAAATTAGAGGAAGAAAAAAGATTTGAGGAAGCTTTTAAAGCTTGTATGATATTTATACAAATTTTAAATTTACATATTGTAAATGCACGTACAGAAAAGAGTATATTAGAATTTATAAAATACTATAAAATGAATAAATACGACAATTTACATCATATAATGAAAAAAATTTTAGTAATATATGAGAAATATCCATCTGACTTTGTTGAATTAGATTATAAAAATCTAAAGTATTATACTATTAAAATGATTGAAGAAATAAATAAAAACGGATTGTAGTCGTATAATCACTATGTTATATGATATTAAATTAAGGTTAATGAGAACTATAAAAAATGAGAATAAAATTAAACAAAGAAAACTAACTTGTTAAAATATTGTGTTTATGATAGAATATAAAAAATAATAGAAAGAAAGGAATTTTTAAGATGTCAGAAGCAAAATATAAAAGAGTTTTATTAAAATTAAGTGGAGAAGCAATGGCAGGAGATGATAAACATGGAATTAATATTAAAGTAGTTGGAGATATTTGCGATAAAGTAAAAGAAGTAGTAGAAATGGGAGTAGAGGTAGCAATTGTAGTTGGAGGAGGAAACTTCTGGAGAGGAAGAAGAAATGGAGAACAAATGGAAAAAACAACAGCAGATTATATGGGAATGCTTGCTACATCTATGAATGCTTTAGCACTTCAAGATGCTTTAGAAGCAAGAGGAATATTTACAAGGGTTCAAACAGCAATTGAAATGAGGGAGATTGCTGAACCATTTATTTTAAGAAAAGCTATAAAACATTTAGGAAAAGGAAGAGTAGTTATATTTGCTTGTGGAACAGGACATCCATATTTTACAACAGATACAGGAGCAGCACTTCGCGCAGCAGAAATAGAAGCAGATGCAATTTTACTTGGAAAATCAATCGATGGAGTATATTCAGCAGATCCAAAAATTGATCCTACTGCAACAAAATATGATAGAATAACATATCAAGAAGTACTAGAAAAAGATTTAAAAGTTATGGATTCGACATCAACAGCATTATGCAAGGATAATAACATTCCACTTGTTGTTTTTGGAATAGCAGATCCAGAAAATATTGTTAGAGCTGTAAAAGGTGAAGCGGTAGGTACAATTGTTGAATAATTAAATAATATAAACAATAAATAATAAAATCAAAAACTCTATTAAACATTAAGTTTAGTAGAGTTTTTTTAAATTTCTATTGTTAAAATGTTTTATTTATGATAGAATGTCAAAAGAAAAAAATATAAGGAGCGTAAATATATGGATTATAGCGAAATTAAACAAAAAATGGATAAATCTATTGATAATTTAAATGAAAAATTTTCAGAGGTAAGAGCAGGTAGAGCAAACCCTGCAATACTAAATAAAGTAAAAATTGACTATTATGGAACTCCAACACCAATCAACCAGGTTGCAGGAATATCTGTTCCAGAAGCAAGACTAATTGTAATTCAACCATGGGATATATCTATTTTAAAAGAAATAGAAAAAGCAATATTAGCATCAGACATCGGAATAAATCCAAATAATGATGGAAAGGTAATAAGACTAGCTTTTCCTGAATTAAATGAAGAAAGAAGAAAAGAGTTAGTAAAAGATATAAAAAAAATAGCTGAAGAATGTAAAGTAGCAATAAGAAATTCAAGAAGAGATGGTATGGATATTGCTAAAAAAGAACAAAAAGATGGAGAGATAACAGAAGATGAATTAAAACAAGCAGAAACAAAAATTCAAGAATTAACAGACAAATCAATTGAAGAAATAGATAAATTATTAGAAAATAAAGAAAAAGAGATAATGTCTATATAAAATCTTTATCTCTAAGGAGAGGAAAAATAAATGGATTTTAAAGAAGAACTAAGAAAGTACCAAAAGGAAATAGAATTAGAATTAGAAAAATACATTAGGAAAGAAGATTGCCCTGAGAGAGTTTTAAATGAAGCTATGGAATACAGTTTGATGGCAAATGGTAAAAGATTAAGACCAATTTTGGTATTAGCCTCATATAGATTATTTAGACAAGATATTCAAAAATGTATGCCTTTTGCCATAGCGATAGAATTGCTTCATAATTTTTCACTAATACATGATGATCTTCCAGGGATAGATAATGATGATTTTAGACATGGAAAACTTACAAATCATAAAAAATATAATGAAGCAACAGCAATTTTGGCAGGAGATGCACTTTTAAATCAAGCATATATGGTAATAAGTAATGAATTATTAAAAACAGAAAATAAATATGATTTAGAATTAAAAATAAAAGTATTTAATGAATTTACTATCGCAATAGATAGAATGATTGCAGGAGAATATGTAGATACAGAATTTGAAGGAAAAGATATTTCATTAGATTATTTAGAATATAATTATAATAATAAAACAGGGGCTTTAATTAGACTTTGTGTTAGAATGGGTGCAATACTTGCTAATGCTAAAAATGAAGAAATAGAAAGACTTACTAACTATGCAGAAAAAATAGGGTTAGCTTATCAAATAAAAGATGACTTATTATCAGTTGAAGGTGATGAACTAATTACTGGAAAGCCAGTTGGAAATGATGAAGCAAGAAAAAAATGTACATATATTTCAAAATATGGATTACAAGAAGCAAAAGATGTTTTAGAAAGACTTATTGCTGAAGCTATAAAAATTACTGACGACTTTGGAGAAAAAGCAGAGTTTTTAAAAGAGCTTGCTTTATATATAAAAAATAGAAATAAATAAATTATAAAAATAGAATGCTGACATTATTAAAATGAAAGGAAAATAAAATGGGAGATAACAACAATTGGCCTAAACATATTGGAATAATTATGGACGGAAATAGAAGATGGGCAAAATCTAAAGGTTTGCCGATTGCAATGGGGCATAAAGAAGGGGCAAAAACACTTGAAAAGATAGTTAGGCATGCAAATAAAATAGGAATTAAACATTTAACTGTATATGCTTTTTCAACAGAAAACTGGAAAAGATCAGAAGAAGAAGTTGGGGCATTAATGCTTTTACTACAAAATTATATAGAAAGCTATTCAAAAAAGGCAGATTCAGAAAATATTAAAGTACAATTTTTAGGAGATACAACAGCATTTAAACCTAAGTTACAACAAGGAATTAAAGATTGTATTGAAAGAACAAAGAACAATACTGGAATTACATTTAATATTGCAATAAACTATGGAGGAAGAGCAGAGATTATAAAAGCTGTAAAAGAAATTTCTCAAGATGTAAAAAATAACAAGATTGATATCAAAGATATAAATGAAGAATTGTTTTCAAGTAAATTATATACTAATGGTCAACCAGATCCAGACTTAATAATAAGAACAAGCGGAGAAATGAGAACGAGTGGATTTTTAACCTGGCAGTCTGTTTATTCTGAATTATTATTTGTAGAAAAATATTGGCCAGATTTTAATGAGCAAGATTTAGATGATGCAATAATAGAATATCAAAAAAGAAATAGAAAATTTGGGGCAAATTAATTATTCTTGTATGATAAAAAGGGGAAAAGTATGAGTTTAAAAAGAATGTTAACTACACTGATAGGACTCCCAATAATAGTATTAATACTGTTTTATGGAAATGAGTTTGTAGTTGGAGCAACTGTGTTGGTTGCTGGAATAATATGTACTTATGAATATTTTAACGTAATAAAACAAGTGTGTAAGCCTATAAAATGGATAGGATATTTATCAAATGTATATATATTATTATCAATGTTTTTATCAAATGAATTAATGCTAAAAGTTGTTTTATATTCTATTCCAATAATTCTTTTATTGTTATTTTCTTGTGTAATTATTACTAATATGAAAATAACATTTAAAGATGTAACATTTACATTTTTAGGATGCTTATATATTCCATTTTTTTTAATGTTTTTAGAATTGATTAGAAAAATGGATAATGGAAAAGTATTAATTGGATTTATATTTGTAATTTCATGGTCAACTGATATTTTTGCGTATTTAATTGGAAGAAATTTTGGAAAACACAAATTTAGTAAGATTAGTACTGGAAAAACAATAGAAGGATGTATAGCAGGATTAATTGGCGCAGTTGTAATAACTATCCTATATACATTTATAGTAAATTCAATTTGGAAAATAGGATATTCTTATTTAAATATAGGAATAATAAGTTTAGTATTAAGCTTTATAAGTCAAATAGGAGATTTTGCAGCATCAATTATAAAAAGGTATGCAGATGTAAAAGACTATGGAACTTTACTTCCAGGTCATGGAGGAATGTTAGATAGAATTGACAGCCTATTGTTTATTGCACCATTTGCATATATGATTTTTAGTATATTATAAAATAAAAAATGTCAGAAATTGTAAAGTTATTAAACTTATGGTTTCGGGCTTTTTTATGCTATAAAAGTGTTATTGTTAAAAATAGTGTATTTGGAGGAAAACATTGAATTTGATATTATCAATAATAAAAATAGCTTTTTTGTTAGGATTTTTAATATTTATTCATGAAGGTGGACATTTTTTAGTTGCAAAGATTTGTAAAGTTAAGGTAAATCAATTTGCAATTGGATTTGGACCACAAATATTTTGTTATAAAGGAAAAGAAACATTATATGCTCTTAGACTTTTCCCACTAGGAGGTTTTGTAAGTTTAGAAGGAGAAAATGAAGATTCAGAAGATATTAGGGCATTTAATAAAGCAAGCAGAATTAAAAAAATATCAATTGTTGTTGCTGGGGCTTTAGTTAATATTATATTTGGTCTAATAGTTTATTTTATAGTGGCATTAATAATTACTTCAAATATATCAACTACATTAGCTTCATTAAAAGAATTTATCTTTTCATTTTTAGAAAGTTTTAAACTATTATTTTCAGGAAAAGTTGGATTAAATGATTTTACTGGTCCAGTGGGAATATCTGGAATTGTATATAGAACTTCAAGTTTTTTAGAGTACTTTTATGTAATGTCTATTATATCAATATCATTGGGAGTGACAAATTTACTACCAGTACCAGCATTAGATGGAGGAAAAATAATAATACTTATAATAGAAGCAATTAGAAAAAAAGCGTTAAAAAAAGAAACAGAGATAAAGATTCAACTTACTGGATTTTTAATACTAATAACATTAGCAATTGTTATAACATATAATGATATTTTGAAAATATTTAAATAGAAGGAGAAAAATGGAAAATTTTAAATCAGGATTTATTTCAATATGTGGAAGAACTAATGTCGGAAAATCAACATTAATTAACCTTTTAGTGGGAGAAAAGATAGCAGCAATAGCAGACAGAGTCCAAACAACTAGAACTCAAATTAGAGGAATTGTTAACAGAGAAAATTCACAAATTATTTTTATTGACACCCCTGGAATTCATAAACCTAAAACAAAACTAAATGAAAATATGATTGAATTGTCTTGGGATGCATTAGATAGTAGTGATATTATTTTATTTTTAATAGAAGCAACAAGCAAAGAAATTGGAAGAGGAGATCAAAGAATTCTAGAAAAAATAAAGGAAAAGAATAAAAAATGTATATTAATTATAAACAAGATAGATTTAGTAAATAAAGATGAACTTGCAAGAATAATTGATTTATATAAAAATGAATTTGATTTTACAGCAATAATTCCAATATCTGCAAAAAAAGAAAAATACAAAGATATAATTTTAGAGGAAATAGAAAAGAACTTAAATGAAGGACCTGCATATTATGATAAAGAAGACTATACAGATCAAACTTTAAGACAACTAGCAGAAGAAACAATAAGAGAAAAAGCGCTTATTATATTAAGAGATGAAGTACCACATGGAATTTTTGTAGAAGTTGAAAAAATGAAATTGAAGAAAACTTTAAATAATGAGCCTATATATCATATAGAAGCTACTATATATTGTTTAAGAAATTCGCACAAAGGTATTATCATAGGAAAAAATGGTGAAACTTTAAAGAAAATAGGAATGATGGCAAGAAAAGACATGGAAAAAAACTTTGGAGTTAAAGTAAATTTAAAAACATGGGTTAAAGTAAAAGAAGACTGGATGAATAATGAGAAATTTTTTAATGGAGCAAACCAATAAACTGTTAAAAATATGGATAGAATTGCAAAAGAATGTAAAGAATAACATAAGAAGGAAGTGAGCTTTATGATGATAAAAGATATTGCTTGGAAAATGTTTAAATCAACAGGAGATGTTAATACTTTTTTGGAACTAAAACGAATTGAAAAAATACAGAATAATATATCAAATCAGCAAAGGGTGGAATTAAATGGGAATAATAAAGACAAAAGGGATAGTTATTTCAGAAAGTAATATGGGCGATTTTGACAAAATGCTTACAATTCTAACACCAGGAAATGGAAAGATTTCTTGTTCGGCAAAAGGAGCAAGAAAACAAAATAGCGCATTACTTGCAGGAACACAGTTTTTGTGTTTTGCAGAATATATTTTATATAAAAAAAATGACACATATACTATTAATTCTTGTGAAATAATAGAAGTATTTTATAATATTAGAACAGATTTAGATAAAATTAATTATGCAGTATATTTAACAAAAATAATACTAGATGTTACAAACGAGAATGAAAATAGTTATAAAATATTACAATTATATTTAAATACTCTTTATATGATTTCTGAAACAGACAAAGATTTTGATTTTATAATAAGTATTTTTAAAATTAAATTATTATGCTTACTAGGATTTAAACCAAGAATAGAAGAATGTGTAAATTGTAGAAAAAAAGATGATTTAACATATTTTAGTATTAAAGATAATGGCGTAAAATGCGCAAGTTGTACTACTCAAGATAAAAGTGCCATAAAAATTAGTTCAAGTACATTTATGGCATTAAAATACATATCAACATGTCCGATTAAAAGTTTATTTGGATTTAATTTGAAAGGTGATAGTTTAAAAGAACTTATGCTTTTAAGTAAAGTATATTTTAATGAAAAATTGGAAAAAGATTATAAATTTACATTTTAGATAAAAGGGGTGAAACTAAAATGCATAGAGATAGTTTGATGGAAGTAATACATGAAATGGAAGAGGTTACAAAATTATTTAAATTAGATCCGTTTGATATCTACATTGTAGGTGGTAGTGCATGTATTTTAGGAAAATACACAAATAGAGCAACATTAGATATTGATTTTATAGATTTAGGATATCCGGCTAAATACGGAAAAGCCTTTTCACTATTAAGAGATTATGATATGTTAGAGTATGAAAGCACGATATTATCTCCTACATATAAAGAGAGAGCCACTAAACTAAGAGATTTTAAATATATAAATGTCTACATTTTATCAAAAGAAGATATAGCAATAAGCAAAATAATTAGATTGTCTGAAAAAGATATTGAAGATTTAAATGAAATAATTCCAAAATGTAATAAAACTCTACTAAATAATATAATAAAAGAAATAATTGAAAGAAACGATTTGTTTGAAACAAAGAAATCAGAGTTTTGTAAAAAATTGAAAGTATTTAAGGAGAAATATAATGTATAGGATATTTTGTGAAAGCTATAAGAACTTTTTGAAAACTTTTGAAGACGAAAATTATAGATTAAACATATCTAAACCGTTTGAATTAATTGTAAATACAGAAAAATTCGAAAAAGAAAAAGAAAAACAAAGTGAATTATATATAAATGTATGTAATTTACTGGATTATATGCAAAACAACATAAAAAATTACCCGAAATTTAAGGCTTTTTTATGGACTTTAAAATCCAGAAACATTGTTGCAAAGAGATATAGTAATAATGACAGTAACGAGAAACTTGAAGAACAAGCTAAATTAGCAAATTCATTTTTGAAATTAGCATATTGGTATTAAATAAAAAATGGTTAAATAAAAAAATATATATAAAATAGCCAAAAACTATTGACATCAGGTAAAATCTGGTATATACTAATGCAGTATGAAATTTAGCGTTGAAGTCGAATGTGGCTACACCTTAGTGGTGGAGGGAACTTCGATGGAGTATGTCATGGCTTAGACCAGGCGGTAAGTTATGTTATATACTTAAATAGTTTATAACTTATACAGATTGAAAACTGTTTATAAAGCACTTATCCCAAAATATTCATGCATATTTTGGATTTTATATTGTAGAAATACGAAACACCAGGGTGCGTTATAACTTGCCAAGCTAAAAGTACAAATAAATATTATATAAGGAGGGAAAATAGCAATGGCAAACAATGTGGTAACTAGTGAAAAAATCAGAATAAGGGTAAAGGCTTATGAACCTGGAATTTTAGATCAGTCTGCTTTAATGATAGTAGAAACAGCTAAAAAAACAGGAGCAAAAGTATCTGGACCTATTCCATTACCAACAAAGAAAGAAATAGTAACAGTTATACGTTCTCCACATAAACACAAAGACTCAAGAGAACAATTTGAAATGAGAACACATATAAGAGTTATTGATATTCTTTATCCAACACAAAAAACTGCAGAATCATTAATGAAACTTGAATTACCTGCAGGTGTTGATATTCAAATAAAATTATAAAATAAAATCAAAAGTTTACAAAACTTAAAAATCAAAACCAATGCTGACTATTTAAATGCCAGCCAATAGGAGGAGAAAGAAAAATGAAAAAAGGATTAATAGGAAGAAAAATTGGAATGACACAAATTTTTGATGAAAAAGGTTTAGTTATTCCAGTAACAGTTATAGAAGCTGGACCTTGTGTTGTAGCACAAGTTAAAACAGTTGAAACTGATGGATACAATAGTATTCAATTAGGATATGGAGAAATTAAAGACAAACATATCAATAAACCAGAAGCAGGACATTTTGCAAAATCTAAATTAACAAATAAAAAATATTTAAGAGAATTTAGATTAGAAGATATCTCAAGTTATAAAGTTGGAGATGAAGTTAAAGCAGATGTATTTGCAGCTGGAGAAAAAGTAGATATTCAAGGAACATCAAAAGGAAAAGGATTCCAAGGTGTTATTAAAAGACATGGTCAACATAGAGGACCAATGGGACATGGTTCTATGTATCATAGAAGACCAGGATCAATGGGTCCATGTGCTACACCAGGTAGAGTATTTAAAGGTAAAAAACTTCCAGGACATATGGGAAGAGTAACAGTTACAATTCAAAATCTAGATGTAGTAGCTGTTGATATGGATAAAAACGTAATATTAGTAAAAGGAAGTGTACCAGGAGCAAAAGGTGCAATCCTAAAAATAAAATCAGCCGTTAAGGCTATAAATTAGGAAAGGAGGATACACGAAATGTCAAAAATAGATGTATTTGATATAACAGGTAAAAAAGTTAGTGATGTTGAATTAGATGATAATGTATTTGGAATAGAACCAAATGAAAACATTGTTCATGAAGTATTAGTAAACTATCTAGCTAATCAAAGACAAGGTACTCAAAGTACAAAAACAAGAAGTGAAGTTCGTGGTGGTGGAAGAAAACCATGGAGACAAAAAGGAACAGGACGTGCAAGACAAGGTTCAATTAGAGCACCACAATGGATTAAAGGTGGTATAGCATTAGGACCAAAACCACGTTCTTATAGTTATAGAGTAAATAAAAAAGAAAGACAATTAGCAATAAAATCAGTATTAAGTTCTAAAGTATTAGAAAAACAATTAACTGTAGTTGATAAATTAGAATTATCAGAAATAAAAACAAAATCAATGGTAAAAGCATTTGCAGATTTAAAACTAGAAGGAAAAACATTAGTTGTTTTACCAGAAAAGAATTTAAATGTTGAAGCTTCTACTAGAAATATTCAAAATGCAAAAACTATAGTTGCAAATAATATAAATGTATATGATTTATTAAAATATACAAATTTAGTACTAACACTTGATACTGTTAAGAAATTAGAGGAGGTGTATGCATAATTATGGTAGCAGAAGAAATTATAATAGCACCAGTTGTTACTGAAAAAAGTAATAATGGTCTACAAGACGGAAAATACACATTCAAAGTTAACAAAAAAGCTACAAAAGTTGAAATAGCAAATGCTGTTGAAAAACTTTTTGGAGTAAAAGTATTAAAGGTTAATACAATGATGGTAAAAGGAAAAAAGAAAAGAGTAGGATATCATCAAGGAATGACATCAAGCTGGAAAAAAGCAATAGTTACAATAGATATGGATCCTAAAGCTTCTACATACTTAGCTAAAGGTGGAAAGGAAACAAAAGGAACAAAAAAATTCAAAGATTCAATAGAAGACTTCACTGGTGTATAGGAGGAAAAAATGAAAAGGAATAAGCCAAAAACTATGATGGATCGAAATGAGCTATTTCGACATGCTAAAACAGAAGGAGTAAGCGCGACTAAAAAGAAGGATGAAAAATACGCATACACACAAGAGCTTAGGCAGATAAGCGAAATGATAGCTTTGGAAAAACCTGAAAATTTAAAAGTTATTGCTGATATAATTGCTGCATATCAAATAGGCGGGCTTAAAGTAGTTGCACAATATATAAGTGAAAAAATAAAACTTAGTGAAATTGAAGCTAATAAAATTATTAAGGATAGATTTGCACAAGTAAAATCAGCAGAAAATGAAATTGGTCCAATTTATAGAAAATCAGAAGGTTTATCACATAGAGTAGGTGGAAGTGAGTATCCAAATAATACAATAATAAAATTTGAGGGAAGATTTCGGAGGGCAAAGATAAATAGTTTGTATATAAATTAACTAGAAAGAACTAGGAAAACAAATTTTAACTGCAGGCGGAGCAGGAAAATATCCGTTAATAAAAATAAAAAAGGAGAAGTAAAATGGCAACAAAAAAATTTAAAGCATACACACCTTCAAGAAGAAATATGACAGTATTAGACTATAGTGAAATTACTAAAAAAACTCCTGAAAAATCTTTACTTACAACAAAGAAAGAAAAAGCAGGAAGAAACAACTATGGTAGAATAACAGTACGTCATCAAGGTGGAGGAAACAGACAAAAATACAGAATAATTGATTTTAAACGTCAAAAAGACGATATGGAAGCAACAGTAATTGGAATCGAATATGATCCAAACAGAAGTGCAAATATAGCTTTAATCCAATATACAGATGGAGTTAAAGCATATATATTAGCGCCACAAGGATTAACAGATGGAGATAAAGTAATATCTGGTAAATCAGCAGATATTAAACCAGGAAATTGTATGGAAATAAATTCTATACCAGTTGGTACTTTAATTCATAATATAGAATTAAATCCAGGACAAGGTGGAAAATTTGTTAAAGCAGCAGGACAAAGTGCACAACTTATGGCTAAAGAAGGAAAATACGCACACGTAAGACTTCCTTCTGGAGAAATGAGATTAGTTTTATCTAATTGTAGAGCTACAATAGGAGTTATTGGAAATTCAGATCATGGAAATGTAAAACTAGGAAAAGCAGGAAGAAAAAGAAACATGGGATGGAGACCAGAAGTACGTGGATCAGTTATGAACCCAGTAGATCACCCACATGGTGGTGGTGAAGGTAGAGCACCAATTGGTCATGCAGGACCATTAACACCTTGGGGTAAACCAGCTCTTGGATATAAGACAAGAGATAAAAAGAAACAATCAAATAAATTTATAGTTAAGAGAAGAAAATAATAAAGTTTTAAGAAAGGAGATTTAAAATGGCAAAAAAGGAAAATGCACAAAAAGATCTTAATAAAAGAAAAGAGCCAAAAGCACCTTTTGTAGAGAAAAAATTAATGAAAAGAATTGAAGCTATGAATGCTGAAAACAAAAAAGAAGTTATTAAGACTTGGTCTAGAGCTTCAACAATTTATCCAAATTTTGTTGGTCATACAATAGCAGTTCATGATGGAAGAAAACATGTTCCTGTATATATTTCAGAAGAAATGATTGGTCATAAATTGGGTGAATTTGCTCCTACTAGAACATATAAAGGTCATGCAGGAGAAAAAACAACTAAAAAATAGTTCGTGTAATAACGGTCATTTTGCGTTGTTAAAATTTTATTCAAAAATCCTCATGTGCACAAAGCACACTCCGGTTTTTTCATAAAATTTTGCCTAGCAATATAACCATTCTTCCACGAACGGCAAATAAATAATAAGAAAGGATAGAAAAATGGAAGAAGAAGTAAAAACAGCTCAAGCTACTCTTAAATATGCAAGAATTTCTTCTAGAAAAGTTAAAATTGTTGCAGATTTAATTAGAGGAAAAAAAGTTGACGAAGCTTTAGCAATTGTTAAATTTACACCAAAAGCTTCATCAGAAATTATTGAAAAGCTTTTAAAATCAGCAATAGCAAATGCTGAGAATAACCATGATATGAAACATGATAAATTATATATTTCTGAAATCTATGCAAATCAAGGTCCAACTCTAAAAAGAATTAGACCAGCTGCAAAAGGTTCAGCAGTAAGAATTAGAAAAAGAACAAGTCATATAACAATTGTTCTTTCAGAAAAGGAGGGTAAATAAGCTATATGGGACAAAAAGTACATCCTACAGGTGCTAGATTAGGAATAAACAAAGATTGGAGTTCTAAATGGTATGCTGATGATAATCATTTTGCAGATTGTTTAGTAGAAGATCAAAAAATTCGTAAATTCTTAAAGAAAAAAGAATATGAAGCTGGAATTGCAAATATAGAAATTGAAAGAACAGCTAAATCTGTAAAAATAAATGTATTTACAGCAAAACCTGGAATCTTAATTGGAAAAGGTGGTGCTGGAGCAGAAACATTAAGAACAGATATTAAAAAATTAATAGGAAAAGATGTAAACTTAAACGTTGTTGAAGTTAAAAATGCAAGTATTGATGCAACACTTGTTGCTGAAGATATTGCAGGACAATTAGAGAGAAGAATTTCATTCAGACGTGCCATGAAACAATGCATGCAAAAAGCTCTAAAAGCTGGAGCAGAAGGAATTAAAACTTCTGTATCAGGAAGACTAGGTGGTGCAGATATGGCAAGAACTGAATTCTATAAAGAAGGAAATATTCCATTACAAACATTACGTGCTGACATAGATTATGGTTTTGCAGAAGCTGATACTACATACGGAAAAATTGGCGTAAAAGTATGGATATATAAAGGAGAAGTTCTTCCAACTAAAAAAATGGAAGGAGGAGACAAATAATGCCATTAATGCCTAAAAAAACAAAACATAGAAAAGTTCAAAAAGGTAGAAATAGAGGAAAAGCAGCAAGAGGAAATTTTGTTGCATATGGAGAATTTGGATTACAAGCTACAGAAGCTGGACTAATTACAGGTAACCAAATAGAAGCTGCCAGAGTTGCAATGACTCGTTATATGAAAAGAGATGGTAAAGTTTGGATAAAAATATTCCCAGACAAACCAATTACAAGAAAACCAGCTGGAACTCGTATGGGTAAAGGTAAAGGAAATACAGAATTCTGGGTTGCACCAGTAAAACCAAATAGAGTAATGTTTGAAGTTGCAGGGGTACCTGAAGCAACAGCAAGAGAAGCATTACGTTTAGCTGCAAATAAATTACCAGTTAAAACAAAATTTATAATTAAAGAAGTCGAGGAGGGTGAAAATAATGAAAAATAATAAAATTAATGAAATGTCTTCACCTGAATTAGAAAAAGAATTAGGTGAATTAAAAACTGAATTATTTAGATTAAAATTTAACTTAGCTACACATTCTTTAGAAAATACAGCAAAAATGAAAGATGTTAAAAAAGATATAGCTAGAATAAATACAGTTTTAACTCAAAGAAAAATCGCCGAGAAGAAAGGGGTAAATGGATAATGAGTGAAACAAGAAATCTTCGTAAAACAATGATTGGTATTGTAAAATCTAACAAAATGGATAAAACAATAGTAGTAGCTGTTGAAAGAAATGTTAGACATAATGTTTACGGAAAAATAGTAAAGAAAACATATACTTTGAAAGCTCATGACGAAAACAATGTTTGTCAAGTTGGAGATACAGTTAAAGTTATGGAAACAAGACCTCTTTCAAAAGATAAAAGATGGAGACTTGTTGAAATTGTTAAAAAAGCAGAAATAAAATAATTTTAAAAAATGAAATAATCAAAAAGGAGGTACTTTAAGAGATGATACAACAACAAAGTAGACTTAAGGTTGCTGATAACACTGGTGCCAAAGAGTTAATGTGTATTAGATGTTTAGGTGGTTCTTTTAGAAAAACAGCACGTATTGGTGATAAAATAATAGCATCTGTTAAAGAAGCAACACCAGGTGGAGTTGTAAAAAAAGGTGATGTTGTAACAGCTGTTATAGTTAGAACAACAAACCAAACAAGAAGAGCAGATGGATCATATATTAGATTTGATGAAAATGCTGCAGTTATTATAAGAGATGATAATACACCAAGAGGAACTCGTATATTTGGACCTGTTGCAAGAGAATTGAGAGATAAAGATTATATGAAAATACTTTCATTAGCACCTGAGGTTCTTTAATAAATAAGCAGAAATAAAAATAGAAGAAGGAGGAAAACCTTAAATGAAAATCAAAAAAGGTGATAACGTAATGGTTTTATCTGGAAATGATAAAGGTAAAACAGGAGAAGTTCTTGAAGTTATACCTAAAAGCGAAAAAATAATTGTAAAAGGTATAAATGTTAGAAAAAAACATATAAAAGCAGCACCTAATAGAGAAGGTGGTATACAAGCTATTGAATTTCCAATTCATTCTTCAATTGTTAACATTGTTTGCCCAAAATGTGGAAAAACAGCAAGAGTAGGTTATGTAGTTGAAAATGATAAGAAATTTAGAGTTTGTAAAAAATGTGGAGAAAAATTAAACTAAATATATATAGAAAGGAGGAACATTGATGAGCACATTAAAAGAACAATATGAAAAAGAAGTTGTTCCAGCTTTAATGCAAAAATTTGGATATAAATCAATAATGCAAGTTCCAAAATTAAATAAAATTGTTATAAATATCGGTTTAGGAGACACAAGAGATAATCCTAAATCATTAGAAAATGCTATAAATGACTTAACACAAATTACAGGTCAAAAACCAGTAGTAACAAAGGCAAAAAAATCAATTGCAGCATTTAAAATAAGAGAAGGTCAAGATTTAGGATGTAAAGTAACATTAAGAAGTGAAAAAATGTACGATTTTGCAAATAAATTAATGAATGTTGCACTTCCTAGAGTTAGAGATTTTAGAGGAGTATCAAAAAATTCTTTTGATGGTAGAGGAAATTATTCTATGGGTATAAAAGAACAATTAATATTCCCTGAAATTGAATATGATAAAGTTGATAAATTAAGAGGAATGGATATAATTATAGTAACAACTGCTAAAACTGACGAAGAAGCAAAAGAATTACTAAAATTATTAGGTATGCCATTCCACGAATAAAATAAAATTAGGAGGAATTTATTCTATGGCAAAGATGTCAATGAAAGTTAAACAACAAAAACCACAAAAATATGCTACTAGAGAATATAATAGATGCAGACTTTGTGGTAGACCACATGGATATATTAGAAAATATGGTATTTGTCGTATATGCTTTAGAGAATTAGCTCACAAAGGAGAAATTCCTGGAGTTAAGAAAGCAAGCTGGTAAAAGTTAGCCGTACGATACGAAGTGAGTTACGGATAACTTTATACAGTGGAGCAAACGATTGTGAATAAAATGAACAATCGTTGAAAAGCGGAACTGTAAAAAAGCCGTACGATACGAAGTGAGTTACGGATAACTTTATACAGTGGAGCAAACGATTGTAAAATAAAATATTAAAATGTGTAAAAAGAGTTTTCATTAGGAATTTAATAATGGAAACAAGAGAGGAGGATAGATGAATACTACAGATCCAATAGCAGATATGCTAACAAGAATTAGAAATGCAAATACTTCTAAACATAAAACAGTTGATATACCATGTTCTAAAATGAAATTAGGTATAGCAGATATTTTATTTAAAGAAGGATATATAAAATCTTATGAGGAAATAAAAGATAATACTCAAGGTGTTATCAGAATTACTCTTAAATATGATGAAAAAGGAACAAGAGTAATAGATGGATTAAAAAGAATCAGCAAACCAGGACTTAAAGTATATGCTGGTAAAGATGAATTACCAAAAGTTTTAAATGGATTAGGAATAGCAATTATTTCAACATCAAAAGGAATTATGACTGATAAAGAAGCTAGAAATGCTGGAATTGGTGGAGAAGTATTAGCTTATATTTGGTAATTAAAAATATTTTTTATGAAATTACTACATATAAAATATATTAAAAAATAAAGATTAAAGAAAAGGAGGAAAATCCAAATGTCTAGAATAGGAAATAAACCTATTGATATACCTGCAGGAATAGAAGTAAATATAGATGGAAGTCATGTTGTAGTTAAAGGACCAAAAGGAACTTTAGAAAAAACATTCGAATCTAAAATTTCTATAAAAATGGAAGATGGTAAGATAATTGTTTCAAGAAGTTCAGAGGACAAAGATAGCAGAAGCTTACATGGTTTAACTAGAACTTTAATTAACAATATGATAATAGGAGTTCAAAATGAATTTACTAAAGAACTTCAAATAAATGGTGTTGGATATAGAGTTCAAAAACAAGGTAACAACTTGAATTTAGCTTTAGGATATTCTCATCCAGTAATATTTGAGGCACCAAAAGGAATTACTTTTGAAGTTACTAATGGTAATACTATTATTGTTAAAGGAATTGATAAAGAATTAGTTGGTCAAACAGCTGCTAATATAAGAGCTAAGAAGGTACCAGAAGTATATGGTGGAAAAGGAATCAAATATTCTGATGAAGTAATAAGACGTAAAGTTGGTAAGACAGGTAAATAATAATTAATTATAATTAAATAGTTTATGAAAGTGTTTATGATAATTAAGAAAGGAGAAGAAAAATGGTTTCAAATACTGATAGAAAAATGGCTAGATTAAGACGTCATAAAAGAGTAAGAAATAAAATTCAAGGAACTGCTGAAAGACCAAGACTATGTGTATTTAAAGGAAATTCAAATATAGTTGTTCAAATTATAGATGATACAAAAGGAATTACTCTTTGTGCTGCATCAACTCTTGATAAAGAAGTAAAAGAAAAACATAGTAACAAAGTTGCAGCAAAAGAAGTTGGTACTTTAATAGCAAAAAGAGCAACTGCTAAAAATATAACAGAAGTTGTATTTGATCGTGGTGGATATATATATCACGGTGTAGTTAAAGAGCTTGCAGAAGCTGCAAGAGAAGGCGGACTAAAATTCTAATAGAGTTATAGATTAAACAAAAAGGAGGGAAAAAATATCCAAATGGAAGAAAAACAAGAAAATGAATTAAAAGAAAAAGTTGTTGCACTTAACAGAGTTACTAAGGTTGTTAAGGGTGGTAGACATATGAGATTTTCAGCTGTTGTAGTTGTCGGAGATGGAAATGGTCATGTTGGAGTTGGAAATGGAAAAGCAGCAGAAGTTCCAGAAGCTATCAAAAAAGCAATTCAGGAAGCTAAAAAGAACTTAATAGAAGTTCCAATTGTAAATACAACTGTACCACACGAATATATAGGAAAATTTGGTAGTGCAAAAGTAATGTTAAAACCAGCCGCTGTTGGTACTGGAATTATTGCTGGTGGTAGTGTTAGACCAGTATTAGAACTTGCTGGATACCAAAATATTCGTACAAAAATTATTGGTACTAATAATCCAAGAAATGTTGTTTATGCAACTTTAGAAGCTTTAAAATCAATGCAAACAGCTGAATCAGTTGCTGCAAAAAGAGGAAAAAAGGTTGAAGATATAATCTAATTTTCTCTTGACAATTTATATATTATTAAATATTATATATAAAGAATAAAGATAGAATATAAAAAGATATTTACATAGATTTAAGGAGGTGCAAAATGAAAATAGACGAACTTAAGCCAACTGCTAAAAAAGTTGTTTCAAAAAGAGTTGGAAGAGGAATGGGTTCAGGTTCTGGAAAAACATCAGGAAGAGGACAAAAAGGACAAAAAGCTAGATCTGGCGGAGGTGTTAGACGTGGCTTTGAAGGTGGTCAAACACCATTATATAGAAGATTACCAAAACGTGGATTTACAAATATTTTTGCAAAAAATTATACAGAAGTAACATTAACAATGCTTAATAAATCACAAGCAACTGATGTAACAGCTGAAACATTATTAGCTGAAGGTATAATTGGTAAAATTCAAGATGGAATAGTAGTTTTAGCAACAGGAAAATTAGAGAAAAAATTAAATGTTAAAGCAACAAGATTTACTACAAAAGCTAAAGAAGCAATTGAAGCTTTAGGCGGAAAGGCAGAGGTGGTATAATTGTTTAAAACATTAAAAAATGGTTTAAAAACACCAGAAATAAGAAAAAAATTGTTTTATACATTATTTTTAATTGCAATATTTAGATTAGGATGTTTTATTACAGTACCTGGAGTTGATAGTGCAGCAATTTTAGAGGCATCAACTAATAATGGAACATTATCTGGGCTATTAAATTTATTTTCTGGAGGTGCTTTTCAATATTTATCAATATTTGCAATGAGCATTTCTCCATATATTACAGCTACAATTGTAATGCAATTATTAGGAATGGTTATACCTGCATTAGAGAGACTAACTAAAGATGGTGGAGAAACAGGTAGACAAAAAATTAATAAATATACAAAAATTCTTACTATTGTATTAGCATTAGTTCAAGGAATAGGTGTATATTTATCATATAGACAATATTGTATTAATCCAGGACTATTAACAGGAGCATTAGTTGTATCTGGATTTGTTGCAGGTACATCACTACTTATGTGGATCGGAGAGCAAATAACTAATAAAGGAATTGGAAATGGTACATCTTTAATAATTTTTATAGGTATTATTTCAAGGTTAGTTGCTGTAGATACACTTCAAGGTATTTTTAATAGAATTGTAGATTCAAATGGATTTAGTACTACAGGATTTTTAACAGTTCTTGGAATTACAATTGGAGCAATTATTTTAATTGCCGCTGTTGTATTTGTTCAACAAGCTGAAAGAAGAATTCCTGTTCAATATTCTAAAAAAGTTGTAGGAAGAAAAATGATGGGTGCTCAAAATACTAATATCCCATTAAAACCTGTAATGGCAGGAGTTATGCCAATAATATTTGCATCATCATTTTTAACATTTCCAGCAATGATTTTACAAATATTTAAACCTGATATTGCACAAGCTACAGGTTTTTGGCATGTAGTATACAGCTTCTCTGCTGCAACAACTTCATCTAGTGTTGGATGGGGATATACAATCGCTAATATTATTGTATATGTATTATTAATTGTTGGATTCACATTTTTCTGGACATATGCTATGACAAACCCTGCAGAAATTTCTAACACAATCAAGAAAAATGGAGGATTTATTCCTGGAATTAGAGCCGGAAAACCAACAACAGATTATTTAACAAAAGTAATGTCAAAAATAACAGTATTTGGAGGATTTTATTTAGCGATAATTGCTATTTTACCAATGCTATTAAGATTTACATCATTAGATATTACTTTTGGAGGAACAGCAATATTAATCGTAGTTGGAGTTGCTATTGAGTCAATTCAACAATTAGAATCACAATTAGTAATGAGACATTATAAAGGTTTCTTAGAATAATATAAAAACTATAAAAATTTAGTTATATAATTTAAAAAGTGCACTCTTATTAGTAAGTATAATTTTATGCTAACTAATAAGAGTGCATTTTTAAAACCCATTTAACATGTTTTATAGCCATAAACCCCTTGACTTTTACATATAAATAATGTAAAATTTACAAGTGTTAATTAAATATTAATGCTATGAAAAAGGAATTTGAATTACATCTTAATGTTTTTTGAAGTTAGAAAGGGATGAATTTACTATGAATATTGTAATAATGGGAGCACAAGGAACTGGAAAAGGAACAGTAGCAGGCCTACTAAAAGAAAGTCTTGGGTTACCACATATTTCTACAGGAGAAATATTTAGAAAAAATATTAAAGAAGGAACTAAACTAGGAAAAATAGCAACAAAATATGCTGATGAAGGAAATTTAGTTCCAGATGATGTTACAAATGAAATGGTTAGAAATAGATTAAATGAGGAAGATTGTAAAAATGGATTCATTTTAGATGGATATCCAAGAAATTTGGTACAAGCAAAAAAACTGGATGAAATTTTAGAAGAATTAAATTCAAAGGTCGATTTAGTTGTTAATTTAACAACTCCAACAGATGAAATAATAGAAAGAGTTATGGCAAGAAGAGAATGCCCAAATTGTAAAAAAGTATACAATATGATTTTAAATAAACCAAAAAATGGAGAGATATGTGATAATTGCAATATTGAACTAATTAAAAGAAAAGATGATACAAGAGAAAAGCTTCAAATTAGATTAGATACATTTTTCAAAGAAACAAAACCTGTAATTGATTTTTATAGTAATAGAGGAATTGTTAAAGAAGAAACAATAAGCATAGAAATAAACAGATTAGGTGTTGATGTTGCAAAATCAGTAGTTGATTATATAAATAAAAATAAATAATTAGTTATTGTTATATAGAAATGAAAGGAATCAATAATGGTTACAATCAAATCAAATAAAGAAATACAATTAATGAGAGATGTGTGTTTAATTGTTGCAAAATTTTATGAGCAATTAGAAAATAAAATTAGACCAGGAATTTCAACATTTGAGCTAAATAGAGAGGCAGAAGAAATAATGAAACAACTAGGAGCAATACCGGCTCAAATAGGATATGATCCTGGTATTTCCGGAGTGCCTCCATTTCCAGCTGGAACATGTATTTCAATAAATGATGAAGTAATACACGGAATACCACATAAAAACCATATAATAAAAGATGGAGATGTAGTAAGTGTAGATACAGTTGCTTTAAAAAATGGATTTCATGGAGATGCAGCGAGAACTTTCATTGTTGGAGAAGGAACAAAAGAAGCACATAGATTAGTTGATGTAACAAAACAAGCATTTTTTGAAGGATTAAAATTTGCTAAGCCTGGATATAGAATTGGAGATATATCACATGCGATTGGAGAATATGTTAAATCTCAAGGATTTTCTGTACTAAGAGAATTTCAAGGACATGGAATAGGAAGAGAAATGCACGAAGATCCAGGAATCCCAAATTTTGGAAAAGCTGGACGTGGAATAAGAATAGAACCTGGAATGACACTATGTATAGAACCTATGGTAATACAAGGAAAACCAGACATATGGGAAATGGATGATGGATGGACTATAGTAACTGAAGATGGAAGTTTATCTGCTCATTACGAAAATACAATTTTAATTACAGAAAATGAACCAAAAATATTGACATTAAGATAAAAATAATGTATAATGGTAGAGCTATTGTGGATAATAGGGGAAATATATTGGAAAATATTTTTCTTTTCAATATATGGAAGCTTCAAATTACAAAGCTTTACCTTATTTTTAATAACATAGAAAAAGCTCTTTAAGGAGGTAAAAAATTTGGCTAAGGAAGATTTAATTGAAGTAGAAGGGGTAGTTGTTGAAACATTACCAAATACAACATTTAAAGTAGAACTAGAAAATGGGCATCAAGTGTTAGCTACTATTTCCGGAAAATTAAGAATGAATTACATTAAAATTCTTACAG
Source organism: uncultured Clostridia bacterium (assembly GCA_947167965.1). Lineage (GTDB taxonomy): Bacteria > Bacillota > Clostridia > TANB77 > CAG-508 > CAG-269. Next base: position 120,946 of record CAMVJW010000002.1, on the reverse strand, counting down.
GTGATAAAGTTAAACTAGAAATGTCACCTTATGATTTAAATCGTGGCAGAATTACTTGGAGAGCAAAATAAATAATATTATATACATAGAAAGGAATGAGTGAAATGAAAGTAAGACCATCAGTAAAAAAAATGTGCGATAAGTGTAAAGTTATCAAAAGAAAAGGTGTTATAAGAGTAATTTGCGAAAACCCAAAACACAAACAAAGACAAGGATAAGTATATATCTATTTAGTATATGCGTATTTTTTATGCATAAAATATTTTGTTTATAACGTAAATTAGGTTGCGGCTGAAACTTATTTATTATATAAAATAAAAAACTAAAAATATAATGAATAAGTCAATACAATATGTATTGAAACTAATTTCGTTTATATAAATTATATATCATAACCTTAAAGATTTAATAATTAGATTAATAATTATTAAATGCATTTCACCTTTAAGAAGTTAGATATATTACATAAGATAAATTTTTTAAGTTAAACAGTACAAATTTGGAGGTGTAAATTAGAAGATGGCTCGTATATCAGGAGTAGATTTACCTAAAGAAAAAAGGGTAGAATATGGACTAACATATATTTATGGAATTGGATTAACAAGTTCACAAAAAATATTAGAAAAAACAGGAATTAATCCAGATACAAGAGTAAAAGACTTAACAGACGAACAAGTAAATCTAATTAGAAAAGAAATCGACGAAAACTACAAAGTTGAAGGAGATTTAAGAAGAGAAGTTGCTTTAAATATAAAAAGACTTACAGAAATTGGATGCTACAGAGGAATTAGACATAGAAGAGGACTTCCTGTTAGAGGACAAAGAACAAAAACAAATGCACGTACAAGAAAAGGTCCTAGAAAAGTTGTTAGCAAAAGTAAAAAAGCAAATTAATTAATGTTATTTAGGTTATAAGGAAGAATTAAAACATTATTATGTAGATATTTTTATTTACATATAATTTAGTACCTTATTAAAAAAGGAGGTAAGTAAAAAAAATGGCAAAAAATGTAACAAAAAAGACAGTTACTAAAAGAAATAGAAAAAATATTGAAAAAGGTGAAGCACATATTCATTCAAGTTTCAATAATACAATAGTAAATATTTCAGATGTTGCAGGAAACACTATTTCTTGGTCAAGTGCAGGAGCACTTGGATTTAAAGGTTCAAGAAAAAGTACTCCTTATGCAGCTGGTGAAGTTGCAGAAACAGCAGCTAAAAAAGCTATGGAACATGGATTAAAAACAGTAGATGTTTTTGTTAAAGGTCCAGGTGCAGGTAGAGAAGCTGCAATAAGATCTTTACAAACTGCAGGTTTAGAAATAAGCTCAATTAAAGATGTTACACCAATACCACATAATGGTTGTAGACCACCAAAAAGACGTAGAGTTTAATAAAAATAAAATAGATTAAAAATTAAAATTAAAAATATTATTAAAGAGGTGAAAAATAAAATGGCAAGATATAAAGATGCACAATGTCGTGTTTGCCGTAGAGAAGGATGCAAATTGTTCTTAAAAGGTGATAGATGTTACACAGATAAATGTGGTATTTCAAGAAGAAATTATGCACCTGGAGATCATGGACAAAAAAAGGCTAAGCTTTCTGAATACGGAACACAATTAAGAGAAAAACAAAAAACAAGATATTACTATGGAGTTGGAGAAGTACAATTTAGAAAATACTTTAAAATGGCTTCAAATAAAAAAGGAGTTACTGGTGAAAATCTATTACAAATATTAGAAAGTAGATTAGATAATGTTGTATATAGATTAGGTTATGGTGCTTCTAGAAGTCAAGCTAGACAATTAGTAAACCATGGTCAATTTGTAGTAAATGGTAAAAAAGTAAATATACCATCATACCTAGTTAAAGTAGGAGATGTTATAGAAGTTAGAGAAAGCAAAAAAGAAAACGCTACAATAAAAGCAAATGTTGAAGCAAATTCAATAAGACCAGTACCAGCTTGGTTAGAAAAAGATAATGAAAAATTAAGTGGAAAAGTAATTAGATTAGCATCTAGAGAAGATATCGATATTCCAATAGAAGAGCATTTAATAGTAGAGCTATACTCTAAATAATTAGGAGGTTAAATAATGATAGAATTTGAAAGGCCAAATATTGAATGTATTAAAATTGATGATGAACAAAACTATTCTAAATTTGTGTGTGAACCATTAGAAAGAGGGTATGGAGTTACAATAGGAAATTCTTTAAGACGTATATTACTTTCTTCATTACCAGGATGTAGCATAACAAGTGTAAAAATAAATGGTGTTTTACATGAATTTTCAAGTATTCCAAATGTAGTCGAAGATGTACCAGAAATAATAGTTAACTTAAAAAATGTTAGACTAAAATTTGATGAGGAAGAAGAAAAAACACTATTTATAGATTTTAAAGGAGAAGGGGAAGTTACTGCTGGAGACATTCAAACAGATGGAACAGTAGAAATCCTTAATCCAGATTTACATATTGCTACAGTTTCAGATGGTGGACACTTAATTATGGAATTAACTGCAAATAAAGGAAGAGGTTATACTCCAGCTGAAAAGAATAAAAAACCAGAACAAGATATATCAGTATTACCAATTGATTCAATATATACTCCGGTAAAGAAAGTAAATTATCAAATAGAAAATACTAGAGTTGGGCAAATGGTAGATTTAGATAGACTTGTAATAGAAGTATGGACAGATGGAAGTATGAAACCATTTGAAGCACTAAGTTTAGCAGCTAAAATATTAACAGGACATTTAGAATTATTTATTGATTTATCAGAGGCAACAAGAAATACAAAAATAATGGTAGAAAAAGAAGAGGATAAAAAAGAAAAAATCCTAGAAAAATCTATTGAAGAGTTAGAATTATCAGTAAGATCATTCAATTGTTTAAAGAGAGCCGGAATTTCAACTGTTGAGGATTTGGCAAAGAAAACACAATCTGATATGATGAAAGTTAGAAATTTAGGTAAAAAATCATTAGATGAAGTTGTGGCCAAATTACATGCTCTAGGATTAGAATTTGCAAACGAAGAAGAATAATATAATATATAATAAAAAGGACAAGGAGGTTTACCAAAATGGCTAACAGAAAGCTAGGAAGAACAACAAATATAAGAAAAGCTTTGTTAAGATCATCAGTTACAGATTTAATTTGGCATGAAAAAATAATAACAACTGAAGCAAGAGCTAAAGAAATTAAAAAAATTGCTGATTCTATAATTGCATTAGCTGTTAAAGAAAAAGATAATTTTGAAATGGTTGATGTTAAAGTTAAAAAAGCAAAATTAGATTCAAAAGGTAACAAATTAACAGAACTTGTAACAAGTAAAAATGGTAAAGAATATTTAAAAGTTGTTAAGGAAGAAACAACAGAATCAAGACAAAAAGATATGCCTTCAAGATTAAATGCTAGAAAGAAAATAATGACAGTTATTAACAAAGTTAAAGATGAAAATGGAAATAATATAGATTTACCATCAAAACTATTCAATGAAATTGCTCCAAAATATGAAGATAGAAAAGGTGGATATACTAGAATAGTAAAAGCTGAGCCTAGAAAAGGAGATAATGCTCCTATGGCAGTTTTAATGCTTGTATAAGAATACTTAAAAGACTAGATTATTCTGGTCTTTTTTGTTGAGCTATGATAAAAAATAGATTTAAATCGGTTTGTATTAAGAATATTATTAATGATTCTTCTTTAAATTTTATTATTGAAAATAAGAACAAAGAGTTAGTAGATAAGGATTTTATATTTAATTATTTGGATAAAAATAATATAACTTTTCATAGAAGAATATTACAAGATAGAACGGCTAAAATATAGAACAAGGTTTGATAGTTCAGAAACAGACGATTAAAGTTTTTTTTACATTTTTTTAAAAAATCTTGTTTGATGTGATATTAATGGTATTACACAGATTATATTTTTTTGCGAAAAAATTTGCAAAAAAATCCAATTAATAGTATAATATATAAGATGGAAAAATATAAATTAATATTAGAAGGAGAAAACAATGGAATATATTTATTTATTAAGGCAAGCTTTAGTATATATAACTGTTGTATTTTGGATATATGAATTTACAATAAGCTTATGTTCTTTAATTAAATTTAAAGAAAAACCTTTAATAAAAAACAAAAAACATAAATTTATGGCAATTATACCTGCACATAATGAAGCAGCTGTTGTTGCAAATTTAGTAGAAAGTTTAAAAAATCAAAACTATGATAAAGATTTATATGATATATATGTAATTGCAGATAACTGTACAGACAATACCGCACAAATTGCAAAAGAAGCCGGAGCAATTGTTTATAAAAGATTTGATGAGGCACATAAAACTAAAGGATATGCATTAAATTGGTTTTTACAACAAAAAATAGAGGAAAATGCAGATTATGATGCATTTTTAGTATTTGATGCAGATAATATAGTTGATAAAAACTTTATAAGTGTTATGAATAAAAAATTATGCCAAGGAGAAACAGTAGTTCAAGGATATAAAGATATAAAAAATCCTACAGAAAGCTGGATATCAGCAGGATATGCATTTTTCTACTGGACAATGCATAGATTTTACCATTTAGCAAGATACAATATTGGATTATCACCATTACTAAATGGAACAGGATTTATGGTTAAGTTTGATTTAATTAAAGATACTGGATGGGATACAAAAACATTAACTGAAGATATAGAGTTTTCTTTAAAACAAATAATTAAGGGTCAAAAATTAGGATGGGCAACAGATGCAATAGTTTATGATGAACAACCTGAAAAATTTAAAGTTTCTTGGAAACAAAGAAGCAGATGGACTGTTGGACATATTCAATGTACAAAAAACTATACATTAGATTTAGCTAAAGCTGTTAAAGAAAATAAAACAATTATGAATTTTGATGGTTTATTGTATATAATAGGAAGTATACCAATGTTTGTTGTATCTATGGTATTAGTCCTTTCAAATTTTGCAATATATTTACTAGATTCTATGTCTACAGCTGAATTAATTATAAATTTATTAAAATTTGTAGTACCAACATTTTTATTCCCAATCTTTACAGCATTATTGACAATGTATTTAGAGAAAAAACCAATAAAGCCTATGTTAAAATGGACATTATATTATCCTTTATTTATGGGATCTTGGTTATTGATAAACTTTAAATGCTTATTTAAACAAGATACAACTTGGGAAAAAATTGATCACGTAAGAAGTGTAAAAATTAAAGAAATAGTTTAATTTATATGGGCTAGGTTCTAAATTATTTTTAGTCCTAGTCCTGTTTTTTATTTATAAAACTGTGAAAATACAAATTAAAATTTTTTATGCAAGATAAACATATAAATTAGATTAGTTTTAAACAAAAGATTTTAAAAGATATAACTAAAACAGGGAGAATAATAATGTTTAAAAATATATGCGTTTACGGATTTGTTGGACCATCTGGAACTGGAAAAAGTTATAGGGCACAAATGGTAGCTGGAGAAAAAAATGTCCATTTCATTATTGACGATGGTCTTTTAATTAATGATAACAGAGTTATTGCTGGAAGTTCAGCTAAAAAAGCAGCTACTAAAATAGAAACTGTAAAAAAAGCTTTATTCTTACATGAAGAAGAAAAAAAAGAAATTCAAAAAGCTTTAAAAAAATATAAAGTTAAATCAATTTTAATACTTGGAACATCAGATGGAATGGTCGAAAAAATTGCGGAAAATTTAGGATTACCTAAGGTACAAGAAAAAATATATATTAATGATGTTGCAACAGAAGAAGAAATGAAAACTGCAAAAAATATTAGAGTTACAGAAGGAAAGCATGTAATACCTGTTCCAACTTTTGAAATAAAAAAAGATTTTTCGGGTTATCTATTAGATCCACTTCAGATTTTTAAATCAAAAGGAAAGGGTAAAAAACCATATGTTTCGGAAAAATCAATTATTAGACCTACATTTAGTTATATGGGAAAATTTACGATTTCGGATTCTGTTTTTAGGCAAATTGCGGAATACCAAGTTGAGATTAATCCAGAAATACATAAAGTTTTAAGAATTAGAGTTCAAAATTATGGAGAAGGACCAAGCATATATATGGAAGTATCTGTTGTATATGGATATAATATAAAAAATAGTTTAAAAGAATTTAAAGAAAAAATAATTGATGAAATAGAAAGACTTACTGCAATGAATGTTATAAAAATAGATGTGATTGCAAAAAGTATGTATATGCCAGAAAAATAAGAAAAAAAGTAAAGAATTACAAATATTATTGTAATGCCTTTACTTTTTTTATATATAAAATATTTTAATACCTTGACAAAAAAAATATTTTAATAGATAATACAAATTAGGAAAAAAGTGTAAAAATACTAAGGAGGAATTAAATAAATGTACGTGTTTAATAAAATAACGGTAAAACCACAATTACCAAAAAGTATTAACCGTTTAGATGAAATTGCAAATAATTTATGGTGGAGTTGGAATGCAGAATATTTAAGACTTATAAAAAGTATTGATAGAGACTTATGGGAAAATGTTGGGAAAAATCCTATTAAGTTTTTAAAAAGAGTATCACAGGAAAGATTACAAAAAGCTGCAGAGGATGCTGAGTTTTTAAAAGAATATGAAAATGTATTAAAAAATTATGATGGATATATGTCAAGTAAAGAAACATGGTTTTCAAAAAAATATCCAGATCATCAAAATGACCTAATTGCATACTTTTCAGCAGAATATGGTTTAGATGAAACTTTACCTTTGTATTCTGGAGGACTTGGTATTTTGTCTGGCGACCATTTAAAATCAGCAAGTGACTTAGGTCTTCCTTTAGTAGGGGTGGGGTTATTATATAAATATGGATATTTTAATCAAAAAATAGAAGCTTATGGTGTACAAAAATCAGAATATTCAGAAGCTGAAATTAATGATTTACCAATTTTACCTGTTAAAACAAAAGATGATAATGATTTATTGATAATAGTTAAATTTTTAGAAAGAGAAGTATATTTAAAAGTTTGGAAAATAAATGTTGGAAGAATATGCTTATACCTATTAGATTCAGATATAGAAAAAAATAGACCTGAAGATAGAGAAATAACATTAAAACTTTATGGTGGAGATCAAGACATGAGAATTCGCCAGGAAATAGTTTTAGGAATGGCAGGTACAAAATTATTAAAAGAGCTTGGATTAAATCCAACAATATATCATATGAATGAAGGACACTCTGCCTTCTTAACATTAGAATTAATGAAAGATACAATTAGAGATAAACAGGTTTCATTTGAAATTGCAAAAGATATAGTTAGCTCAAAAACTGTATTTACAACTCATACTCCAGTACCAGCTGGAAATGATATTTTTCCAATTGATTTAGTTGAAAAGTATTTTAATAATTATTGGCAAAGACTAAATATAAGTAGAGAAGAATTCTTAAAATTAGGAATGAAACCTACAGAAAATCTAGAACCTGGATTTAATATGGGTATTCTTGCTCTTAAAATTGCTGGAAAGAAAAATGGAGTAAGCAAACTACATGGTGAAGTATCAAGAGAATTATTTGGAGATGTATGGCCAAATATTGCAGCAAATGAATCACCAATTACATATGTTACAAATGGTATTCATACATGTTCATGGCTTGCACAAAATATAAAAGAATTATTTAATAATTATTTGAGTAGTAGTTCTAGTCCTTATTGGCAAGATAGAATTTATTTAGATGAAACTTGGAAAAAAGTTGAGAATATTCCAAATAATGAATTATGGAATGCACATATACAAAGAAAACAAAAACTAGTTGAGTTAGTAAAAGAAAATACAATGACAAGACTTAGAAGAGCTGGAATGAGTTATGACCAAATTAAAGAAATTACAAGTGAATTATCTGAAAATGATTTAATAATTGGATTTGCAAGAAGATTTGCTACATATAAAAGAGCAACATTAATTTTTAATGACCTAGAAAGAATAACAGAAATATTAAATGATAAGGAACATCCTGTAAAACTTATTTTTGCAGGAAAGGCGCATCCTGCTGATAAAGAAGGACAAGATTTAATAAAATATATACATGAATTATCTATGAAGCCACAGTTTAAAGGAAAGATATTCTTATTAGAAAACTATAATATAGCAATGTCAAGATACTTAATTAGTGGTGTAGATGTTTGGTTAAATACACCAAGAAGACCAATGGAAGCTTCTGGCACATCTGGACAAAAAGCTGCAGTAAATGGAGTAATTAATTTCAGTGTATTAGATGGATGGTGGGCAGAAGGATATGATCAAACAAATGGATGGATTATAGGTTCAGATGCTGAATTCTCATCATATGCTGATCAAGATAAAGCTGATAGTCAAAGTATATATAGAACATTAGAAAATAAGATAATTCCAATGTTCTTCGAAAGACCATCTTTAAGAGAACCTTCTGAAGAATGGATGAAAACAATGAAACAATCTATTATTACAAGTGGTGGAAAATACAGTACTGCAAGGATGATAGTAGATTATACTGAAAAACTATATATGCCATTAATTAATTTATATAAAAATGATTTTTCAGATTTAGAAAAAGCAGCACAGTTTACAGAATGGAAAAGACGTATATATAACAACTGGGATAGTATATTAATAGAACAAGAAAAAAATCCAGAAGATATAAAAATAGATGCAGGAGAATCAATTGAAGTAAAATGTAAAGTTACTCTTCCAAATTTAGAAAAAGAAGATGTTAGAGTAGAAGTATATTGTGGAAAAATATCAGATAATGGACAAGTTGAAGATATTAATGTAGTTCCAATGGAATTTGAGTCTGAAGAAAAAGAATATAAAAGATATACTTATAAAGCTAAAGTTTCATTGGCATCTGGTGGAAACTATGGATATACATTTAGAGTTATGCCTACAAATGAGATGCTACTTGATAGTGAGAATCTAGATTTGGTTAAATGGATAACGAAATAAAAATAAAAATAAAACTAAAAATAGAACAGTTTGAGATAATCAAAAACTGTTCTATTTGAATGTAAATAATCTTCCGGCTATGCCGGTAGTAGTGTAGGCTTTAGCGTTGTAGTAGACAAAACTCCCTTCATAATATAAAATCAATATGATTCGACACATAAAGATAATATAAAATGAAGGGAGTTTTGGAATATGAATAGTATATTTTCAAAGAAAAATAAAAATGAGAAAAATACTATTGATACTATAGAAAGTCTATCACATACAAAGTGGAATTGCAAGTATCACATAGTATTCGCTCCAAAGTATAGGAGAAAAATTTTTTATGGTCAGAAAAGGATAGAAATAGGAAAAATATTGAGAGATATTTCGGACTGGCAGGAAGTGAAAATTATAGAGGCGGAAGTTTGCCCTGATCATGTGCATATGTTTGTTTCAATACCGCCAAAGTTATCAGTATCAAAATTTATGGGAATATTAAAGGGCAAAAGTAGCCTCATAATTTTCCAGAGATGGTCGAATTTGAAATACAAATTCGGACAGCGAAGTTTTTGGTGCCGTGGATACTACGTAGACACGGTAGGTAAAAATGAAAAAAGAATAGCAGAATATGTTAGAAATCAATTGCAAGAAGATATGATGTATGACCAAATATCAATAAAAGAATATAAAGACCCGTTCAACGGGGCATAAGATACGCGTGTGTCGGATCAGCTATGAGCCTTGAGGCTCTGCTTGTAACATAGCCTTTTAGGCGTTACGAGTAAAAAACCCCCGGCTAAGCCGGGGGATATTTATTAAAAAGGCAAAAAGGAGACATATATGCAAAAAGTGATTATTTATACAGATGGAGCGTGTTCAGGTAACCCTGGACCTGGAGGATGGGCTGCTGTATTAATTTCAGGAAAACATAAAAAGGAATTATCAGGAGGAAGCAAAAATACAACAAATAATATAATGGAAATGACGGCAATTTTAGAGGCTCTAAAAGCACTAAAACAACCTTGTGAAGTTGAGCTATATAGTGATAGTGCATATTGTGTAAATTGTTTTAATCAAGGATGGATATACAATTGGATTAAAAAAGGTTGGAAAACTGCTTCTGGAGATTCTGTAAAAAATCAAGATATTTGGAAAGAAATATATGAGCTAACTAAAATACATAAGGTAACATTTAATAAAGTTAAAGGGCATAGTGATGTTGAATTAAATAATAGGTGTGATGAACTGGCTAGAAATGCAATTCCTTAGTATAATAATAAAAACAAACGAATATACATAATAACATTTAAAAACTGTAATATAAATGTAATATAAACTGTTTTCTTAGAAAATAGCAGTATTAAAAAAAATAAAAATTAAAAAACAAAATTTGTTGCAAGTGCAACAGATTTTGTTTTTTTTATCTATATAATTAATCCAGACTTAAATAAATAGGGGGAAGAAAAATGAAGGTAATAAAAAGAGACGGAAAAGCAGTAGAATATGATAAAGAAAAGATTCGAACTGCTATTCAAAAAGCAAACAAAGATGTTAGACCAAAAGAAAGAGCAACAAATGAAGAAATTGATGGTATAATACAATATGTAGAAGACCTTGGAAAGAAAAGAATACTAGTTGAAGATATCCAAGACATAATTGAAGAAAAATTAATGGAATTAGGAAGATATCAATTAGCAAAAGAATATATAACATACAGATATACAAGAGCATTAGTAAGAAAAGCAAATACAACAGATCAAACAATTAAAGAATTAGTTGAGGGTGAAAGCGAATATTGGAATACAGAAAATGCTAATAAAAATGCACATGTAGTAACTACTCAAAGAGATTATATAGCTGGAATAACTTGTACTGATATAACTAGAAGATTTTTATTACCAGAAGATATTGTTAAGGCACATGATGAAGGAATTATACATTTTCATGATGCAGATTATTTTGCACAAAGTGCTCTTCACAATTGTGAGTTAATAAATTTAGAAGATATGCTTCAAAATGGAACAATTATTAATGGAGTTATGATTGAAAAACCACACAGATTTATTACAGCAGCTACTATTGCAACACAAATAATTTTAGCTGTTACTTCTTCAAGCTATGGTGGTGCAACAGTATCACTTTCACATTTAGCACCATTTGTAAGAGATAGTTATAATAAATACTACAAAAAATATGAAGCAAGAAAATTAACAAAAGAACAATGTGAAAAATTTGCAATGGAAGACACTAAAAAAGAAGTTGCAGATGGAGTACAAACATTTAATTATCAAGTAAATAGTATGACAAATACTAATGGACAAGCACCATTTTTAAGTGTATGTATGTATTTAGGTGAAACAGAAGAATATAAAGAAGAACTTGCAATGATAATAGAAGAGTTTTTAAATCAAAGAATTTTAGGATTTAAAAATAGAAAAGGTGTTTATGTAACACCAGCTTTTCCAAAACTTTTATATATATTAGAAGAAGACAATGTAAGAGAAGATAGCAAATATTGGTATTTGACAGAGCTTGCTGCAAAATGTACAGCTAAGAGAATGGTTCCAGACTATATAAGCGAAAAAATGATGTTAAAACTAAAAATAAATCAATATGGAAATGGTGATTGCTATCCATGTATGGGATGTAGATCATTCTTAACACCAGATAGAACAAAAGGAAATATTGCTCATGCTAAAAACTATGTAGAAGGAAAAGGAAAATATTATGGTAGATTTAATCAAGGTGTTGTAACAATAAACTTACCAGATGTTGCTTTATCTTCTAAACAAGATGTGAATAAATTCTGGAAAATATTTGAAGATAGATTAGAATTATGTCATAGAGCATTAAGACTAAGACATGAAAGATTAGCAAGAGTTACAAGTGATGTTGCACCAATTTTATGGCAAGATGGGGCGCTTGCTAGATTAAAACCAGGAGAATCAATAAAACCTTTATTAGAAAATGGATATTCAACAATTTCTTTAGGATATGCTGGACTTTATGAATGTGTTAAATATATGACAGGAGACTCTCACACAGATGGAGGAAAAGGTGAAGAATTTGCGTTAGAAGTAATGCAAAAATTAAATGATAAATGTGCAGAATGGAAAGCTGCTGAAAATATTGATTATAGTGTTTATGGAACACCAATAGAATCTACAACATATAAATTTTCAAAATGTTTACAAAAAAGATTTGGAAAAATCGAAGGAATTACAGATAGAGGATATATTACTAATTCTTATCATGTACCTGTATTTGAAGAAATTGATGCATTTACAAAATTAAAACTAGAAAGTAAATTCCAAAAATTAAGCCCAGGTGGAGCAATTTCTTATGTAGAAACACCAAATTTACAAGATAATATTGATGCTGTATTAGAAGTAATTAAATTTATATATGATAATATAATGTATGCAGAATTAAATACAAAATCAGATTATTGTCAAAAATGTGGATATACTGGGGAAATATTAATAGATGATAACTTAGAATGGTATTGTCCAAATTGTGGAAATAGAGATCACAATTCATTAAATGTTGCAAGAAGAACATGCGGATATATTGGAAGCAATTTCTGGAATAAAGGAAGAACACAAGAGATAAAAGAAAGAGTATTACACATAGATAACAAAGACTTTAAAAAATAAAATACATTAAAATTATAAAGAAGGTTGATAAAATATGAAATACAATAAAATACGTGAAATGGATATTGCAGATGGGCCAGGAGTAAGAGTTTCAATATTTATGCAAGGATGTATGTTTAATTGTAAGAATTGTTTTAATCCTGAAACACATGACTTTTCACAAGGAAAAGACTTTACTGAGCAAACAATAGATACAGTGCTTGATTTATGCGATAAATCACATATAGAAGGACTTTCTATACTTGGAGGAGAACCAATGCATCCAAAAAATATAGAAGGAACAACATTACTTGCAAAAAAATTCAAGGAAAGATTTCCAAACAAAAATCTTTGGGCTTGGACAGGGTATAAATTTGATAAGGATTTAAAAGATAAAGAAGTAATGAAATATGTAGATGTATTAGTTGATGGACAATTTGAAGATGAAAATAAAAATCCTACACTTCATTGGAAAGGTTCAAGTAACCAAAGAGTAATTAATGTTGCGGAAAGTATAAAATGTGGAAAAGTAATAGAATATAAAGACTAAAAATTTGTGAATATTTAAAATGTAAAGGCAGGGGCACAACCCCTGCCTTTATGTATTACATAAAAGTAAGCCATAAAACCAAGAATAATACCTCTGCCAAAGTTAAATAGATTAAAAACTAAATAATTTGGTAATAAAACTATTTGTTAGCCATATTATTTTCAACTTGTTGAATCATTTTTTTAACCATATTACCACCAATTCTACCAGCATCTCTAGAAGATAGATCACCATTATATCCGTCTTTTAAATTAACACCAACTTCATTAGCTACTTCATATTTGAATCTATCTAAAGCATCCATAGCTTCAGGAACTAATTTTTTATTACTTCTATTTGTATTTGCCATTTTAATTCACCTCCTGCAAATATATATTTAAAAATTTGAAAGTTTATTTCACCTTTCTAAATATAGAATGTGCAAAAAAATAAAAAATAAACAGAAAAAAAATGGAAATTTTAAAAATAAACGTAAAAAAAGTAATAATACAAATAGATGCTATAGAAAAGTTATAATTTAATTTTAGGTTGATATATTTCTAGCCACATATTTACTTGGCAAAGATATGCCATAAGTTGTGGTCCAGTCATTAATTGCCCAAACCAAGGTCTTGAGAATGCTTTTCCTTCTGAATTAATAATATCTATTATATATTCTCTATTTAAAAGATAATTAATTGGAGAATCATTATTTTTTATTATTTTAGTTAGCATGTTTTTTACAGTATTTAAATAAGTAGGATTATGTGTTTTAGGATATGGAGATTTTTTTCTGAAAACAATTTCTTCTGGAAGATAACCTCTCATAATATATCGTAAAAGACCTTTTTCTCTACCTTGATATGATTTCATTTCCCATGGTACATTATACATATATTGTACTAATCTATAATCACAAAAAGGAACTCTTATTTCAAAACCATTTGCCATAGTCATTCTATCACCTCTATCAAGAAGTGTTTGCATAAACCAATATGTTGTAAGGTATGTTATTTTGCGTTTTTGGGAAGTATCATATGAGTCACTATCAAGAATTTTTACATTTGATAAGCTTTGATAATATCTATAATCAACATATTTTTCTAAATTAATTACTTTTGAAATTCTAGGGGAAAGGAGATGTTGCCTTTCATTTAGCGCAATTGACCAAGGAAAAGTTCCAGAGCTTAATGCATCATCTCTGAAAAACCAAGGATATCCTGCAAATACTTCATCTGCACATTCACCCATAAGAGCAACAGTTTTTTCTTTTTTTACTTCTTTACAAAATAAGTATAATGAAGAATCAACATCTGCCATTCCTGGAACATCACGGGCAATTAATGCATCTTTTAAACTGTTTGCAAGTTCAGGAGTGTCTAAAACAACTTGATGGTGAGATGTATAAGTAGACTTACTAACTAAATCAATATAGTAATTATCAGAATTAGGTTGAAAATCAGATTTTACAAAGTTTTTATCATTATCGACATAATCAACTGAATAAGTATCAAGAGGTGGATTTCCATTTTCTTTTAAATAATCTGCAGCAAATTTAGTAATAATACTTGAATCAAGACCACCTGATAAAAATGTACATATTGGCTTATCAGAAACAAGTTGCTTTGAAATTGCATCTTTTAATAATGATTCTACTTTATAGCAAGTTTCATTAAAATCATCTAAATGTGGTTTAGATTCTAGGAACCAATATTGTTCAATATGAAGACCAGAGCCATTATAAACAGCATAGTTACCAGGTTTTAGCTCAAAAACATTTTTATACACTGTTAAACCTGGAGTATGACATGGACCTAAGCCTATAAGTTCCGAAATTCCTGTAGTGTCTAAAACTTTTTCAAAATTAGGATATTTAAAAATAGCTTTTAATTCTGATGCAAAAATTAAACCTTGATCAAATTCAGTATAAAATAAAGGTTTAACACCTAAATGATCTCTAGCTAAAAATAGTTCTTTGCTGTGTGAATTCCATATAGCAAATGAAAATATTCCATTTAGATGATTAACAACATCTTTTCCAAAATGTATGTAAGATTTTAATAATATTTCAGTATCTGAATAGCTATTAAAACTAAAACCATTTTTTAATAGAATTTTCTTTAATTCTTGAGTATTATAAATTTGACCATTATAAACAATAGAATATTCACCTAATGAATACCTTTGTATCATTGGCTGTTTGCCACCTTCAGGATCAATAACAATTAATCTTTTGTGTCCAAGAGCAACACATTCATTTGTATAAAAACCTTCTTCATCAGGTCCACGGTTATTTAATGTCTGAAGCATAGTGTTTAAAATTTCTTCTTTATTAAGAAAATTTTTTTTATAATTTGTAAAACCAACAAATCCGCACATAAAAACCTCCTAATATAATATATGTTTTTTTAATAAAAAAGATACTAAATTTTTAGGAGGAATTAAAAATTATTCATATAAATCATCAATCAATACATCTTGTTCATCAAAATTGTCTATAAATCCAACTTTTGCATATTTATTATCTGTTGAAACTCCTTGTATCCAAACAAGTCTGTCCTTATAGAAAACATCAATTTTATCATTATTTGATAAAATATTTTTTACTCTATTAATATTCAAAAAAATTACCTCCAATTTCATATTTTTTTATAAATTATATACAATAAATATTTTTTTATTCTTCAATTTTAAATTTTTTAAAAAAATTAAAACATAATAATTATTTTTAGTAATAACTTTTATAAAAGCACAAAAAAACAGAATGATTATTAACATTCTGTTTTAAATCTTATTATAAATAGATTCTATAATCTATATCTGGAAAAATATTATCTTTTAATTCAATTTCTTCTAAGAATTTTTTATCAATTTTACCAGAATTTAATTCGTTATAAAGTCTTGTAAATCGACCAATATGATCTTTTATTCTACGGTGTGCATAATCAACCATTGTATTATTAGTTATTATAAATAACCAATCACTACTTTGAAGGAGAAGTAGTTCTCTAGCAGCTTGGTTTAGAGCTCTTAATTGTAATTTTAAATTTTTATAATTTTTTGTAGATGTAATTTTTGCAATAGATTTTTTTTGGTTTTTTAATTCCAATATTTTTTGTTCTAAATTTTCTAAATTAGATTTTACATTTCTAAAATTATAAGCAAGTTCACACATTCTATCTCCAGCTTTATGAAGATGTCTATGAACATAATCATTACTAGAGTTAAGCCATACTTCACTATATCCATTAGCACCCCAACTAGATCTACATGGGGTACATTGTTGAATTTCTGGATATTTATCCATAAACTCTGAAGGTGTTATTAATTCAAAGTTACATTTATCATAATATATTTTTTTAAATAAGATATATAACCAATAAGGACCTTCATACCACCAATGTCCAAATAGTTCAGCATCATAAGGACAAAGGACAATAGGGGGAGTATGCATATATTTTGAGGCATTTTCAATCTGAGCTGTTCTTGAATCTAGAAAATGCCCAGCTTGCATTTCTGCAGAGTCTTTAGCCCACTGAACATCATAAATATCTTTATCATCTGTATTTCCTGTAATTCTATGATATTTTATACCTGTATGAACACGAGCTCCATTGTGAGCTATATATGGTTTAATATATTCATAATCTGCTTCATATCCTATATCTTTATAAAAATCTCTATAATTATAGTCAGCTGGATAGCCCGAAATTGAACTCCAAACTTGCCTTGAAGATTCCATGTCCCTACCAAAAACTGTAAAGCCTTCTGGAGAAACTATTGGAGCAAGAGTACCATAGATTGGAGTAGGATTAGCAAATAAAACTCCATGTGATTCTACAATTGCATATTCTAAGCCAAATTCTCTAAGGTATTTATCAGCTTCTGGAATATATCCACATTCTGGAAGCCATATTCCTTTAGGTTTTCTATTAAAATATTTTTCATAAGTTTGAACTCCAACTGCTATTTGAGCTCTAACGGTTTTTTCATTGACATATAAAATTGGAAAATAACCATGAGTTGCACCACAAGTAATTATTTCTAATACACCAATATCTTGAAAATGTTTAAATTGAGTGATTAAATCACATTTAAACACATCCTTAAATAATCTTAAATCTTCAGAATATCTTTCAAAATAATAATTAGAAAGTTTATTGATTCTAGAGTTAAATGTAGTTCTTTTAATTTCTTTTTTTGATAATTCAATTAAATTATTTAAATATTTTATATATTTTTGTTGTAAAAGTTTGCTATCAAGCATGGAAAGTAGGGGAGGTGTCATACTCATTGTAATTCTAAAATTAACTTTTTCATCAACTAATTTTTTAAAATACTTTAATAATGGTATATATGTTTCAGAGATTGCTTCATAAAGCCATGATTCTTCAAGATAATCATCACTTTCTGGATGATGTATGAATGGAAGATGTGCATGTAAAACAAAGCTAACATATCCTTTTTTTTGCATTTGAAAATTCCTTTCTATTGTTAATTTTATTTAAATTGTGATGAAAAACTTCCTGAACTTAAGTTTCCAGATGATGGATTATATAGGTTAAATGAATCATGAGCAATTTCATTTTTATATAGTTTAGTATATAATTCGTATATATTAACAAATTTTCCGTTTTGATAAATATTTGGAAAATCAAAAATACTTTTTTCTATTAATTCATTTGTTTTTAAATTTCTAAAATAAATTTTATCTAATTTATTATCTAGTATTTTGTCGTTAGGAGAATCTAACTCATTTGATGAAGATATATAAATATAAGGTAAATTAATTGGTTCAATAGGACCTTGACTTGAAACATCATAGTTTGGAATATAGTCATAATTAATATTTTGAACAGGTATTCTTCCTAGCTCTATTTTATATCTACTTGCACTATCTCGCACATGTAAATACCAACTATTTGCAAAATCATTTATATCAACTGTAAAAGCATAATTTAGAGTTTCATTATGTACTATTAAAACAGGCTTTGTAACTTCAAAAAAGAATTTGCCATATGTATTTTTAAGGCTCTCTCTATCTGAATCCGAAATTTCCCAATATATAAACAAAGTTGTAGGTGTTTGTGCTAAAATTTTAACAACAGTTTGATTATATTTGTAAGGTAAATCATAATATTCTGATGAAAAAACAGGATTTGTTTTTTTGATTGTAGTATTTTTAGTTTTTGTCTTTGTACTTTTGTTAGTTTTAGCTAATTTAGTAGATTCAGATTTTTTTTCGGATTTATTTTTTGAGCTGGATGTTTTAGTACTTTTTTTCTGTGTTGTAGCCTTTTTAGTTGTAGATTTCTTGCTTGAAACAGTATTTTTGGTAGAAGATTTTGTATTTGATTTTGATGTATTCTTTGCAAGAGATGCTTTTGAAGTTTTTTTAGTTACTTTTTTAGCAATCTTTTTTTCATTTAATTCTTCATTTGATGTTTCTTTTGTTTTTCTTGGCACTTTTTTATCCTCCTGTATCTTATTATAATATATTGTATATAGTATACTATAATCGAAATAAATTCAAGATTTTTAAGCAATTTTTTAGCTTAAAACTGAAAAAAATTTACTATTGCAAAAAGTTGAAAATTTATATATAATAAGAAAAATGCTCAGATAAAACAATTATATTCAATATAAAAATACAAAATGGAAAGGAAGTAAAATTAAATTGAAAGAAATAAATGAATTTAAAAACTTAAAAGAGATGATAAATAATACATTCAATAAATATGCTGATAGACCTGCTTTTTATTTAAATGGAGAAAATTTAGAAAATTCAAAAATAGTTACATATAAAGAATATTATAATGACATAAATGCATTAGGAACAGCAATGATAGAAATGGGACTAAAAGGAAAAAGAATTGCAATTATTTCAGAAAATAGATATGAATGGGAAGTTGCTTATCTTGCAGTATGTTGCGGAACAGGAATTGTTGTTCCACTAGATAAAGCTCTACCTGAAGGAGAAATCGAAAGCTTAATTACTAGATCAGAAGCAGAAGCAATTTTTTATTCACAAAAATATGATAGTGTAATGGCAAAAATACAAAAAGATGGAAATACAAAATTAAAATATTTTATCTCAATGGAATTAGAAGAAAACGATTTTAATAAATTTTCACAAAGAGTAATAACTAAAAAGGGATATGAACTTGTAGAAGGTGGAAATAGAGAATTTATAGATGCTCAAATAAATAATGAAGAAATGAATATAATGTTGTTTACGTCAGGAACTACCAATGTTTCAAAAGCAGTAATGTTATCTCATAAAAATATTTGTACTAACATTTTAGATATAGGAAAATCTTTTGATATAAATGAAACAGATAGATTTTTATCTTTTTTACCTTTACATCACACATTTGAATGTACTGTTGGATACTTATATCCTGTTTCAAAAGGTTCTGCAATTATTTTTTCAAAAGGTGTAAGACATATTTCGGATGAACTTAAAAACTATAAAATTACAGCAATGATAGTTGTTCCTGTTTTAGCAGAGAAAACATATGATAAAATTATGAAATCAATAGAGCAAAAAGGAAAACTAAAAACTGTAAATAAAGCTACAAAAATAAGTAATGCCTTATTAAAAGTTGGAATAGATGTTAGAAAGAAGCTATTTAAAGAAATACATGAAGGACTAGGAGGTCACTTAAGAATAATGGTTGCTGGAGGAGCTCCATTTGATGCAGAAAAAGAAAAAGGTTTTTGGAATTTAGGTCTTAATGTACTACAAGGATATGGTCTAACAGAAACATCACCAGTAATAGCTGCAGAACTTCCTCACCAGAAAAAATTAGGAACAATTGGTAAAAAAATGCCAAGTGTAGAAGTAAAAATTGACGAACCTGATGAAAATGGAGTAGGAGAATTAATTGTTAAAGGCGATTCAGTGATGTTAGGTTATTATAACAATGATGAGGCTAATGAAGAGTGCTTTACAAAGGATGGATGGTTTAGAACAGGGGATTTGGCACGTATTGATAAAGAAGGATATATTTATATATCTGGTAGAAAAAAATTTGTTATAGTTCTTAAAAATGGTAAAAATGTATACCCAGAAGAAATAGAAACATTAATATTAAAAAATGAATTAATAAGTGAATGTATGGTATTTGGGCTTCCTGCACAAGATGGGGATGTTACAATTTCTGTTAAAGTAGTGCCAAATAAACAAGTTATAGAAACTAATTATAAAGATAATACAGAGGAAGAAATAAAAGAAATAATTTGGAATTGGATTAAAGAAGTAAATAAAACTATGCCTAAATACAAATATGTAAAAAAACTAATATTATCTGATGAAGAGCTAATAAAAACTACAACATTAAAGATAAAAAGAAAAATAGAAATTGAAAAAACAATTAAAAATATTACAAAAATGTAACAATTTTGTAACAAAAAAGTAATAAAAAACTTTTTTGAATTATATTGTAGTTTTTTAGGCGTTGTTGTATAATTATCTTGATATATGTAATATAACAATGTTTTCAACAAAGGAGGTAAGGTTTACATGTCTAAATCTGGCATAGTAAATGTGAGAATGGTTATCACAGAAGAAAAAATAATTTCAAATATTGATAAAGTACAGAAATTAATAAATCCAAAAAACAAAAAACAAATTATCCAATTAGAAGAAGATACTTATTTTAAAGATTTAATAGAATCAATTAAATCTTATTTAATAGAATATCCAAACAAGAAGAATTTCCCTTCAAGCGTATATAATGCTGCTTATGGATTAGTTGAATTTGCTATTAACTTGTTTGAGGAAAATACAAAAAAAGTTGAAAAATTAATAAAACAAAGAGAAGCTAATATTGCTTTAGCAGGAGTTCTTGAAGATATAGTTAGTTCTGTAGATGGTAAAAAAGAAGGATATAAGCAAAAAATTGAAGAAGCAGAAGGAAAGTTTTCCGAGGATGTAGTAGAAGCATTAAATACAGTTGCAAGATGTAAAACAAAAACTTCTCAAAAATACAATGATTCAATGAAAATACTTAAAGCAAGAATCAATAATCTAGAATCAAATCTACATATAGAGATTGATATGGAAAGATTAGAAGATAGTTCAAAAGCTTTAAGCTATATAGCAATTGAGATTTCCGATGCTTTAAAACAAATTCCTACACCACAAGAAAAAGTACAAAAAGTAGAGTTAGAAGAAAATGAAGATACGACTATTCAAGATGTTGCAATAACTGAGCTAGCTCCAATAGCTAAAAAAGCAAAAGTAAGATTTAAGAAGAAAAAAGCAGTTCCAGTTGCTGCAATTGAGCCTATAGTTGAAGAAGTAAATAACATTGAAACAGCAGTTGAAACAACAAACGAACAAGTAATTACTAATAATATTGTAGACTTAGCAAATGCTACTAATAATATTGTTGAAAATGTTGAAGAAAATAATATTCAACAAGCTCAAGAACAATATGAAGAACAAACTAGATTTGAAACAAAGCCATCTTTATGGCAAAGATTTAAAAATAGTAAATTTGTTTGGGCTGCAACTTATATTTTTAGAATTAGAATTCGTATTGAATTACCAAATGCTCTTCCAGAAGGTAGAGGAGAAAATTCATAATAAGATAAATAATAGTAAAATCGGAAGTATATTAATACTTCCTTTTTTTGAGTTCAAAAAAATAAATATAAATATAAAAATAAAAAAACACATCTACATGTGCTTTTTATGGTGCTCCCTCAAGGATTCGAACCTTGGACCTACCGGTTATGAGCCGGTTGCTCTAACCAACTGAGCTAAGGGAGCAAGTATTAAATTGCTAACGACAAAATATAGTATATAGTATTTTTTTTTGTTTGTCAATAGCAATTTTGTAAAAAACTAAATTTTTAATTGGTTACTTTTTTAATGGTATTCCATATTCTCTTTTCATTGCATTAATAGAAACAACCCATTGTTTTCCAAATTTACAAACATCTATTCCATTAATTAATTTACCATATATAATTGCTTTTCGTAATGTGCTTTCGTTTAAGCCCCATATATCTGTTGCATCACTAAAAGCCATTAAACCATCAAAAGGAGTATCTATTTTTTTACTATTTTCAAATAATTCATCACATGAAATATCAATATCATCATTCCAAATTACTCCATACCCACCAATATCTACTTCAACTGAATTAAATAAATTCATATCCTTTAATTCTGCAAATATTTTATTATTTTCAATAAGTTTTTTCATATCATATATTTTTGTTATACCTTCTGCAAATTGAATACTTAATTTAAAGTCTTTAAGTGGTGTTACATTTTTTATTTTATGAAACATAAAAATCCCCTCCTTATTCTAGTGGCTTTATATTTTTAAAATTTTGTGTATCCCATATTTCTTTTAACTCTTTCTCATGAATAGTAATCCATTCCATTACTAATTCTAAAGCTTTTTTAGGTAATTCACCTTCAATTATTTTCTTTTCTTGAAAATCTATTGCAGCAACATGTTCACCATAAATTGCATGTATATGTGGTGGATTGTGTTCACTTTGTTGAAAATACATCCTAATTATAATTCCATAAAATCTCGATAAAACTGGCATAAAATATCATTCCTTTGAAAATATTTTATCACTATATCGTGATTTTGTCAATATATGTATTTAAAATTTCACAAATATATTATTAATAGTATATAAAAAATGTTTGATTATTATTCGATTTAAAGAAGAAAACTATTAGATATTTGTTTATCTAATAGTTCGAATCTGCATAGAATTGGAGCCTACAACGGGAATTGAACCCGTGACCTCAGCCTTACCAAGGCTGCACTCTACCAACTGAGCTATGCAGGCATAAACATAACAGTATAATTATATAAGAATAATCTGAAAAAAGCAAGAATTTATTGACTTTTTTAGAAAAAAGATATAAAATTGGTTAAAATTCACGGTTTTAAATGAAAATAAAGAAAATTTTAAAAGTTGCAAAAATGCGACTAAAACAAAAAAGAAAGGGAAAAATAATGAAAATAGGAATAGTAGGACTTCCAAATGTTGGAAAAAGTACACTATTTAATAGTATTACGAAAGCAGGAGCAGAATGTGCAAATTATCCATTTTGTACAATTGAACCAAACGTTGGGGTAGTTGCAGTTCCAGATGAAAGACTAGAAAAATTAGCTCAAATGTATAATACAAAAAAAATTACTCCAGCGGTTGTAGAATTTGTAGATATTGCAGGACTTGTAAAAGGAGCAAGTAAAGGAGAAGGATTAGGAAATAAATTTTTATCTCATATTAGAGAAACTGATGCAATCGCACAAGTAGTAAGATGTTTTGAAAATTCAAATGTAGTGCATGTTGATGGAAGTGTAGATCCTATAAGAGATATAGAAACAATAAATCTAGAATTAATATTTGCTGATTTAGAAACATTAGACAAAAGAATAGATAAAGCAAAAAAAATGTTAAAAGCAGATAAAAAATATCAATTTGAAATAAATCTATTAGAAAAGATTAAAGTTGGTTTACAAAATGGTATGCCTGCAAGAAGTTTAGAATATAATGAAGATGAAAAAGCTTTATTAAAAGAAATGTTTTTATTAACAAGCAAGCCTTTAATTTATATTGCAAATATTTCTGAGGATCAATTATCAAATTATGAAAATGACGACAATTATAAAAAAGTAAAAGAATATGCTTCAAACGAAAAAGCTGAAGTTGTTCCATTATGTGTAAAAATTGAAGAAGAATTGTCTACACTTGAAAAAGATGATCAAAAAGAAATGCTAGATGCCTTAGGATTAAAAGAGTCAGGATTAGATGTACTAATTAAAAAAAGTTATGATTTGCTTGGATTAATGTCATTTTTAACAGCTGGGGAGCCGGAAGTTAGAGCTTGGACAATAAAAAAAGGAACAAAAGCTCCAGAAGCAGCTGGAAAAATCCACACAGATATTCAAAGAGGCTTTATTAAGGCGGAGATAATATCATATGATGAATTAATAAAAGAAGGTTCAATGCTTGCAGCAAGGGAAAAAGGACTTGTAAGACAAGAAGGAAAAGAATATATAATGCAAGAGGGAGATATTGTTCTATTTAAATTTAATGTATAGTATTAGAAGCGTAATAAATGTAACAAAATTGTAATATAAAAAATTATAAAAAAATTTGACAGATTTATTTTTTTATTGTACAATTATAAAAGAGTTGATAAATACGATTTTATTAATATTTAGATTTAAACTAAGGAGATTTAATATGAAAAATAGTAAAAAGATAGCTAAAATTTTAATTATGTTATTAATAATATGTATGGTTTCACTAATTGCAAAACCTGTTTTTGCTGATGATGAAGATATTTTTACAAACATAGCACCAATAGCTAATTCAACATCTGAAAATAATGCACCAGCAAATGCAACACCAGCTGAAAATACTGCACAAGAAAATACAACACCAGCAAATATTGCACCAGCTGAAAATACAAATAATTCAATAACATTTAATAATATAACAGCTAATAACAATAATACAGCAACTAATAATTCAATTTCAACAAATAGAAGTGTTTCAAATTCAAATTCACTTGCAAAAACTGGGGTAACAGATTCAAAAGGATTTATTACTCTTGTAGTATTAATTTGTGGAATATCAGCTATATATTCATTTAAGAAAATAAGTGATTATAAAAAATTATAAAAAAATAAAAAATAAAAAAATAAAAATAGCAATGGAATTTATAATTTCATTGCTATTTTATATAATAAAAAATTTATTTAGAAATGATACGTGATGGGTAGAAAGGGAAAAGTAAATGAAGAAAAAAATTACTACTATTTTCTTAATATTTATAAATATATTTTTAATTGGTGCTTTATCAATTATTGGGATAATAATATATAACAAAATTAATGACTTAGATATTAATATATATACAATAGACAGAATTGCTACAGAAGAACCTGAAAAAGAAGATATTAAGCAAACCAACAATGCAATAAAAAAAATAAGTGATGCAATTCAGGGGAACTCATCAGTAAATGATAATTCAAATATAGAACCAAATATAATTCAAAATAGTGGGAATCTATTTTTTTACAATCAATTAAGTGAAAATCAGAAAAAAATATATAATAAATTATATGAAAATAGAAATAATTTAAAAAATAAAAATTGTATAATAAAGTATGGAGATATATTTACTAATATTTTAAAAGAAGATAATGGAAATAAGATTTTAGGAGATGATTATCAAAGTGCAGTTGAAGCTTTTACACATGATAATCCACAATTATTTTATTTAGATGTAAACAAAATGTATTTAAATATAGAAACAACTACAAAATTTTTTAAAACATCATATAATGTGTATATTGCACCTGGTAATGGAGATTCATATTTATTAGATGATTTTATTTCATCAATTAATGTAGAAGAAGCTATTAGTGAAGTTGAAAAGGTCAAAAATAATGTAATTAATCATTTGAGTGATGACAATTACAGAAATATTTTGATTATTCATAATTATTTAATAGAAACAATAGAATATGATTCAACATATAAAGCGCCTGGAAGTTACAATTTATATGGTGCACTTGCAAAAAGAAATTGTGTATGTGAAGGTTATGCAAAGGCATTTAAGTATTTAGCAAATTCAGCAAATATTGATTGTGAAATTATGCAAGGAACAGCAGTAAATAGTAATGGGCAATCAGAAAGCCATGCTTGGAATTGTGTTAAATTAAATAATATTTGGTACGAAGTAGATCCTACATGGGATGATCCTATAGTTATTGGTAACAATGGAAAGGCAACAAATGAAATGAAATACAAATATTTTCTAAAAGGTTCAGAAACTTTTAAAAAAGATCATACTTTATCATATAACTTTTCTGAAAATGGTAGGACATTTAATTATCCAGAAATAAGTCAAATAGATTATAGATAATAATAGAATAATAAAACTCTCTAGGATTAGGGAGTTTTTTACATTTATATTACATATATAGATTTATATTGAATTTAAATAAAATTAGATATAAGATATAAAAAGAATGGTACAGAAAATGGTACGTAATTAATAAACTAAATTTGAAAATGAACCAAAAATGGATTTAAATACATCTAATATATGAAAGAAAGGAAAACAAAATGGATAATCTAACACTTGCAAGAAAAGGAGATAAAGATGCTTTTTTAAAACTTATCCAAAATGTAAAAACAAAATTATATAAAACAGGGATGGCTATTTTAAAAAATGATGATGATGTATGTGATGCATTACAAGAAACACTAATAAATGCATATAAAAAAATAGATACTCTAAATAATCCAGAATATTTTAATACATGGATGGTTAGAATTATGATAAATAATTGCTATGAAATAATTAGAAAAAATAAAAAAGAAGCATTAAAAACAGAAAAATTACAACAAAATAGTAATTATTTTTATGATTTATATTGTGAAAAAGCAGATCTTGAAATTTTATTAAATAAGTTAGAAGAAGATTTAAGGATGGTTACTGTTTTATTTTATTATGATGATATACAGGTTAAAGATATTTCAAAAATATTAAAAATACCAGAAGGAACAGTAAAATCAAGACTTTCTAGAGCAAGGAAAAAGATTTCAGAAATATATAAATTAGAAGATACAGAAAGTTAAAGGGAAAGGAGGAAATATATGAACCTAGATGATAAAATAAAAGAAAAATTGAAACAAGATCAATTTATTTCAGAAAAAGCAGAAGATATTTTTAATAATTTTTCTCCTGAGATAATTGAGACAAATGAAAAAACAACAAATATAAATAAAATTGCTATTAAATACAAAATCGGAAGATTTATTGCAGCAGTTACTTGTTTAATAGGAATTATAGGTGGTGCAAATGTATATGCATCAACACATGGATATGGAAATGTATTCTTTTTAATAAAGTATATTGTTACTGGCGAAAAAGCTGAAATAACAGACAAAAATGAGCTACTTTCTGATAGAGACATTACAATATCTTATGAACCAATATATTTAACAGAGAATTTAAAACTTCAAATTAGAAATTTACAAATAAAGAATAATCAAGAAATATTAAATTTAGAGATTAAAGAAAAAAAGAACACATATTTAACACCATTAAAATATAAAATAATTAATTCAAAGGAAAAAATACTTTGCGAATATAATAGCCTAAATGGAGGAAAAGAAGGCGAGTATGCAGAGGAGATAATATTTAATGGTTTAACTAAAAAAGATGAAAGTATTAAATTAGAAATATTTACATCATATAATACAAAATTAGCTGAAATATCGATTAACTTAAATACAAAGGAAGTTATTGTTCAAGGAGAAGAAGAAGCTTTAGATAAAGTTTCTGAAATAGAATTAAAAAAATATCTTGAAAAAGAACTTATCAAAAAGATAAAACCTCAAAATAATGATGAAAAGGTAGTTCTAAATATAAATAAATTGTCATATTGTGCAGGTCTATATACAGCTGAAATCAATTATACTTTAGTAGATTCTAAAAAATCATTTGAAATAGATTATACTAAATTGAAAACAACTGATGCAACAGTGTATTTTAAATTAAATGGAAATTTATTTGAATTAGTAAAATATGAAGAAGTTTAATATAAAATGCAAAAGTGTGGATAAAATAATAGGGTTAGTAAAAAAATGAAAAATAATGAACCTAACTAATAGCAAAATACATCTAATATGTAGAAAAAAGAAAAAGGGGGAAAACAAATGGAAGAAAATAATAAGAAAAAGAATAAAACAAAAGTAGTAGTAATTACTTGTATTATAGTAGCGATATTGCTTGGAATAGGTGGAGCACATGTATATGCCTCAACACATGGATATGGAAATGTGTTTTTCTTAATAAAATATTTAGTAACAGGAGAAAAGCCAGAGATAACCGACAAAAATGAATTATTATCAGATAGAGACATTACATTATCTTATGAGCCAATTAATCTAACAGAAAACATAAAAATACAAATAAGAAATATACAAATAAAAGATAATAAAGCAAAATTAGTAATTGGAGTAAGTGAAAAAGAAAAAAATAATACTACACCATTAAAATATAAGGTATATAATGAATCAGATAAGCTAATATGTGATTATGAAGGTAAAACCCAAGAGGACAGCCCTTCAGAATATATAGAAGATCTTATGCTAAATGAATTTAAGAATGACGACAAAATACTAAAATTAGAAATATATAATGCTCAAAATGAGAAACTAACAAGAATTATAATTAACTTAGAAACAAGAGAAATAACAGTAGAAGACGAGAAAGAGGCAGTTAATAAAATATCTGAAATTGAATTGAAAAGATTTTTAGAGAGTATATCTGCCTTAGAAAAATATAAAAATTCAGATGATGAAAAAATTCTATTTGTCAAATCAGAAATAGCTTCAAATGAAAATTTAAAAGCTAATGGAGAACTATTTGATGAAGTCAACAAAATGTTAGAAGCTACAGGATATGAAAAACTAAGTAATCCATTAAAAAATGCAGACTATTTCAAAATTACTAATAAAAATGGGACAAACTATATTGAAGTAACTGAAGGTAGAGAAGGATTTGAACCTAATAAAGTAATAGAAATAAAAAGTATTTCATATTGTGGAGGAATATATACTGTAAACTTTACTTATACATTTATTCATCCATCAGATGAGTTTAATACTGACACAAATGATTTAGAGATAGAAGAAGCAACAGCATATATCAAATTAAATGAAGACAAAACATATTCAACATTTAAGGTTGTTAAATATGAAAAAGATAATAATAATTCTAACCAAGAAAAAGAATTATCAGAGCCATCAACAGCTGAAAATAATTACAATCAGTTTAATACTAAGCTTTATGGAATAAAAGATATAGCTTTAGAATGGAGAGATATAAACAATATTAAAAACTATAAAGATTTTATTTTTGATTTTGATGGAGATGGAAGCATAGATAAACTTACTGTAAAAAGTGAAAAAAACGGAGATGATAGAGAAGAATATTACGTAGAATTAAATGGAAATATAGTTATAGAAAAAACAAATAAAACATTATTAAGTAGAATATATATTGTTGATTTAAATAAAAATGATAATAAAATTGAAATAATCATTGAAAATGATGGAGGAAGTGACGATCCAAAATATGAAGTTTACACTAAAAATAAAAAAGGTTTAATCAGGATTGTAAATGAAGCAGGATTTAATTTACAAACAAATCAACAAGGAGTTTTAGTTGCAGAAACTGTTATTACAAAACAAATCTCACCTATAGTATTTAAAAACTATTTTGAATTTAATAATGGTGTAGCCAATAAAAAAGAAACAAATATAAAAGATATAAAAGATATTACATTTACAAGTGAAAACTTATATTTTACACAAGATATGAATAATATCATGAAGTATATTGAAAAAGAGAATAAAGAAAATAATAAATTGGAAGATTCAGGAATATATAAAGGAAAGTTAAAATTTAAAATTTTAAGGTTTGATGATACTACTAATATCAATAGTTTTTATGTTAAATTAGATGATGGCAGAGAAGGATATATTTTTCCTGCTGCTGGATATTTGGCAGGATAAAAATTAACCAAACTAATATTAAAATATGTAGAAAAAAGGTGAAAACAAATGGAAGAAAATAATAAGAAAAAAAGTAAAACAAAGGTAGTGGTAATTAGTTGTATTATAGTAGCACTATTACTTACAATAGGAGGAGCAAATGTATATGCTTCAACACATGGATATGGAAATGTGTTTTTCTTAATAAAATATTTAGTAACAGGAGAAAAGCCAGAGATAACCGACAAAAATGAATTATTATCAGATAGAGACATTACATTATCTTATGAGCCAATTAATCTAACAGAAAACATAAAAATACAAATAAGAAATATACAAATAAAAGATAATAAAGCAAAATTAGTAATTGGAGTAAGTGAAAAAGAAAAAAATAATACTACACCATTAAAATATAAGGTATATAATGAATCAGATAAGCTAATATGTGATTATGAAGGTAAAACCCAAGAGGACAGCCCTTCAGAATATATAGAAGATCTTATGCTAAATGAATTTAAGAATGACGACAAAATACTAAAATTAGAAATATATAATGCTCAAAATGAGAAACTAACAAGAATTATAATTAACTTAGAAACAAGAGAAATAACAGTAGAAGGTGAAGAAGAAGCGGTAAATAAAATTTCAGAAATTGAGCTAAAAAAATATTTATCTTTTATTGCAGGATTTGAAGCAAACTATAATGCAGACGATGGAGATAATAGAATATCATTAGCTATAAGAATTAATACAATATTAAATAGAACAATATCAAATAATGGACTATTTAAGGCAACAGAGATAAATAATATTTTAAAAAGTTTAGGGTACACTGAAATACCAAGTAATTATAGTGGAGAGTTTTTTAAAGAGAAGACTGTGAATGGTGAAAAATATTATGAATTAATATATGAACCAGATACTGTAAATATGGAAACAATAATTGGAGAAATAAAAAGCATTACATATTCTTCGAATGTATATACTGTAAAATTTAAATTTTTAAATACAACACCAAAAAATAATATGAATTATTTTGATCATGAAGCAGAAGCAAAAGAAGCAACAGTATATTTAAAATTAAATGAAGACAAAACATATTCAACATTTAAGGTTGTGAAATATGAAAAAGTAGAAGATAGCATTACATATATAGAAAATAATGAACTAATAGGAAGTTGGAAACCAGAGTTTGCCGAAGAAAACGGAAAAGAAATATCATTAATGGAAATTTATGGATCTGCTGGAGCAACTGGAGAAATGGTTTTTGATTCAAATGTTAAATATACAGCATTTATAGGAACATATTCAAGCGAAACAGAGGATAATCTAAAAGGAGACTATATTAATGAAAGAAGTTCAGTAACACTAATTGCAAATTCTGGAAAAAAAGATATTTTAACTATAAAAAGGATACGTGGAGAAAAGTATTTAGTGAAGAATATTGATCAGACGACAGTGTATTTTAGAAAGAGTATTTCTAGCAATGAAAATAAAGAAAATTCCAATATAACACAAAATCAAACTGACATAATGAATAATTCAGAGAATTCAAATATCGAAATGACAGAACATGAAAATGCTGTTAGCAAAATTAAATCAACACTACTTGATAAAAATTGGTTAAAAGAAAATACATTAATAAAATCTGCAAATGGAAATATCCAATCTGTAGAGGAACAAGAATACAAATTTGCTGTAATTAGTGAAAATGGCACACAAAATCCTGTTGTAGTATTAGTTGTAAAATCAAAAGATTTATTAATTACCAATACTTACATAATAAGATATAAAAACTATAAAGTAGATATTGAAAAAGTTTCTGAAGGACATATATATCATGGAAGAATATTAGCCAATGAAAATCGCTATGCTATTACATATGAACATATGGGTGATTGGAAATATGAGCTGAAAGAAGTTGCAATTAATGAAATAAGAACTATTGATCAAAATAGCGGAAAACTTGGACAAGAAGAGTATGATTATACTAAAGTAGAAAACTTTATTAAAAATAATAATTTAAAAGAAGTAGATACAGTTTTAAATGAAGCAAATTTAAATAATTTATTAAAATAAAAATAATTATAAAAGCTTAGTAAACTAAGAAATTAAGTACTAAGCTTTTACTTATTTAATTAATTGTTTTTCTATTAAAAATACTACTTTTTACATAGGTTAAACCAACTATTTAATATTTTTGTACTCATTGTAAATATACTTATTTTATTAACAGAAGTTTCAGATATTAGTGGAACAGTGGATATAACTTCATCATTTAATGTAAATTTTGCACCTCCAATTATATCTCCTTTATTTATTGGTGCAGATATAGAGCTTGGAAGTTCAATAGTTTTATTTATATTTGAATTAGAACCTTTTGAAACAAGAACGCCAACATCTTCACTAAATTTTACATCAATATTTTTATAGATTCCTTTTTCGATTTGTACGGTTTGAACAGTATCTCCGTTTTTTTGCAAGTGAGATAAATTCAAAATTTGAAAATCCATAGTTTAATAACGAAGTAGCGCTTTCAAATCTTATTGCTGAAGTTGGAGCTTTCATAATTACTGCAATTAGACTCATTCCATCTTTAGATGCAGATGCTGATAAATTATAAAGTGCAAGAGAAGTAGAGCCAGTTTTTAAACCTGTACAACCATTGTAATTTCTAACGAGTTTATTTGTATTAACTAAACTAGACTTTCCATCCCTAAGTGAATCCATATAGATAGTTGTATATTTTGTGATTTCAGGATAATTGTTAAGTAAAGCTTTTGATAAAATTGCAATATCGTAACTTGACATTACATGACCTTCTTCATCTATTCCATGACAATTTTTAAAACAAGTATCATTCATTCCAAGTTCTTTTGCCTTATTATTCATCATGGTAACAAAATTTTCTTCAGTACCTCCAATATATTCTGCCATTGCAGTAACACAATCATTTGCAGAAACTATACATATTGCTTTTAACATTTCATCAACCGTTAAAGATTCAGTTGTAGTTAACCAAATTTGTGAACCACCCATAGATTCTGCATTTTTAGAGCATGGTATTTTTGTATTATAATCTATTTTTCCGGATGAAATTGATTCCATTATAAGATATATACTCATAAGCTTGGTTACACTTGCAGGATAAAGTTTATCATGAGAATTGTATGAATATAAAACTTTTCCGGTAGATTGTTCGATTAATATACAGGATCCACAATTTATATTTAATGGATTAGAGTTGTCATCTAATGTTTGATTATCTAAATCAGAAGATACCTCTAAAGTAGGACTAAATGTTGACCATGTATAATTTGAATATGCAAAAGTTTTAAGTGGAAGTAAAATATTAAATATACAATAAATAATAAAAAATCTTTTCATAGATATAAATCATTCCTTTTTATAGAATTTATTATTTAAAATATATTTAATAAATTAATTTTTTATTCCAATTTAAAAATTTTAATATACACATATTTTTTATCAGTTGATGAAGCAATTTTTATTTTATTATTTAGATTATTTACAAATTTAAAATCATAAGTGCCGAAACTTACTGCTGCATCTTTTCCTTTAGAAATATATGGAACAGTATTACTGTGTTTATGCCTTTCTGTTACTTTAAATTCAGGAATCTTTAAAACAGCATTATATAATGTTGTACTAACTTGACAATTACCACCACCAAGAGCTTGTATTACTTTTCCATTTTGAAAAACATCTGCTTTTTTATATCCTTTTGAAGATGTTGCCTTTCCAACTGTGTTGCAAAAAGAAAAAGTTTTATTAGGCTCGACATAGGTATTATTTAATGCAGAACAGGTAATATTAATATTATTTTGTCTTTCATTATCTTTAGTATAAATTTTAGTCTTAAATTCAGATATTAAAGTCTCTTTTTGATTATTTGTAGAATCAGAATTAGATGAACTATTTTCAGACGAATTATTATTATTTGAATTACTATCTGTTAAATTATTTTCAATTGAATTATTATTGGTTTCCATTTGTTCATTTTTAGCACTATCAGTATTATCAACATTATGATTAATATTATTAACAGCATTTTCAAATGCTGACAATTTTTCAGAATTATAATTAGATTCTTGTTTTTTTATATTTTTTAGTTTAAAAAACATGATAAAGCAAATAATAATTATAAAAATAATAAATAAGAAAAAAAATAATTTTTTCAAAGCATACACCAAGTATAAATCACTTTATACAATCCTTTCTGTAAGTTTATTTATATATTATGTATGTTGTGTAAAAAGAGTAGAATTTATTCACAAAAGAATATATTTAGAAAAATATTACAAATATTACATTTGGATTACATTTTAAATAAAATATTGATTTCAAAATAAAAATATATATAATATAAATATAAATAGTTAATTGTTATTAAGCTATCTTGTTGAAAAATTAATTAATATCAGCAAGGGTTACAATATAAAATAAAAAAGGAAGGATGAAACTATGAAAAAGAAAATTACAAAAATTGCTATAATTCTATTAGCAATAAGCTTTATTATAGGAAGTGCATTAAATATAAGTAGTGCTGCTCCTACAATTGATCAAACAAAAAAAGGAAGTTTAACATTATTCAAATATGAAGTTGCTAACGCATCTGAATATACTACACCTGGAACAGGAGAAACAGAAACAGTTACAGAAACAGATACAACTAAACCTCTACAAGGAGTAACATTTGCTCTTTATAAAGTAGGAAATGTAGATTCTATACAAACAGATGCAACAGATCCTGTAACTTATACACCTACAGGAACACCTGTTACAAAAACAACTAATGCAGAAGGAAAAGCTGAATTTACAAATTTAGATTTAGGTAGATACTATGTTATAGAAACAGAAGCTCCAGAAAATGTAAGCCAAAAAACAGCACCATTTTTTGTTGATGTACCTACAACAGACATAAATGGAGAAAACTGGATTTATGATGTAAAAGTTTATCCTAAAAACCAAACAGTATATGGATCTGCAGTGTTAACAAAAACAGATGCAGATGACTCTACAAGAGTAATACCAGGAGCTAAATATGATTTATATCAAACTGCAAAAAATGGACAAGCTATTGCAGAAACAAGAAGATTAACAGGTTTAACAACAAATGCTAATGGACAAATTATAGTAGAAAATTTACCTGTTGGTGAGTACTATTTTATAGAAACAGAAGCACCAACTGGATATATAGTTGATAATGTTACAAAACATACATTTACTGTAACTGCATCAGGAACAGTAGAAAGAAATGGAAATGGTGCAGATGCAAAAATTGTAACACCAATTAATCCAAATGTTGCACAAGTAAATGATACAAATAACAAAAACTTAGTTATAGATAAATCAGTTACTACACAAGGAACAAAATCAGAAACACAAGATGTAGAAAAAAATGTAAAATGGATTATAAATTCTACAATTCCAAAAGATATAGATATATATACAAGTTATGTTGTGGCAGATGATTTAGAAGATGAATTAACATATGTTGCAAATTCACTTGTTGTAAAAGTTGACAAAGTTACACTTGTAGCTGGTACAGATTATACATTTGCTGAACCTGATACAAATAATAAAATGACTGTTTCATTAACAGAAGCAGGTAGAACAAAAGCTAAAAATGCCTTAAAGATTAATGCAAATGGTGAAGCTACAAATGAAAATTTAACTACAAAAGATTTAATAGTTGAATTTGAAACAAAAGTAAATACCGAAGCTTTAAATGCTTTAGGAAAAGAAATTAAAAATGATGCTACATTAACTTATAAAATATCAACAAAAGTTAATCCAAATGATCCAACTAATCCAAATGCACCAGTTCTAAATGAAACTGATGTACCAGATGAAAATGAACCAGAGGTTCATACAGGAGGATATACTTTTATAAAAGTTAATTCTTCAGAAACACCATTAAGTGGAGCTGAATTTAAAATAGCTAAAGTTGCAAATCCTGCAGCTAGCGATTATTTAACAGCTTATGATAAAAATAATACAGCTACAGATACATTTGTATCAGATACAAATGGAAATGTTCAAATAAAAGGTTTAGCTTATGGAGATTATTATTTAGTTGAAGTTAAAGCTCCAACAGATAATACTGGAAAAGCATATAACTTATTAAAAGATTCTAAGAAAATTACAATAAATGCTACATCTCATTTAACTACTGCTGGAAATAAAATTATAAACAAAATGGGTCCAGTTCTTCCAATTACAGGTGGAAGTGGTACAGTAGCTATCATTATAGCTGGTGTAGTAATTATTGCTTTAGGAGTTATTATTTTCAAAAAAGGAAATAAAAAAGAATAATATATAATTTATAAAATATAATAATTATCAATATTACAAAAGACTACTATTTAAGTAGTCTTTTGTGGTAAATATACGAGGAGATTAAAATTGAACAGAAGAAGATTAAGTGTTATATTAACTATAATAGGATTAGCAGTTTTATTGTACCCACTAGTAGCAAGATTAGTTACAAAATACAATCGGAACAGAAGCAGTTTTAAATTATCAAAAAAATATTTCTAATGCTTCTCAAGACGATAAAAAAAAGCAACTAGAAAATGCTCAAAAGTATAATAATGATTTAAAAACTGTAATTGTACAAGAAAATGAAAATGTCGGGTATGTTAATTATTTGGAAACATTAAACTTAGATAAAGCAATGGGATATATTAATATTCCTAAGATAAATGTATACTTAACTATATATCATGGTACAGGAGATTCAGTATTAGAGGTTGGAATTGGTCATTTAGAAAACACATCTTTACCAGTTGGAGGAGAAGGGACACATGCTGTTTTAACCGGTCATACTGGTCTTGTAAAGCAAAAATTATTTGATGATATTCATAAATTAGAAATAAAGGACAAGTTTTATATTTATGTTTTAGATCAAAAATTAACATATGAAGTTGATCAAATAAAAGTAGTTGAGCCATCTGATGAAAGTGACTTAAAAATTGTTGAAGGACAGGACTATGTAACTCTTGTTACATGTACTCCTTATGGGGTTAATTCTCATAGGCTTTTGGTTAGAGGAAAAAGAGTACCGAATGAAGCTGAAGAGTCAAGCGAAAATGAAGACCTAAATCAAAATAATGGAATATCAAGTATAGAGAATCGCACAAATGTTGTTACTAAAAATGATAGAGAAAAAGTAAATAAAATAATAGAAAAATACAAAATGTATAGTTTGATCATTTCTATTATATTTATAATACTTTTAATTATCATTATATTGTTTAAGGGTAAAAGAAAAAATAAACCAAAGGAGAATAATAATGAGTAAAACGAAAATATTTGGCTTAATTATAGTTATTGTAGGAGCTCTAGTTGTTTTGTCACCTAATATTATGAATGAGGTTACAGATTTTCAAATGAATGAAAAAATTAATGAATTTATTGAGGAAACAAAAAATGTTGAATATAAAGATGAACTGTTTGAGAGACTTAAAGAATATAATGAAAATTTATATAAAAATGGACAACATATAGTTGACGCTTTTTCATATGAAGATGTTAGTATTGATTTAAGAAAATATCGGATATAAAGAAAATATAATAGGGTATATTACTATTGATAAATTAGATTTAAAACTACCAATATATTTAGGAGCAACAGAAGCTAATTTGTATAAAGGAGCCACTCATTTATCACAAACATCTATCCCAATTGGAGGAAATAACACTAACAGTGTAATTGCAGCACATAGAGGTTTAATTAGAAATAAAATGTTTAGAAATATTGATAAATTAGAAAATGGTGATATTATTAAGATAAACAATATGTGGGGAGAATTAACTTACAAGGTAATAAAAACAGAGGTTATACATCCTACAAATATTAATGAGATTTTAATTCAAAAAGATAAAGATTTGATTACTCTAGTTACTTGCCATCCATACAGAGTAAATACGCATAGATATATAGTTATCTGTGAAAGAGTAGCGAGCTAGATTACAGAGGTTTTAACACAACATTTGTTTCTAAGTTGCAAAATTTTTAAATTTGTGATATTATAGTAACGTTAAATTTATTATAGGAGAAAAAAATAATTTATGATGAAAACAAAAAGAATAATATTATTTATTTTAATATACTTAGGAATAGTTTTAGTAAGTACAAGAGTTTATGCAAATGGTATAGGAAAAGTAATTAATGACAATGTAAGAATCAGAGAAAAAGCTTCAGCAGAGGCAAATATACTTGATTTAGTTTCTTTAAATGAAAAAGTTGAAATTATCTCCGAAGAAGGAGATTGGTATAAAGTAAATTACTCAAATAATAAATCAGGTTATATTAGAAAAGACATGATTTCTCTTGAAAATGCTGATATTACATCAAATACGGAAAAATACAATACAAATGAACAAAATAATAATTCAGAAGAACAGACTGAACAAAAAGTGGAAGAAAAATTACCAATTGGTTTTTCTGGAACTTTAAAAAATAAAATTGATATAAAAATAGTACCATCTATAAATTCAACAACAATTTTATCAATTGAAGAAAATAAAAGCTTTAAAGTAGTAGATAAAGTAAATAAATGGGCTTATGTAGAAATAGAAGGAAATTTAGGATGGGTATTAACATCTAAATTAAATACAGAAAATGAAAATTCAACAACAACTGAAGAAACAAATAAATCAGAAGAAAGTACTTCTGAAAATGAAGTTGAACAACAGGAAGAAAAAGAAGAAGAAAAACAAGATAACAAACAAGAAGAGAATAAAAAAGAAGTAAAACAAACAAAATATGTATCTACAGAGGTACTAAATGTTAGAAAATCAGCAGAAAAAACATCTGAAGCAATTGACCAATTATCTTTAAATAATCAAGTTACAGTAGTTGAAATAATTGATGATTCTTGGGCAAAAGTTGAGTATAATGGAAAAAGCGGATATGTATCTAATAAATATTTATCAGATTCAAAAACAAAAGTAACATCAAGAAGTGAAACACCTTCAAAAACAACAGAAACATCTAGTAACCAAAATACAGAATCTGAACCAGAGCCAGAACCTGCACCTAAGGAAGAAGCTAGTTCTAAGTCATCTGGAAATGCATCTTCTGTAATTTCTTATGCAAAACAATATTTAGGTTATAGATATGTAATGGGTGGAACATCACCATCTACAGGTTTTGACTGCTCAGGATTTACATCTTATGTATATAGACATTTTGGTGTATCATTAAGTAGAACATCATCTGCACAAGCATCAAATGGTACAGCTGTATCTAGATCAAACTTACAAGCAGGAGATATATTAATCTTTAGAGATTCATCAAATTCTAGAGTAGGTCATGTTGGAATTTATATTGGTGGAAATTCATTTATACATGCTGCAAATTCAAGAAAGGGTGTAATAATATCTTCTTTATCAGAGAGTTATTACTCACAAAGATATGTTGGAGCTAGAAGAGTTTTATAATTGAAAGGAGTACAATTGTTACATAATAGAAAAATATTAACAATTGCTCTTCGGATATATAATAGGAATAATAATGGGGCTTTATTGTAAAATTACAATAGCCCTTTTTTATTTTGCCTTTATAATATTATTTAAAATCTTAAAAATTATAAAAAAGAAGAAGAGTAAAAAAAATAAATTTAAACTAATTTCATTTACAAGATATAAAAGGTATATTAACTTAATTTTTACAAAAAGAGTAATCATATATTTAATGTTGTTTTCATTTATTTCAAATACAATAGTTTTAGTTCAAAATTACAAATATGAGTTTTTGTATTCAAACTTAAATAATCAAAATATCAATATTAGTGCAATAATAATCAATAAAACTAAAGATAATTATATTATTAAAGTAATAACTAAAAAGTATAAAAATACGTATTTATATTTAAATACAAGGCAAAACCTAGATATTGGAAATAAAGTAAATATAAAAGGAGTATATAAAGAACCTCAAAAAAGAAGAGATTATAAAGGTTTTGATTATAAAAATTACTTAAAAACTAAAAAAATATATGGAACTATTAAATCTAATACAATTTTAGTATTAGAGAATGTTAAAGAATACAATTATTTAAAAATAAAAAATAAAATATATAATAAAATAAAACTTCAAATAGAAAAAATTAAATTAACAGATAATGAAACCAATATACTAAAAGGAATTATAATAGGTGATAAATCAGATTTTTCAGAAGAAATAATTAATAATTTTTCTAAAAGTAATATTTCATATATTCTTGCAATATCTGGAATGCATATTAATTGTATTATTATAATTGTTTCCTTTTTTTTAAATATAATAATTGGAAAACATTACTCTAAAGTATTAACATGTCTTTTTATTCTATTTTATATTTTTGTAATTAATATATCTCCATCTGTAATTAGAGCAGGAATTAGTGGAATT
Source organism: uncultured Clostridia bacterium (assembly GCA_947167965.1). Classification (GTDB taxonomy): domain Bacteria; phylum Bacillota; class Clostridia; order TANB77; family CAG-508; genus CAG-269. Next base: position 80,835 of record CAMVJW010000002.1, on the reverse strand, counting down.
TTATTGATTATGAGTACATTTTTTTATAAAAAAAGTGACATCTTTGAAAGCTTAGGACAGTCTGTTTTAATAATATTAGTTTATAATCCATATTTAATACTAGATATTGGACTGGTATTTTCATATATATCTACTATAGGAATCTTTACTTTAAGGCCTATAATAAAATTAATAATAAATAATTTGATAGAAAGAAGAAAAATTAATGTATTAAGAAAAAATAAATTAATTCAAAAAAAAATAATTAAATTATTAGAAACAAAAGTAGGGCAAGCTTTAATAGATACATTAGTTCTTAGTGTATCTGTAAATATAGTAATTGCACCAATTATGTTGATGTATTTTAATAAAATAAATGTCTTTTCAATTATAATTTGTATTATAGCTAGTTTTCTTGCCATGCCTATAATAATAAGTGGTATTATAGCAATAATCATTAGTTTTTTTAACATAAAAATACTAATGATTCCAATAAAGTTTTTAACATCATTATTTATTGGATTTTTATTAAATATTTCTGAACTAGGTAATAAGCTACCATTAAGTCAGATAAACTTTATTTCAATATCATTTTATTGGTTTATAATTTACTATTTATTCATATTTATTTTTTTCTATATGGTCAAAATTAAATTTCAGAAAAACAAAGATTTTTTTCAAATGAGAATATTAAATCTGATTTATTTATTTAAATATAAAATTAAATCAAAAAGAAAAAAGATATTAGTATATCTTTTAATAGTTATAATGATTTTTAATTTATTTAAAATACTTCCTAAAGATTTAAAAATCTATTTTATAGATGTTGGGCAACGGAGATTCTACACTAATTGTAACACCAAATAATAAAAAAATTCTTGTTGATGGGGGAGGAAGTGAATATGGAGATTTTGATGTAGGTTCAAAAATTCTGGTTCCATATTTATTAAACAGAAAGATTTTAACAATTGATTATTTAATAATAAGTCATTTTGATACTGACCACGTTGGAGGTTTGCTTACTGTTATGGAAGAGCTAAAAGTTGATAAAGTAGTGATTTCAAAGCAAGGAGAAGATTCAGAAAATTACAGAAAGTTTAGAGAAATAGTAAAGAAAAATAAAATCAAAGTTCAAATTGTGGGACAAGGAGATAGATTAAAAATAGAAAATGAAGTATATTTTGACATTTTATGGCCTAATAATTCTAATTTATTATCTGAAAATATTTTAAATAACAATTCTATTGTCTGCAAACTTGTATATAAAAACTTTTCAATGCTATTTACTGGAGATATTGAAGAAATTGCTGAAAAACAGATATTGCAAGAATATAGAAATAATTTACAGTTATTAAAATCAAATATTTTAAAAGTTGCACATCATGGTTCAAAGACATCATCAACAGAAGAATTTATAGATGCAGTTAAACCAAAAAGTGCATTAATTGGAGTAGGAGAAAACAATACTTTTGGACATCCAAATGATAGCGTTCTAGAAAGATTGACTAAAATACGGTGCGAAAATTTATAGGACAGATAAAATGGGAGAGATAACAATAACATTGAGTAGAAATAAAAAAATAAAAATCAAAGAATACATTAATTAAAAGTGACTAAAAATACTTGCAAAATATAAAAAAGCAGTATAATATGAGTAGACTAGAAAAAGAAAATATGTCTGATATTCAAATCATTTATAAAAACAGTGTAAAATGTATAAAATAACAAAATTAAGACAAAATATTTTTGAGGTGTTATTTTATGCTAAAAAAAATATTAATAATTATAGGGATTGTATTAAGTGTTATTTTAGTTGTGATTTTTACTGTGAATAAAAAGAATAATAATAGTGTAAAAATAGAAAATGATGAAATTTCAGAAATAGATATTGTAGATGATTGTATTGACGAATGGGAGGATTTTTCAGTAAATATAAAAGAAGAAAATGCAGAAGTTGCAAATAATGTATCTGATGAGAATAAGAAATTTATAGTTAAATCAATAAATGATGTAATATGTGTTTTTTATGAAGGAAATAACAATGAAGAAATACTTTATAAAAATACAGACTTATCAACAAAGTATTTAGGAAATGAGGATATTGAAGAATTAAAAAAAGGAATTAAAGTTACTGGAATTGAAAAATTAAATGAATTATTAGAAAATTTTGAATGATTTCTATTTAGAAATCATTCAATTTCTTTTATTTTTAAATTATACTTATCTTCGAAAACTTTTTTCTTTGCAATGTATTCTTTTGTTTTAAAACCTTTTACATCAATTACATCATAAGTACCATCATTATTAAAAGTAATAAAATCAGCTTTATATTTTAAACCAGGTGCAAGAATAAATGTTGGTTGCAAACAAAATCCTTTTATATCATTGCTTTTTAATCTTAGCTTTAAACTTTGATAATACTCAGCTTCTTTTTGGCTGTCAAATGTATGTCCATCAACAGAGGTTTTATATGATCTGTATTTGGCTTTTTTTGTCTTTTTTCCATTTTCATAGTTTTTATAATCATCTATTGTCCAATGCTCCATTTTAGATTTTATCCTTTCTTAGTATCAATTATAGAAATGGCAGTTTAATAATAAACTAAATATGTTTTACTTTGAAAATTGTACTAAAATGATGAAAAAAAGTCAACATTTAAGATTAATCAAATATTAGATGGAAACGTTAAACAAATTGTGCCTTGCGGTTAAGTATACAATGTGATAAAATAGCGATAATTAATGAAAAGGAAGTAAAAATGATAGCAGAAGTTATAATAGATAGTAAGGCAAGAAAATTAAACAGAAAATTTGATTATGAAATACCAAAGGAACTAGAAGATTTGGTATTTGTTGGAAGTAGGGTACTAGTTCCTTTTGGGAATTTTAAAGAACTAGAACAAGGCTATATAATAAATATTAAAGAAAAGTCAAATTATGAGGTTAAAAAAATTGCAAAGTTAGATGAAAACTTATCAGAATTAAATATAGATTTAGCAAGATGGATGGCGAGAAAATATTTTTGTAATGTTTCAGAATGTATAAAGCTTATGCTTACTCCTGGAACAAAAGATAAGCAAAAAGAAAAAAGAGTAAAAGAAAAAATATATGAGTTTATATATTTAAAAATACCATATAATGAAATTGAAATAGATAAAATTAGGGGAGAAAAGCAAAAAAAATTAATTACTTTTTTAAATAAAAATGATGGAATAACTATTAAAGAAGCAGAAGAAATTGTAGAAGTCTCAAGAAGTACAGTTAATTCTCTTATTGAAAAAGATATAATAAAAATTGTAAAAGAGCAAAAAGATAGAAATCCATTAGTAGGCAAAAGAATAATAAAAAATAAAAAATTAGAATTAAATGAAGAGCAAAAATTGGCTTTTAATACTATTTGTAAATCAATAAAAGATAATAAATTTGATGAGTACTTATTATATGGTATTACTGGTTCTGGAAAAACAGAGGTTTATTTACAATTAATTGAGGAAACAATTAGTCAAAACAAAGATGTAATAGTACTTGTACCAGAAATATCTTTAACACCACAAATGTTAGAAAGATTTATTGGAAGATTTGGAAAAGAAAAAATAGCAGTATTACATAGCAAGCTTTCTATTGGAGAAAGACATGATGAATGGATGAGAATAAAAAATAATAAAGCTAAAATAGTAATAGGTGCTAGATCTGCAATTTTTGCCCCTTTTTTAAATTTGGGATTAATTATAATAGATGAAGAACATGATCAATCATATAAATCAGAATCAACACCAAGATATTGTGCAAAAGAAGTAGCAGAGTTTATTGCTAAAAAAAGAAATTCTGTAGTAGTTCTTGGAAGTGCAACTCCAGATATTAATACTTTTTATAAAGCCGAAAACGGAGAGATTACAAAACTATCACTCACTAAAAGAGCAAATAATTCAAACCTGCCTGAAGTTACAATTGTTGATTTAAAGAAAGAATTAGCAATTGGAAATAAATCAATGATTAGTACAGAGTTATATGAAAAAATTGAAGAGAATATAAAGAAAAAAAATCAAACTATTTTATTTTTAAATAGAAGAGGGTATTCAACTTTTATAATGTGTAGAGAATGTGGGCATACATTAAAATGCCCTAATTGTGATATAAGCTTAACATACCATATAACACAAAATAAATTAAAATGCCATTATTGTGGATACCAAAAAATACCTGATAAATATTGTCCTAATTGTAAAAGTGAAAAAATTAGATATTTTGGAATGGGTACACAAAAACTAGAAAATGAAATTCATAAATTATTTCCAGAAGCTTCAACAATTAGAATGGATATAGACACGATTACTAAAAAAAATTCACATGAAGATATTTTAAATAAATTTAAGGAAGAAAACATTGATATTTTAATTGGAACACAAATGGTAGTTAAAGGCCATCACTTTCCAAAAGTAACATTAGTTGGAGTAATTGCTGCAGATAGTTCTTTAAATCAAGAAGATTTTAGAGCAAATGAAAGAACTTTTCAAATACTAACACAAGTTGCTGGAAGAGCTGGTAGAGAAGAATTACCTGGAAATGTAATTATTCAAACATATAACCCAAACAGTTTTCCAATAGAACTTTCTAAAACACAAAATTATGAATTGTTTTATCAAACAGAAATCAAATTAAGAAAACAGTTGAAATATCCGCCTTTTTGCGATATAATAGTTGCAGGTTTTTCAGGAGAAAACGAAAATGAAATAAAAAGTGTAAGCTTATATGTTTATAAAATGTTAGAAAAAAATCTAAAAAAGTATGGAATCAGTGTATTCCAGCCAATGCCAGCTCCAATAGACAAAATTCAAAACAAATTTAGATGGAGAATTATTGCTAAAGGCATTGTAACAAAGGATGTTAATATAATTCTAAATAAATGTTTAAAAAACATATATGATAAAAATATTAAAAATACAAAAGTTTATTTAGATATAAATTCTAATAATATGGCATGAAAAAATATTATAAATTTGTAATATTAAGTAGTATTGAAAAAAATAAAAACTAGTAATTTAAAAGGAGAAAGAAATGGGATTAAGACAAATAAGAGAGCAAGAAGATGAAATTTTAAGAAAAAAATCTAAAGAAGTTAGTATTGATGATATAACTTCAGAGAGAAATCAACATTTAATTGAAGATATGTTAGATACAATGTATCATTTTGGGGGAGTAGGTCTTGCTGCAGTACAAGTTGGTGTATTAAAACAAATTATAGTTATAGATGTAGAAGATGATAAAGGACCTTATGTTTTGATAAATCCAAAAATTACTAAAACTAAAGGAACTAGAGAATGTCAGGAAGGATGCTTAAGCTTTCCAAACGAATTTGGTAAAGTTATGAGACCAGAGGAAGTTCATGTAGAATTTTATGATAAAAATGCTAAACTACAAAAACTTAAAGCAAAGGAGTTACTTGCGCAAGCTATTTGCCATGAAGTTGACCACTTAAATGGAACTTTATTTACAGATTTAGTAATTCCTGGTACATTGGAATATGTTGAACCAAAATAATTCAAGGAATTTAGAAGTTTTTTTATTAAATCTAATTTGCTATTATACGAAAGGGATGTTTTAGAATGAAAATTGTATTTATGGGAACACCATCATTTGCAAAAGATTCGTTAGAAGCGGTATATAATGCGGGAAATGAAATATTGGCTGTTGTTACCAATCCTGACAAGCCTAAAGGAAGAGGAATGAAAATGGTATGTTCACCTGTAAAAGAATATGCTTTGGAGAAGAATTTAAAAATTTATCAACCAATCAAAGTTAGAAATAATGATGAATTTTTAAATGAAATAAAAAAATTAAATCCAGATGTTATTTGTGTTGTAGCTTATGGGAAAATTCTTCCAAAAGAAATATTAGAAATTCCTAAAAAAGGATGTGTAAATGTACACGGTTCAATTTTACCTAAATATAGAGGAGCTGCTCCAATTCAATGGGCAGTTATAAATGGAGAATCTAAAACTGGGATTACTACAATGTATATGGATGAAGGAATGGATACAGGAGACATGATTTTACAAAAAGAGGTTGAAATAGGAGAACACGAAACAACTGGAGAATTATGGGACAGACTATCAAAAATAGGTGGAGAATTATTGGTAGAAACATTAGATAAAATTGAAAAAAATGTAGCTCCAAGAATACCACAAACAGGAGATTTCTCAATGGCGCCAATGCTTACAAAAGAGATTTCTAAAATTGATTGGAACAACAAATCTATTAAAGAAATATATAATCTAATTAGAGGCCTAAATCCAATTATGGGAGCATATAGTACTTTAAATGGGAAAAAATTAAAATTTTGGAAAGCAGAAGTTATTGATATAAATAATATTGAAGGTATTGAAAATATTGATAAAATAGATATAAATAATAAGGAAAATGGTCAAATAATTCTTTCTAACAGTAAAAAAGGGTTATTTATTAAAGGAAAAGATGGAATTATTTCAATTTTAGAAATTCAAGGGGAAAACTCAAAAAAGATGAGTATTTTAGATTTTTTAAGAGGTAACCAATTAAAAGAAAATGAAATATTTGAATAAACTTTTTTTACTATTTATATATTGTGATTTTTACATTATATATTTAGTTTTTAGACCATTGACAATAATGCAATGAAATAGTATTATAAAAATATATTAATAAAAGGAGGAAAATAAATGGAGTACAAAATTATAGGTCAAACTGTACCACTAGTTGAAATGAAACTTTCAAAAGGAGAAACTGTATACACTCAATCAGGAGGAATGGCATATCAAAGTCAAGGTATTTCTATGAAAACAAATGCACGTGGTGGAATCATGAAAGGTCTAGGAAGAATGTTTGCTGGAGAGTCAATGTTTATGGCTAATTACTCAGCTGATGTAGATGGAGCAGTTGTAGCTTTTGCATCAACAGTTCCTGGTTCAGTAGTACCAGTTAATTTAAAAGATCTACCAGGTGGACTAATTATGCAAAAAGGTGCATTTTTGTGTGCAGAGTCAAATGTTGAAACAAGTGTTGCATTCACAAAAAGATTTAGTGCAGGACTATTTGGAGGAGAAGGATTTATTTTACAAAAAGCACAAGGAAATGGAATGGTGTTTTTAGAAGTAGATGGAGATGTTATAGAAAAAGAATTAGCACCTGGAGAAGTAATTAAGGTAGATACTGGAAATGTTGTTGCATTTGACAGTAGAGTATCTTATGAAATAGAAACAGTTAAAGGACTTGGGAATATATTTTTAGGAGGAGAAGGATTATTCCTTACTAAATTAACTGGACCAGGTAAAATTATTCTACAAACTCAAAACTTTAATGATTTTGTTGGAAAAATAATTCCACGTCTTCCAGCAAAAGGAAGATAATAATTAAATATCTTGATTTATATAAAAAGCAAAGATGATTATAATATGTCATATTTGCTTTTTTAGTTAAATAAAAAAGTAAATAATTATAAAAAAGTATTGACAAACTAACAAAAAAAGTGTAAACTATATTCATATTACAGACATAGTTTATTTTTTATTGAAAATTGAAAATAGTATTAAAGAAAAAATACTGATTTTAATAAAAGAAAGAAGTGAAAAAGTGGAAGAGAAAATTGAATTAAGTATATTGCTTTCGCTATATGGAAATTTACTAACAGAAACCCAGCAAAAATATATGGATTTATATTATAATGAGGACTATTCTTTATCAGAAATAGGAGATAATGAAAACATAACAAGGCAGGCTGTAAGAACAATTTTATTAAAATCAAAAAATAAATTATATGAATATGAAAAAAAATTAGGATTTTATAAAAAAGAAAAAGAAATAAAAAAAATAATTGAAAAATTACAAAAATCAAAAGATTATGGCAAAGTAGAAGAATATATTACGCAAATTATTGAAAAATTAGATTTTTAAATTGGAGGGAATTATGGCTTTTGAGGGTTTATCTTCTAGGCTTCAAGACATAACAAAAAAACTAAAAGGTGAAGCAAGAATTACAGAAAGCAATATGAAAGAAATGCTAAGAGAAGTTAAGCTTGCTTTATTAGAAGCAGATGTAAACTATAAAATTGTTAAAGACTTTATTGCAACTGTTCAAGAAAAATCACTTGGGCAAGATGTAATGAGATCATTAAAACCTGGAGAACAAGTTGTAAAAATTGTTAGAGATGAATTAACAGAATTATTAGGAGGAACAGATAGCAAAATAACAATTTCTCCTAATCCTCCAACTGTAATTATGTTAGTAGGTCTTCAAGGTGCAGGAAAAACAACGCTTGCAGGAAAACTATCAAATTATTTAAGAAAAAAAGGTAAAAAACCATTATTAGTTGCATGTGATATATATAGACCTGCAGCTATAAAGCAACTTCAGGTTGTAGGTGGGCAATTAAATATTCCAGTTTACAGTGAAGAAAACACTAAAAATGCAGTTGAAATTGCAAAAAGAGGAGTAGATACAGCTATTTCAAAACTATGTGATGTAGTTATAATAGATACAGCAGGTAGACTTCAAATAGATGAAGAATTAATGCAAGAACTTACAGATATAAAAAGATCAGTAAAACCACATGAAATTTTACTTGTAGTTGATGCAATGACTGGGCAAGAAGCGGTTAATGTAGCACAATCATTTAATGAAAAAGTTGGAATAGATGGTATAGTTTTAACAAAATTAGATGGTGATACACGTGGTGGTGCAGCATTATCAGTTAAAAAAATTACTGGAAAGCCAATAAAATTTGCAGGTGTTGGCGAAAAATTAAGCGAGCTTGAAGAATTTCATCCAGATAGAATGGCAACTAGAATATTAGGAATGGGAGACATTTTATCAATTGTTGAAAAAGCAGAAGAAGCCTTAGACATACAAGAAGCAGAAAAATTAGAAAAACAGTTACAAAAAAATAAATTTGATTTAGACGATTATCTAACTCAATTAAAACAAATTAAGAAAATGGGTTCTTTTTCTTCAATATTAAAAATGCTTCCTGGAGCAGATAGACTAAAAGATGTTAAAGTTGATGATAAAGAGCTTGTTAAAATAGAAGCAATAATAACTTCTATGACAGCAAAAGAAAGAAAAAATCCTGATATATTAAATGCTAGTAGAAGAAAAAGAATTGCAAAAGGTAGTGGAACACAAGTACACGACATAAATAAATTTATAGAATCATTCAAATTAACACAGCAAATGATGACTAAAATGAAAACAAAAGGTGGAATGAGGAAATTAATGAAGGGATTAAAACTAGATCAAATGGATGAATTTAAAAATATGATGTAGAAATAATTATTTTTAAATTTATATTATTATTTTAAGTTATTAATTTTTTAAATTTATAAATTACATATTAATTACAGGAGGTGAACAAAATGGTAAAAATAAGATTACAAAGAGAAGGAAAGAAAAAAGCTCCTTTCTATCACATAGTAGTTGCTGATTCTAGAAGCCCAAGAGATGGAAAAATAATCGAACAAATTGGAACTTATGATCCAATGACAAATCCATCAACTATAGTTCTTGATTCTGAAAAAGTAGAAAAATGGATAAAAAATGGTGCAAAACCAACAGACACAGTTAAAAAACTTATTGAACAATCAAACAAATAATAGTACTAATTAAACAATATTGAATTAAAAACAAAAGGAAAGGACAAAAAAATGAAAGAAGTATTACATACAATAATTACTAATTTAGTAGATAACCCAGATTCAGTAGAAGTTAACCAAATTGATGGAACACAATCAGTTGTTTTTGAAGTTAAGGTTGCTGAAGGCGATATGGGTAAAATAATTGGTAAACAAGGAAGAATAGCTAAATCAATTAGAACAGTAATGAAAGCTGTAGCTGCAAAAGAACATAAAAAAGCAACAGTTGAATTTATAGGATAATAAAAAATAGGTTAATAAAAAAATGAAAAAAGAAAAATTAGAGGTTGGTCAAATTGTTAATGTATTTGGAATTAAAGGTTTTGTAAAATTATATCCTTATGTAGATAATATTAACAGATTTGATGAACTAAAAAATGTATTTATAAAAAATAATAAGTTTGAAATCGAACAAATAAAATATCAAAAAAATATGGTTCTTATTAAATTTAAGGGAATTGAAACTGTGGAACAAGCTGAAAAGCTTAGAAACAGCATAGTTGAAATTGATAGATCAGATGCAATTCCACTAGAAGAAGGACAATATTTTATAACAGATCTAATTGGTTTAAATGTATATTTAGAAAATGGAGAAAAGCTAGGTGTTTTAGAAGATATTTATAATACAGGAAGTTCTGATATATATGTTGTTAAAAATGAATTAGGAAAACAGTTTTTATTACCATATATTGATGATGTCATAAAAAATATTGACTTAGATAATGAAAAAATTACTGTTCATTTAATTAAGGGGTTAATAGAATGAAATTTGATATTTTAACACTTTTTCCAGAAATGTTTCAAGCTCTTAATCAAAGTATTATTGGAAGAGCAAAAGAAAAAGGTCTAATAGAAATAAATCTAATAAATATTAGAGATTTTTCTAAAGATAAACATAAAAAGGTAGATGATACTCCTTATGGTGGCGGAGCTGGAATGGTAATGAAGGCAGATGTTATATATGATGCATATAAATCAATAGATTCTAATGATGCAAAAGTTATATACATGTCACCTCAAGGAAAAAAATTAGATCAATCAAAAGTTGTTGAGTTATCAAATGAATCTCATTTAATATTACTTTGTGGACATTATGAGGGAATAGATCAAAGAGTTTTAGACAAAATTGTAGATGAAGAAATTTCGATTGGAGATTATGTTTTAACAGGAGGAGAAATTCCAGCAATGGTATTAATTGATAGTGTTTCTAGATATAAAGAAGGAGTATTATCAAATGAATCTGTTAAAGAAGAGTCATTTTCAAATGGAATGCTTGAATATCCACAATATACTAGACCAGAAGTTTTTGAAAATGTTAAAGTTCCAGAAGTTCTTCTTTCTCGGGAATCACAAGGAAATAGAAAAATGGAGAAAAGGAAAATCAATTGAAATTACAAAATTAAAAAGACCAGATTTACTAAAATAAAATTATAGTAATAAAAAGGTCTTAAATAATAAATCTATTGACTAAGAATGCTTAGCGACAATAGAAATTTAATAAGGAGGATTTAAAATGGATATTATAAAATCTATTGAGCATGAACAAATAAAAGCATCAATACCAGATTTAAAAATAGGAAATACTGTTAGAGTTCATGTTAAGATAAAAGAAGGAAACAAAGAAAGAATACAAGTATTTGAAGGAACAATAATAAAAGTTCAAGGTGCAGGAGTTAATAAAACATTTACTGTAAGAAAAATTTCTTATGGTGTAGGTGTTGAAAAAACATTTTTAATTCACTCACCATTAGTTGAAAAAGTTGAAGTAGTTAGAGTAGGTAAAGCAAGACGTGCCAAATTATTCTACTTAAGAGATAGAATAGGAAAAGCTGCTAAGACTAAAGAAAAATTAGGAGCTAGAATTGAAAATAAAGAAATAACTCTTAAAGGAGAAGAAATAGCTGAAAACGCTGAAACTGAAGAAGATGTAAAAGCAGAAGAAGTAACAGAGGTAGTAGAAAATGTTGAAGCTACCGAAGCAACTGAAGCTACACCAGTTGTTGAAGAAACAACTGTTAAAGAAGAAATTACTGATACTGTAGATAATGCTACAGAAACTGCAGAAGAAACAGCTACTACAGAAGAAGTAGCACCTGTTGCAGAAGAAGCTTCTGAAGAAAAAGAAGCTCCAGCTGAGAATACGAATAAAGATGACTCAAGTGCTGAATAAAATGTTAAAATATTAAAATAAATAACATTTTAAAAACAAGAATGGAGAATTTTATGCGAATTAGATACAAAAAATGGGCAAGACCTGAACTTGAAGCTAGTCCTTTTTATGTAGATAATCCTGAAACAAAAAGAGGCAATTGGAAGGACTGTTTTAAAAATCCTTCTTTGCCTCTTTATTTAGAATTAGGATGTGGAAAGGGGAATTTTATTTCTGAGATGGCAAGTAATCATAAAGAAATAAATTTCATAGCAATAGATTTAATAGATGCAATGTTAGGTCTAGCCAAAAGAAATATTGAAAAAAAATATAATGAAAAAGATTTAGATATAGATAATTTGTATATTACTAGATTTGATATAGAAAGAATCAATCTGATTTTTTCAAAAGAAGATAAGATAGATAGAATATACATTAATTTTTGTAATCCATGGCCTAGAGGTAAACATCATAAAAAAAGATTAACTCATATAAAACAATTACAAAAATATAAAGAATTTATAAAACCAAGTGCTGAAATATATTTCAAAACAGATGATGATAATTTATATTTTGATAGCTTAGAGTATTTTAAACAAGAAGGATTTGAAGTAGTTAAGAAAACAGAAGATCTACATAATGAAACTGATTTTTGGGAAAATATAGAAACAGAGCATGAAAAAATGTTTTCAAGCCAAGGGATAAAAATAAAAGCAGCAATTTTTTCTTTATAAATGTTTTGAATATACTTATATTTTGGAAAGGATTAGTATTAAATATGGATTTATTGTTTATGAAGCCAGTTTTTAAAGACTATTTATGGGGTGGAAATAGACTAAAAAATGAGTTAAATAAAAATTCTACTTTTAGTATTACAGCTGAAAGTTGGGAAATATCAAGCAATAAAAATGGAGATTGTAAAATAAAGAATACAGAGTATAAAGGAATGACTTTATCAGAATTATTTAATAAAATAGAAACAAGAAAAGAAATATTTGGAGCAAAATGTGTAGATAAAGATGAGTTTCCTTTACTTATTAAATACATAGATGCAAATCAAAACTTATCTATTCAGGTACATCCTAATGATGAATATGCCAACAAAATAGGATTAAGCGGAAAAAATGAATTATGGTATATTATGGATTGTGAAGAAAATTCACAAATTATTGCAGGATTAAATAAAGTAGTAAGCAAAGATGAATTAAAAGATATTATAGAAAATAATAAAATAAAAGAATATATAAGATATGCAGATGTAAAAAAAGGTGATTCAATATATATTCCCGCAGGAACAGTTCATGCAATACTAGGAGGAATACTAATTTGTGAAATTCAACAAAATTCAGATGTAACTTTTAGAGTGTATGATTGGGATAGAAGAGATAAAAATGGAAATTATAGAGAATTACATAAAAAACAAGCAATTGAAACAATAAGCTCTAAGTTAATTCCAGAGATAATCCATAAAAATCAAGATGAAATTCAAATACTTTCTAATAATGATTTTTTTGAGGTAAAAAAAATAGAGACTAATAATACTTTTAAGGATAGAAGTAATTTAGATACATGCTACTTAATAAATATCGTAGATGGAAATGGAAGTATAAAAACAACAAATAAAAAATACGAAATAAAAAAGGGAGACAGTTTTTTAATACCTGCTTCATTAGGAGAATATGAATTTGAAGGAAAAATGACGATTTTAGAAACATTTTGTAAATAAGGTCTGTCCCATTTTGAAAACGGGACTGTCCCGAAATTGAAGAAGGTCTGTCCCAAAATTAAAATAATGGAAAAAGGAGAAAAATATAGGATGTCTTTTTCAAAAGAGGTAAAAGTAGAATTAAGTAAATTAGCTAATTTATCAAATAAAAAAGAAGTTGAAATGGAATTTTTAGGTTATTTGTTAAGTAAAAATATATCTTACGAAGGAAAGTATATAAGATTTTCAACAGAGAATGATTATAATATTGACCGTTTTGCAAAATTAATTAGAAATATTGGAATTAACCAATTTAATATAGATGTTAATGGGAAAATTTTTTATATAGAATTTAATAAGAAGGATTTAGAAAATTTTTCAAAGTTTGATTATAAAAAAATAGATATTTATGAATGTATAAATGAAATAAAAGCATATATTAGAGGATTATTTATGGGTTCAGGTTCTATTAACGATCCTAAAAAAAGATATCATTTAGAATGTAGTTTTAATAATGAGACAGATGCACAAGAAATATTAGATTTATTAAAAAAATTTGATATTTACTTTAAAAAGGGAAAATTAAAATTATATTTAAAAGATGGAGAGGAAATATCTAAATTTCTTGCTTTTATTGGTGCAAATAAAGCAGTAATAAACTTTGAAGAGATACGAGTTCAAAGGTCTATGAATAATAAGGTAAATAGATTAGTAAATTGTGAATCTGCCAATTTTAATAAAGTATTAAATGCATCAGTTGAACAGGTTAATGCTATTAGAAAACTAAAAGAAAATGGAGGGTTTAAAAAGCTTGATGATAATTTAAAGGAAATTGCTGAATTAAGACTAAAATATCCTAATATTTCACTAGTAGAATTAGGACAAAAACTAGAGCAACCTATTGGAAAATCAGGTGTAAATTATAGATTGAAAAAAATAGTGAAATTAGCAGAATAAAATGTCGAATTTTGTATTGAATATTTATTGATTTTATGGTATAAAAAAAATATATTAATGAAAGGGGGAAATAAATATGAACATGACAACAGCAGTAGATGTAGAACAAGTTAGAGCAATGATGAGTACATATAGTGTATTTATTATTATTGCTTTAGTAGTAGCTATTGTTGCATATTGGAAAATATTTACTAAAGCAGGAGAAGCTGGGTGGAAATCTTTAATACCAATATATAATTCTGTTGTATTATTTAAAATTGTTGGATTAAATCCATGGCTACTTCTATTATATTTAACAAGTATAATTCCTTGTGTTGGTGCAATTGTAATGCTAGTACTTACAATTATATTAAACTTAAGATTAGCAAAGGCATTTGGTAAATCAACAGGTTTTGCTGTCGGATTAATACTTTTACCATTTATCTTTACATTAATACTAGCATTTGGTTCAGCAGAATATGTAGGACCTCAAACAGAAAATTAAATAGAGTAAAAGGGGTGTTTAATTTAATTGAAGCATCTCTTTTGTTTTAATATAGGATATTATTTTAAAAAATATAAATATAAATATAAATATAAATATAAATAGAATTGTTTTTATCTAAGGTTTATTTAAATCTATAATTATTAGATTTTTCCAAAAAATTTATACTTTGTGAAGGGAATGATATAAAATGAAAAAAATAGGACTATATATACATATACCATTTTGTAAACAAAAATGCTATTATTGTGATTTTATTTCCTTTGAAAACTTGGAAAAGCAACAGGAAAAATACATTAATGCATTATGTATGGAAATACATAATTTTTTTAATGATAAAAAAAAGTATGAAATATCAACAATATATATAGGAGGAGGAACGCCATCATTTATTGATGAAAAATATATAAAAAAAGTATTGGGTATTATCCCAACAAATAATGCAAAAGAAATTACAATTGAAGTAAATCCAGGAACTGTAAACTTAGAAAAATTAAGTGCATATAAATCAATAGGAATTAATAGATTAAGCATAGGACTTCAAGCTTCACAAGATAGATTACTAAAGCAAATTGGAAGAATCCACAATTATGAAGATTTTTTAAATACATATAAAATAGCAAAAAATGTTGGATTAAATAATATTAATGTGGATTTAATGATAGGATTACCTAATCAAACAATAAAAGATATAAAAGAAACTTTAGAAAATGTTATAAATCTTGAACCAAATCATATTTCAGTTTATTCTTTAATTTTAGAAGAAGGCACCAAACTTGATAATTTGATAAAAAAAGGAAAATTACAATTACAAGATGAAGAAACAGAAAGGAATATGTATTGGTATGTTAAGGATTACTTAGAACTAAATGGATATAATCATTATGAAATATCCAATTTTGCAAAAAAAGGATATGAATCAAAACACAATTTAGATTGCTGGAATCAAGAAGAATATATTGGTTTTGGTTTAGCTGCACATTCATATTTAGAAAATATTAGATTTTCAAATACATCTAATTTAAATAAATATATCGAGAATTGTAGCAATAATCAATTTGAAAATAATAAAACTATTCAAGAAGTGCAAAGCGGAAATGAAAAGAAAAAAGAATATATGCTATTAGGACTTAGAAAAATAGATGGAGTATCTATTCAAAGGTTTAAAGAAAAATTTGGAGAAAATCCATTATTTATTTTTAGAAATGAATTGAATAAATTAGTAGAAGAAAGACTAATAGTTGTGGAAGAAGATAATATAAAGCTTACAAATAAGGGAATAGATTTAGCAAATATAGTTTGGGAAGAATTTGTATAATTTGACAAATGCTTGAAAAAAGTGTAAAATATGCATATTATAAAAAAGAGGAGAGATAGATTTATGGCAAATGTTAAAGAGCTTATGGCAGCAAGAAATGAAAAATTACAAAAAATAGAAAATTATGGAATTCATCCACATCCTGAAAGATATGAAACAACTCACGAAATAGGGGATGCAAGAAAATTAGAAGATGGAACAAAAAATGTTTCTGTAGCTGGAAGGGTTATGTCAAAAAGAAAAATGGGAAAAATCTCATTTATAGATTTATCAGATATTACAGGTCATATTCAATTAGTTATTAAAAGAGATGATTTAGGAGAAGAAGAATATAAAAAATTCCACGAAATACTAGATATTGGAGATTTTATAGGGGTAAATGGAGAAATATTTACAACTTCATCTGGAGAAAAAAGTGTTCAAGTATACTCTTACATGTTTTTAGGTAAAGCACTTCGTCCACTTCCTGAGAAATATCATGGATTAACAAATGTTGAAGCAATATATAGAGAACGTCATCTTGATTTAATAATGAATGAAGATACGAAAAAGAAATTTTTATTAAGATCAAAATTTGTAAGACTTTTAAGAAACTTCTTAGATGAACATGGATTTATAGAAGTTGAAACACCAGCACTTCAAAATACAGCTTCAGGTGCAACTGCTAAACCATTTACAGCTCATCATAATAGCTTAGACCAAGAAGTATATTTAAGAATTTCACCTGAATTAACATTAAAAAAATTAATAATTGGTGGATTTAATAATGTATATGAAGTTGCAAGAGACTTCAGAAATGAAGGAATGGATGCAAATCACTTACAAGATTTCACAATGGTTGAAGGGTATAGTGCATATTGGAATTATGAAGATAATATGAAATTTTTAAAAGAAATGATTATTTATATTTTAAGCAATCTTTATGATGGTGATTTAAATGTTCAAATAGGAGACAAAAAAATCAACTTTGGTGGAGAATGGAAAATAGTATCATTTAGAGAACTTATTTTAAAAGATTGTGGAATTGATATAGATAAATTTGATACTGCTGAAAGTTTACTTAATGAAATAAAAAATCAAAATATTAAGTTAGAAGCTGATAATTTAGAAGAACTTGGAAGAGGAAACTTAATAGATCAACTTTATAAAAAGGTAAGTAGACCATCTATTATAGAGCCAACATATCTAATTAAACATCCAATAGACTTATCACCTTTAGCTAGAAGTAATGATGAAAATCCAAATCTTACAGATAGATTCCAATTAGTTGTAAATGGACAAGAAATAATAAATGGATATTCAGAGCTTGTAGACGCAAGAGAACAAGAAAAAAGATTAATTGAGCAAAGTAAACTAAAAGCTCAAGGTGATGAAGAAGCTATGAGTATTGATTATGAATACATTAGAGCTATGGAATATGGTATGCCACCAATTTCTGGTTGGGGATTAGGAATAGATAGATTCTTACAATTCTTAACAAACAGCCAAAACATAAGAGATGTAGTTTTATATCCACTTATGAGACCAAGAGATTTAAGTAAGGAAGATGAAGAGGAAGAATAAGTCAAAAAAAATCGAACGATTTATAATATAAATATTAAAAATTAATTGTAATTTTTTGATAATTGTGTATAATATATATAGATGATTGTTTAGGCATTAAGTTGTCGGTGTTATAAACACTAAAATCTCCTGTATTTGCGCATACAGGAGATTTTTTTACAATTAATTGAAAAGTATTTCAATTATTGTTTTTAATACTAATATTATTTCAAGAATTGTCTTAGATGCTTTTAATAATTTATGTAAAAATTCTTGAACAATATTAGTATCTTTTTTCTTTTGTTTCTCTTTGAATTGTTTAGGCATTTTATTCACCTCCTCTCGAGGCTAGTTGACTAAGCATAATTATAGAACAAAAGATAAAAGAAAATTGTCAAAATTTGCGATAGAATAATATTTCGAATCTAAAACTAAAATCCAAAATCCAAAATGAAATATAAAGCTTGGAATGTGCAAGAAAATATAAAGTCAAAAAAAGTCGATCAATTATTTTTAAAAATAATTGAATTTTTTTTGAATTAGTGTATAATATATATAATTGAAACTTAGGCATTAGTTGTCTGGTATTTATATGATACCAAAAATCTCCTGTATATGCAGATACAGGAGATTTTTTACAATTAATTGAAAAGCATTTCAATAATTGTTTTTAATACTAATATTATTTCAAGAATTGTCTTAGATGCTTTTAATAATTTATGTAAAAATTCTTGAATCCTATTAGTATCTTCTTTATTTTGCTTCTCTTTTTGAAACTTAGGCATTATTTTCACCTCCTCTCGAGGCTAGTTGCCTAAACATAATTATAGAACATAAGATAAAAGAAACTTGTCAAAATTTGCGATAAAATAAAAAACCTAGATAAATCTAGGCTTTTTTTAATAAATAATAATATATTAAAATTCACAATTTTTTGGTGTTCTTGGGTAAGGTATAACATCACGAATATTTTCCATACCAGTCAAATACATAAGTAATCTTTCAAATCCAAGACCAAATCCAGAATGTACATTTGAACCATATCTACGTAAATCTAAATACCACCAAAGAGGTTCTGTTTTTATACCTTTAGCTTCCATAAGTTTAACTAATGTATCATAGTCTTCCTCTCTTTGAGAACCACCCATAATTTCACCAGCTCCAGGAACCTCTAAGTCAACCGCTGCAACTGTTTTTCCATCTGAATTTAACTTCATATAATAAGATTTTATATCTTTTGGCCAGTTTTTAACAAAAACAGGACCATTAAAATATTCTGTAATATATTTTTCGTGTTCTTTAGCTAAATCTTCACCATAATCAGGTTCAAATTCCCATTTTCTATCAGCTTTTTTAAGAATATCTATAACATCTTTATGGTCAATTCTTACAAAAGAAGAATTAAGTAATTTGTTTAATTTTTCTTTAAGTCCTTTTTCTATAAATTGGTCACAGAAGTTAATCTCTTCAGGGCATCTTTCTAATACTTTTTCAACAATATATTTTAAACAATCTTCTTCTATATCCATTAATTGTTCTAAATCACAAAATGATATTTCTGGTTCAATCATCCAAAATTCATTGGCATGTGTTTTTGTGTTTGAGTTTTCTGAACGAAGTGTTGGTCCAAATGTATAAATTTTTCCGAAACTTGCCGCAAATGTTTCTCCATGAAGTTGACCAGAACCTGTAATATAAGCTTCTTTTCCAAATAAATCATTAGAAAAATCAGTTGTGCCATCTTCATTTTTTGGTAGAGGTTTTTCTAAGTCCATAGTTGTTAATTTAAACATTTCTGCAGAACCTTCACAATCTGCACATGTAATAATTGGAGTATGAACATATACATATCCATTATTTTGGAAGTATTCATGAATTGCAAATGCTGCTACACTTCTAATTCTAAAAATTGCATTAAAAGTATTTGTTCTAGGTCTAAGATGAGCCACTGTTCTTAAATACTCAAAAGTATGTCTCTTTTTTTGTAAAGGATAATCACTATCACTTAAATTAAATACTTCTATGTTTGTTGCTTGTATTTCAAATGGTTGTTTAGAATTTTCTGTAATTACTAAAGTTCCTGTAACTTTTATAGATGAACTTATTGTAAGTTTTACTAAATCTTTAAAATTATCTAATTTATCTGAAATTACAATTTGAATATTTTTAAAATATGAGCCATCATTTAATTCAATAAATCCAAATGTCTTAGAATCACGAACAGTTCTAATCCATCCTTCTAAAGAAACCTGCTTATTTTCAAAACTTTTATAATCTTTGTATAAATCTTTAATTGTTAATTTTTTCATTAAAATCTCTCCTTATATGCAATATGTGCATATTATACAAGATTATAATAAAAATTGCAAGGGGTTGCTACAGGTACTGCAAGTACCATAATTGAATTATATATAATCAATGATGAATTTTTATTATATTTGATAAAGCTAAATAAATTGCAGAATAAAAGTTTAATATTTCAAATTGGCATGATGGACAAATATTAATTATTTGATTTTATGGTGCAGTATGCTTGTTTACAATATAATTTGACATTGTACGACAAATTTATTATAATCCTACTTAGGAGGTAATGAATATGAGTTTTGTTCAAAGAACAGAAGGAACAAAAGATACTTTTACTCAATTATTGACAGCTATAAAAAATTTTAAAGTACCGGATATGCCATTTGACAAAACAACTGAAGCATGGAATGCTTTAGGAGAATCAATTAAGGCGTGTTCTGAGGAAGGATTATCTGATAAAAGTAAAAAGTGCTTAGAAGATTTGAAATTAAAAGCAAATGAATTAATTGGAGATAAAACTACTGAAGCTAGAAATAAAGCATATGAAGATATGATAAAAGCTATTGACCAATATGCAACCAAGGATAGTACTGCTCAAGAAATAGATAAATAAAATAAAAATAATCATATTGAATTTTCAAAATTATATTACCTAAATAAATCACCTATATTTTATAAAAATATAGGTGATTTATTTAACTTACTTCTAAGACTCAGCATTTTTTTACGTTCTTGGAAAAAGAATTGCATCACGAATATTTTCCAAACCATAATACATAAGTAATCTTTTAAAATAAGGTCCATATCCAGAATGTACATTTGAGCTATATCTACGTAAATCCCGATATTACTTAGGTGGCTCAGTGTTAATACTATTAGTTTTCGCAAAATTAACTATAATTTCAAAATTTTATTCTCTTTGAGAATCATCCATAATTTCACCAGCACTAGGAACGTTTAAGTCAACTAATGTGATTGTTAGATAATTCTATATTTGTTGTTAGAATTTCAAATATTTGTTTAGAAATTTCTGTAATAACTTAAATATCTGTTACAATAATAATAAACTATAGTATTATGCAAATCAAACCACTACTTCCTTCATTAACAACACGCTCTAGAGTTTCTTGAAGCTTTACTTGAGCTTCTTCAGGCATTTTAGCAAGTTTAGTTTGTAAACCTTCATTAACCAGTTCATGTAAGCTTTTACCAAAAATATTTGAATTCCAAATCTTAATTGGATCATTTTCAAAACTAGAAAGTAAGTAATTTACTAATTCTTCAGATTGCTTTTCAGAACCAACAATAGGGGAAACTTCAGTTTCAATATTTGCTTTAATAATATGAAGACTAGGAGCAGTTGCTTTTAGTTTAACTCCAAAACGAGAGCCTTGTTTAACCATTTCAGGTTCATCTAAAATAAGCTCATCAATAGATGGGGTAACAATTCCATATCCTTTTCTATCAACTTCTTCTAAAGCAGATGCAATTTTATCATATTTCTTTTTAGTAGATGAAAGATTATTAATTATTGCAAATAAATCTCCTTCATTAGAAATAGTAACACCTGTCATTTGGGTTAAAACCTGATAGAATAAATCATCTTTTAAATCTATAGAAATATTAACTTTACCAGTACCAAGTTCTATATTATCTATATGAACATTTGTAATTAACTCGTTTTTAGAAAGTTCAGAGCAACATACTGAAGAATCCTTTAATATTGAGATATTATTAAAACAAGAATTAATACTTGTGAAAAGATCTGTTTTTAATGAATGATTAAGGCTTAAACCATTAATCCATTTAGGCAAAGAAAAGTTAATTTGGCTAACAGGAAATTCATATAAAATTTTAGAAAAAATTGTATTAATATCTGAAATATTAAGTTCTGCACAATTAATAGGCAAAACAGTTGAATTATATTTTTCAGAAAGACTAGTTGCAAGATTAATAGTATCAGAATTTTCTGGATGCTCAGAATTTAAAAGAATAATAAAAGGCTTATTAAGAGCTTTTAATTCAGAAACAACTCTTTCTTCAGCTTTAACATAATCAACTCTTGGAATTTCTGTAATACTTCCATCAGTTGTAACCAGAATTCCAATTGTAGAATGTTCTTCAATTACCTTTTTTGTTCCAATTTCTGCCGCTTTTTCAAAAGGCATTTCTTCTTCTTGCCAAGGTGTTTTTACCATCCTTGGCTTATCATTTTCCATATATCCTATACTATTTTCAACTAAATATCCTACACAATCTACTAATCTTGTCTTTAGTTTTAAATTATTATCAATTGTTATTTCAACAGCTTCATTTGGCACAAATTTAGGCTCTGTAGTCATTATAGTTTTTCCACCAGCACTTTGAGGAAGTTCATCTTTAGCACGTTCTTTTTTATATTCATTATCAATATTAGGAACGACAAGTAAATCCATAAATTTTTTTATGAATGTTGATTTTCCGAGTTCTTACAGGCCCAACAACACCAACATATATATCACCATCTGTTCTTTTAGCGATATCTTGGTATAAACCTAGATTTTCCATTATTACCTCCTTGTATATTTACAAAGTACAGATAAAAACATAATTGAATACAGAGTAATAATTTGATATAATTCATATGTTTAGTATTATTAATTATGAATTATAATAAATTGTAACTGTAATTAGACTATGTATAAAATGTACTTGCTTTTTTAGTAATTAATATGATATAAAAATAAAAATATGACTTAGTTTAAAAATAATTTAAAAAAATGGAAATATAATATTTTTAAAGATAGTACAAAAGGAGGAATTAATTTAAAAATGAAAATTGTATATAATAATGAAGAAAAAGAAATTAATAAAGGAACTTCAATTTTAGAAGCATTTAAAGAAGAAATAAGAAATAGCGAGTATCCAGTAATAGGAGCAATGTTTGATAATGAGTATCAAAGACTAGATTATAAATTAGAAGAAGAAGGAGAAGTTTCATTAATAAGTATAAATTCTAAAGAAGGAATTAATATATATAGTAGAACATTGATATATATAATGGCAATGGCATTTGATAGAGTTTATCCAGAATTAAAAATAAAAGTTAATTATCAATTACAAAATTCAATGTTTTGCACAATTGATAATGTAAATGTGGAAAATACAATATTAGATAATGTAGAAAAGGAAATGCATAATATTGTTCAAAACAATTATCCTATAATAAAAAAGAGTTTGAGCAGAAAAGAAGCAGAAGAGTTTTATAAAGAAAATGATACATCTAGAGGTCGACTACAATTAGATTTAGAAGAAAATCAATTTATAGATTTATATTATTGTGATAATTATTTTAATTATCTTTATGAAAATATTGCAATTAATACTGGAATAATTGGCAAATTTGATTTAGTAAAGTATGATAGAGGTTTTTTACTTAGATATCCAAGTAAAGAAGATCCACTTAATTTACAAAAGTATAAATCAGGTAAAAAATTATTATGGGCACTTAATGAATATAATGATATACATCAAATACTTGATGTTAGTGCAGTATACAAATTAAACAATATAATAGAAAATGGTGATATTAAACATTTAATAATGCTTGAAGAGGCTTTACATGAAAAAAAGATAGCAGGTATAGCAGATAAAATTGCAGAAAACAAAAATATAAAAATGATACTAATTGCAGGACCATCATCATCTGGAAAAACAACTTTTGCTCAAAGACTAGGTTTACAATTAAAAATAAATGGATTAAAACCAGTTACAATATCGGTTGATAATTATTTTGTCGAAAGAAAAGATAACCCAAAAAATGAAAAAGGCGAATATGATTTTGAAAGTATATATGCAATAGATTTAGACTTATTTAATAGAGATTTAACAGCATTACTAAATGGTGAAACTATTCAATGTCCGGAATTTGACTTTTCAGTTGGAACAAAAAGATATAAGGGAAAAACAATGCATTTAAATGATGATGAAGTTTTAGTAATAGAAGGAATTCACTGTTTAAATGATAAATTAACAGCTCAAATTGATAAAAAACAAAAATATAAAATCTATATTAGTGATTTAACAGTTTTAAATATGGATAGACTAAATAGGATTTCTACAACAGATACAAGACTTGTTAGAAGAATTGTAAGAGATTATCAATTTAGAACTTATAGTGCAGAGCATACATTAAAAACATGGCCAAATGTAAATAGAGGAGAACAACAAAATATATTCCCATTCCAAGAAGAAGCAGACAGCATTTTTAATACATCATTAGTATATGAATTAGCAGCATTAAAAAATGTAGCTGTTGAGTTATTAAGAAAGATTACACCAGAGAAAAAAGAATATGCAGAAGCTCAAAGATTAATAAATATTTTAAAATATTTTAAACCTATTCCATCAGAATATATACCAGCTAATTCTTTATTAAAAGAATTTTTAGGTGGTGGATATTTTGTATACTAGAAGGGATTAATATAATTATGAGAAATTTCACAGTAATTGATGAAGAATTTATATGTAGTAATTGTGGAAAAAAAGTGGAAAAATTAGGATATTCTTGTAGAAATCACTGCCCATATTGTTTACATTCATTACATGTAGATGTAATGCCTGGAGATAGAGCAGAAAACTGTCATGGAGATTTAGAACCAATTGGTTTAGAGATAAATAATAAAAAAGGATATATAATTATTTTTAAATGTAAAAAATGTGGAGCTATTCGAAAAAACAAAGCAGCAGAAGATGATAATATGGATTTAATAATAAAATTAAGTAGTAAACATTGAATAAAAAGAATAAAAAATTGCCACAATAATAATAGTATTGTCAAGAAAGGTGGTAATTTTATGAAAATATCAGAATGTATGTGTCCAGATGTTTGTTATGTACATCCAAATTGCAATGTTTACGATGTAGCTAGAATAATGAATGAAAATCATGTTGGTTGTATACCTGTATGTAATACTGAAAAAAATGTAGTTGGATTAATAACTGATAGAGATATAGTTTTAAGATCAGTTGCTTGTAATAAAGATAATAAAACAACACCTGTATCTGAAATAATGACAACTAATGTATATACATGTAAATGTGGGGAAGACCTAGAAAATGCACAAAATATTATGTCTAAAAATCAAGTTAGAAGAATACCAATTGTAAATGAGGAAAACAAAATGGTTGGAATTATAAGTACAGGAGATTTAGCTCACATTAACAAAAATGTAAAAGATGAAAAATTCTCAGAAACGTATGAAAACATTTGCAATTGTAATGTTAATTCAAAAAATAACAAATAATATGCATAAAAATAAAACCTTTTAATATAATTAATTAAAAATTATATTAGGAGGTTTTATTTATGAATGTAGAAACAAGAAAGCAAAATATTTGTATTAATAGAAATGTAATTGAAAAAAAAGAAATAGTATTGATTAGTGAAGATGAAATAGTTCCAGATTCAAAACCAGATATATTAAGTGTTGTAGCGACAAACGGAAATATTTGTATATATAAAAAGGAAGTTTTTGATGATAAAATAAAAATGGATGGGTGTATAAATACATATGTAATGTATTTACCAGACAGTAAAGAAGATAATTTACGAGCATTAAACTTTAATATAGATTTTTCCAAAAATATACAAGTTATTGGTGCTAAAAAAGATATGGAGCTAATAACAGAGTGTGAGATTAAAAATATTGAATGTAAAGTAATTAATGGCAGAAAAATAAATGTAAAAATTGAAATGGATGTAATGATTAAGTTATTTCAAAATGAAGAGATCCAAATTATTGATAAAATAGAGGAAAATTCAAATCTACAAGTATTAAAATCAAGTATGGATCTAAATTCTACTATAGGAACTGGAAAAACAACTGTATATGCTAAAGACACAATAAATATAGACTTAAAAGATGAACTAGCTGAAATAATGAATACAGAAATTAATTTGATTAATAGAGATATAAAATTAAGTTATAATAAAGTTTTAACTAAAGCAGAAGCGGAAGTGAAAATAATGTATTTAACAGAAGACAACAGAATATGTAAGGTAATAGGAATAGTTCCTATTGTAGGATTTATAGATATTCAAAATATAGCAGATAATAATATATGTGATATTAATTATGAAATAAAAAATATTGTAATTAAGGCCAACCCAGCAGAAGAACACTCTATTTATATAGAGCTTGAAATAGAACCAATGTGTATAGCTTATGAATTAAAGAAAATTGATATAATTCAAGATTTATATAGTCCTGTTTTTAATACAGACTATTCAACTAAAAGAATAAACACTAATATAGTAAATAAAGAATTTAATGATAATATTGAAATTAAAGAAAAGGTTAAAATACAAGGAATTAATGAGAGTAGTTTAATTGATATGGTATCAAAATTAAATTTAACAGATATAAAAATCAATAAATCTAAGATAATGTACTCTGGAGATTTAGAATTAAACTTTATAATATCTAATGAAAATGTGGTTAGTTCAAGAAGTATAAATATACCTATTAAATTTGATATTAATAATCAAGCAAATACAGAAAATTGTGAGATTGATAGTGAAGTATTAGTTAAAAATATAACTATAGATTCATATTTAGAAGATGGCGTAAATTTAAATATTGAATTAGATATTAGAAATAAAATAGGCAAAAATGTTGATATAAAGGTACTTGATAATATCCAAATATTAGAAGAAAAGCAAAAGGATAATTATGATAGTTATATAATTTATATTGTAAAGCCGGGAGATACTTTGTGGAAGATTGCCAAAAAATTTAATAGTACAGTAGATGAAATAAAATTAGTAAATAAAATTGAAAATGTAGATGTAATAGATGTAGGTGAAAAAATATATATTCCAAGATTTAATTGTAATATAGAAAAAAATATTGAGATGAATAATAAAACAGAGATATTAGCTGTATAAAGAGAGTTTATAAAATGCAAGATAGCGAAAAGATTTCTAAAATTTATTCAAGAGGAAGATTGGATTTATTCAAAAATAATAAAAAAAGAAATAATAATAGCATTAGAAATAATAAAAAAGTAAAATTAAAATTTTTTGCTTTTTATATATTTGGAATAGTTGGGTTATTTATTATATTTAGTAAATCTGTTATCCCAATATTTGAAAAAGCATGTTTAAACGAAGCAGCTTCTGTTGCAACAAAAATAACTAATGAACAATCTACAATAGTTATAAAAAATTTTCAATATGAAGATGTTTTTACAATTGTAAAAGATAATAATGGAGATATTAAACTTGTAAATGCAAATATATTTAAAATTAATGAAATAACTTCTGATATTGCAGAAAGTATTCAAAAAGAATTAGATAATTCAAATGACTTAAAAATAAAGCTACCAATAGGTGTATTTACAGGTTCTAAGTATTTTTCAGGAATGGGACCTAAGATTAATATAAAAATAATTTCAGATGGAGAGGTATTAACAGAACTTAAAAGTGAGTTTTTATCACAAGGAATCAATCAAACTTTACATAGGATATATTTACAAGTTGATTGTAAAATAAATGTCCTAACACCTTTTGAAACTTATGAAAAAAATATATCTAACCAGATCTTACTGGCTGAAAATGTAATTATTGGAAATATTCCAGATAACTATTATAATTTCGATGGAATAGAAGAAAAAGAATCAGTAAATTTAATAAAGTAGAAATAAAATTTGGGACGAATAAACGCCCCAAAATTTTTATTTTAAATACTTTCTAAAGCAAGTGATATCATATTATTTAAACCTTGTTCTCTTTCTAAACTAGTTGCATATGTTTTTTTATAACGAGAATCAACAACTGTCATTAAACATGCTGCATTTTTATTTAATTTTTTAGCAGTATATAATAAAGCAAAAGCTTCCATTTCAGTAGATATAGGGTTAAAACCTTTTGGGATTCTGTTTTCATAAGCGGTAAAGTCTAACATATATTCATCAAAAACTTCAACACATAAAGTATGACCAATTTTTAAATCCATTTTGTTATTTTCAGCTGTTTTAATAATCTTATTATTTAATTCTAAGCTAGGTTCAACATAATGACAGTTTTCATTTGCAAAAGTTAATGCAAAATTACTTTCAGAATAAACATTAGAAGTTAAAACAATATCAAATAAATCAAGATTAGGGTCATTTGCTCCACAAGAACCGATTCTTATAATATTATCAACATCATAATATTTATATAACTCATAACAATAAATTCCCATACTAGGCATTCCCATACCAGATGCCATTATAGTAACTTCTTTACCTTTATAAGACCCTGTAAATGCAAGAATTCCTCTAACATCATTTACTAATTTTGCATTTTCTAAATATTTTTCAGCAATTAGTTTTGCTCTATTTGGATCTCCAGGCATTATTACATTTTTTGCAATTTCTCCAATATTTGCATTATTATGTGGTGTTCCCATTTTTAAATACCTCCGTTTTTTATTTATTATACCAAAAAAAGAAATTAATTAAAAGAGATTTAGGATTTAAAAAAAATCTTGAAAAAGCCTTGACAACCAACAAAAAATAGTATATAATTTTTTTCTGTAATCCGCTTAGTCAAGGTGACAAAATGTTACAATATTTGTAGCTACCTGAAAAAAGGATTAGCGAGTATACAAATAAGGGAGGTGCATTTAAAATGTACGCAATAATCGAAAGCTGTGGAAAACAATACAAAGTTGCAGAAGGTGATGTTGTATTTTTCGAAAAACTTCCAGTAGAAGAAGGAAAAAAAGTTTCATTTGATAATGTAGTATTAGTATCAGATGAAGGAAAAGTACAAGTTGGAAATCCTTATGTAAAAGGTGTAAAGGTTGAAGGAAAAGTAGTTTCTCATGGTAAAGCTAAAAAAATAGTTGTATTCAAAATGAAAGCTAAAAAGAATGAGAGAACAAAACAAGGTCACAGACAACCATACACAAAAGTTGAAATAACTTCAATAAAAACAGCTGCTACAAAAACAGCTACTAAAAAAGAAGCTGAAAAAGTAGAAGCATAGTAAATCTAGTATTAAAATAATGAGATATAAAACAAAAACCGAAAGGAGTTGAAAAATATGGCACATCACGTTGGTCAAGGTAGTACAAGAAACGGTAGAGACAGTGAGTCAAAACGTTTAGGTGTAAAAAGAGCAGATGGGCAATTTGTATTGGCTGGAAATATTTTAGTTAGACAAAGAGGAACAAAAATTCATCCAGGAACAAATGTTGGAATTGGTAAAGATGATACATTATTTGCTTTAATAGATGGAACAGTTAAATTTGAAAGAAAAGGCAGAAGCAAAAAGAAAGTAAGTGTATATCCTGTTGATGTAGAAGAAAATAGCGAGAATAATGCAAAAAAAAGCACAGCAGCTAGTGCTAACTAATAAAAATTATAAAATATAAAATCAAAAATAAATAAAAAAATCATAGTAGATAATAAAAAAACTATTGTGATTTTTTTTTATTTAATGTAAAATGAGAACAAATTGGGTAAAAAGATATTTCAAAAAATTCTTTTATTACCAGGAATACAATTAAGTGAGGAATGAAAGGAGTTAATCATGGAAATAAAAATTAATTTTGAAAACACTATGGTTGATAAAAAAGAAATATTAAAATATAAAGAACAGGTAGAAAAAATCCACAAAGATCTACATAATAGAAAAGACTTAGATGATGATTTTGTTGGATGGTTAGAATTGCCAACAAATTATGATAAAAAAGAATTTAAGAAAATAGAATCAGCTGCAAAAAGAATTAATAAAGACTCTGATATATTATTAGTAATAGGTATCGGAGGGTCTTATTTAGGAGCAAGAGCTGTAATAGAAGCATTAAGTAGCTCATTTTATACAATGCAAACACTAAAACAAAGAAAACATACTCTTGTTTTATTTGCTGGAAACAACTTAAGTCCAAATTATATAAACGAATTGATAGATGTAATTGGAGATAAAGACTTTTCAATAAATGTAATTTCAAAGTCTGGAACAACAACAGAACCAGCAATTGCATTTAGAATATTTAGGGAAATATTAGAAAACAAATATGGAATAGATGAGGCTAGAAGTAGAATTTATGTTACAACAGATAAATCTAGAGGTGCATTAAAAAAGTTATCTGAGGAAGAAGGATATGAAACATTTGTAATACCAGACAATATTGGTGGAAGATTTTCAGTTTTTACTGCTGTCGGATTACTTCCAATTGCAACAGCAGGAATAGATATTAAAAAGCTTATAGGTGGGGCAAAACTAGCACAAGATAATTATAATGATAGTAAATTAAAATATAATGAATGTTATCAATATGCGGTATTAAGAAATATCTTATATAAGCAAGGTAAACAAATAGAAGTATTTGCAAATTATGAACCAAAAATGCATTATATGACAGAATGGCTTAAACAGCTATTTGGGGAAAGTGAAGGAAAAGAATTAAAAGGAATTTTTCCTGTTGGAATAGATTTAACAACAGATCTTCACTCATTAGGACAATATATGCAACAAGGATTAAGAAATATATTTGAAACTGTAATTAGAATAGAAGAACCAAATTCAAATATTGTAATTAATACAGATGATGATGATCTAGATGGACTTAATTATTTAGCGGGAAAAGATTTAGATTATGTAAATAAAAAAGCTATGGAAGGAACAATTGAAGCACATGTTTCTGGGGATGTTCCAAACATACTAGTAAAGATGGAAAAATTAAATGAAGAAAATTTAGGAGGATTAATATACTTTTTCGAATTGGCTACTGCCATGTCTGGAAATTTATTGGGAGTAAATCCATTTAATCAACCTGGAGTTGAAGAATACAAGAAAAATATGTTTAGATTACTAGGAAAACCAGGATATAATAAAAACAAAAAATAAATAGAGGAATGTGAAACAAAATGAAATATGAAACAACACATATAGTTGGTGTAGAAGATATAGGAATAAATAATCAAATGAAAAACTTAGCTTTTTTAAGCTGTATAGAAGAAATTGCATGTGCTCATTCTGCAACTTGTGGATATGGAGTAAATGATATAGATACAAAACATAGAGCATGGTTATTAATGGATTGGAAATTAAAAATATTTAAAAGGCCAATTTATAATGACAAAATTTTAATAAAAACATGGGCAAGAGAACTTGGAAAAAATAGTTATTTTTCATATCGTGATTTCGAAATATATCTTAATGATGAAAAAATAGCAATTGCTACATCTAAATGGGTTCTGTTTGATTTTAGTGAAAACAAAATAACAAAATTAAATGAAGAAATATATGGTCCATATATACCAGAAAATGAATATGTTTTTGAAGATGAAAAAATAAATAAAATATTAGAACCAAAAGAATATCAAAATTTTATGACTTATAAAGTTAGCAGAAGAGATATAGATATAAATAAACATATGCACAATTTAAATTATTTAACTCTTGCTTATGAGGTTTTGCCAGATGATATATATTTTTCTGAAGAGTTAAAAAATGTAAGCATTATGTATAAACATCAAGTTTTATTAAATGAAGACATAAAATGTTTTTATAGCTTTGAAAACAGCACACATACAATTACAATTAAGAGCAATGATGAGAAAAAAATACATGCTATAATACAGCTTAGGTAAAAAAACATTTATTTTTTGGAAAGGAATCTATATTTGAATGAGACAAAAAAATAATGATAAAATTACAGAAATTTTAAAACGTATTGCACCAGGAACACCAATTAGAAACGGATTGGAAAATATATTAAAAGCAAGAACAGGAGCACTTTTATTATTTACAGATAATGATGAAATAATAAAACAAATAGTAGATGGTGGTTTTTATATTAATGAAGAATACACATCTGCAAAATTATATGAACTTGCAAAAATGGATGGAGCAATAGTTTTAAGTGGAGATATGAAAAAAATCCAGTTTGCAAATGCAGAACTAATCCCATCTAGTGATATTCCAACAGTAGAAACTGGAACAAGACATAGAACAGCCGAAAGAACAGCAAAACAGACAGGAGAGCTTGTAATTAGTATATCACAAAGAAGAAACATTATTACAGTTTTTAAAGACAATGAAAGATATATTTTAGAAGACACAGAAGTAGTACTAAATAAAGCTAATCAAGCAATTCAAACTTTAGAAAAATATAAAAAAGTTTTTGATAGTAAATTAAATATTTTAAATGAATATGAGTTTAACGATATAGTAACTTTAGCAAATGTTTTAAGTGTTATCCAAAGAGCAGAAATGGTTATGCAAATTGTTCAAGAAATTGAAAAACAAATTGCAGAACTTGGAGATGATGGAAGACTAGTAGATATGCAATTAGAAGAACTTATATCTGGTGTGGAGCGAGAAGAAGAATTAATTATAGAAGACTATAAATTATTTGAAGATAAAGCTACACAAGAAATAATAGACGAAATTTCAAATTTATCTTATGAGGAATTATTAAAAGAACAGTCTCTTGCTAAGATTCTTGGATATGATAGCTTTTCAGACTATGATGAAATTGGAGTATATCCTAGAGGATATAGAATTTTAAATAAAATACCACGAATGCCAAATAATATAGTAGAAAATCTAATTCAAAGCTTTGAATCATTTCAGCATATTATTGAAGCAAGTATTGAGGATTTAGATAATGTCGAAGGAATTGGAGAAGTTAGAGCTAGAAACATAAAATCATCATTAAAAAGAATGCAAGAACAATTTTTATTTGACAATATAATTAATTAAGTGTAAAATTCAAAAATGAGAAAAAATAAAAACGAAAGGATGAAAAAAATGAATAAAAAAGTATCAACAATATGCTGGGGAGTAGCATTAATTATAATTGTGGTTTTAATAGGAATGTTATGCTTTGGATATTATAAAAAACATACATTAAACGTGCAAAATCCTATTGTAACTATGGAAATAGAAAATTTTGGAACAATAAAAATAGAATTATATCCTGATCAAGCACCTGAAGCGGTAAAAAACTTTGTAACACTTACAAATAATGGATTTTATAATGGATTAAAATTTCATAGAGTTGTTAAAGACTTTATGATACAAGGGGGAGATATTAAAGGTGATGGAACTGGATCTCCAACTTTTGCAAATTTATATAATAATGAGGACACAAGCGTAGAATACGAGTATTCAAATAAAGAAAAAGCCGCAAGCACTGACTCTTATGCAATTAAAGGAGAATTTATAGCTAATAATGTTAATAATAAAACAACATTAACAGAAGGAACAATTGCAATGGCTAGAGGAGATTATACTCAATATTCTAGCTCACTTACATCTGAATCATATAATTCTGCAGGTTCTCAATTCTTTATTATGACTAATAATAACCATACAAATTTAAGTGGATATTATGCAGGTTTTGGTAGAGTAATCGAAGGAATGGATGTGGTTAAAAAAATCGAAGAAGTTGAATGTACAGCTTCTAAAAAAGAAAATGAAAATGGGGAAACAGAAGCAGAAGATAATGCTTCTGCAGAAAAATCAACACCTGTTCAAGATGTAATAATAAAATCAGTAACTGTGGATACATTTGGAATAAACTATGACAAACCAACTCCTATAAAGCCATTTAATTATATGCAATGGTTATATAGTTCATATGGTCTGAATTATACAGAATAATTAAAAATAGGGGAGACTCTAAAATATGGGACGATTCTTTTTTTCAACAAATGTTTGAAAAAGAGAACCGTCCTAAATTTATAAGAAAGGTGTTCTAAAATCTAAAAAAAATTAGAAAATATTCTTGCCTTTTTTCTAATAGTATTGTATGATATAAGAGTCATAAATTTAAAAAAGAGTTTTTTAGAAAGGAAAAGCAGATGAACAAAAAAGCAATAAAATATATAATAGTAATATTAATGTTTATTTTTTGTATTTCAATTACAAATATAGTATATGCTGCAGATAATAAAAATACAACAAATACAACCACTAAACAAAATACAACTAATGAATCAAGAACAACTCTTATAGAGCTAAGAGAAAAAGAAGCAAAATCATTAGATAATTATGTTGAAATATATGGTTCTGAATCATATGGTTTAACAGCATATATATTACATAAAGTACAAATATTTAGCATACCTTTATGTTTTTTAGGTATTATAATAGGAGCAGTACATAAATATGTTATAGGTATTAGACATTTGGAAAGTAATGAAAGAGGACTAGCACTAATGGTTTCATTTATTACTATAGCTATTATTTGTCAAGTTTTACCATTGATATTTACTATAGTTGTAAAATTTGGAAGGGAGTAAAAACAAATGAAGGTTTTATTCGCATTAAATGATGAGAGTATTACACATGCTATTGTAAAACAATATACAGATCAGTATAAAGAAATAATTTCTTATAAAAATGTATATTTTTTCAATGCAATTTTAAAAGAACTAGGGAAAAATAAAACTTATGACAGAATTGTTATAAGTGAAGAGTTAGAAGAATTTTCAAGCTCAAGCTTAAACCAAAAAGATAAATTTATTTTTGACAAGCTTGACAATATTAGTGATGAGGCAGTTAGCGGGAATGGCACAGATATACCAATTATTTTAATCTGTTCAGAAAGAAGAGCAAAATCCGAAGATATATTAGTTAAACTTTTTGGTATAGGAGTTTATAATGCAATAATTGGAGATGATAGAACAACAGAAGAAGTATGTAGATTAATAAATAAACCAAGATCAAAAAAAGAAGCAAAAGTATATTATAAAATAGATTCAGAAAAAGTAACATATGAGAAAGAAAATGATAGTGATGTTAGCGAAATTGAAATGCAAAACATTCTTAGACATTTTAAAAGACTTGGAAAAAATGAAGAAAAATATGTAGAAAGTTTTAATAACATTGTTACACAATATAATAAAGATCAATTAAAGGTAATTATAGCCATTTTACCTGAAAATGTTAAAGAAGTATTAGATGAAAAATCAGAAGAATATTGCAAAATTGTATATCCAAATGGCAAACAAGACAAACCGGATAGAAAGTATCATACGTATGGTTCATCGGCTACAAGAAAAAAACAAACTAAAGGAACGAGTGAAAAACTACTTGGAGAAAATAAAAAATTTGCTCTAGCAAAACCAGTTGTTGTGCCATCAACAATGGAAAGAACAATATATACAAAAGTTGGGGATAATAAAAACTTAAATGTAAACATAGATCAAATAGATGATGTAGAAGATGATGATGACGATATAGAAGATGATGTAAAAAGAATAATAGAAAGTGCACCTAGAAGAAGGGGAAGACCAAGAAAAAATGCACCAGTGGCAGAAAAAATAGAAAATGACAAACCTAAAAAAAGGGGAAGACCTAAGAAAAAACAAGTAATAGAAGAAAATGACTTATACGAAGAAGATAGTGATATAGAACTACCTCAAGTGAATGATAACAATGAGCTAGATAAATTTGAATTGCCAGGATTATCTGATGATTACGAAGAAGAAAATAAATATGAAGAAAACAGCAGTAATTATGAAACTGAAGAATATGATGACGAAATTGTTGAAGAAGATGATATGGATGATGATGCAAACGATTCAGATTTTGGAATAAATGATAATCAAAAGTATGAAGAAGATGACTATGATGATGAAGAGGATGAGTATGATGATGAGGATTATGATGACTACGAGGATGAAGAAAACAATATAAATAAAATTAATACAGCAAGAGTTAATGAACAAGGATTTAGCATTGGTGGAGATACTAGATTAAATAGCTTTAATGCTAATTTGAATGATTTTGAAAATGAATCTTCTAAAGAAACCAGTTCAGATGATAGTGATGACATATACTTGAACAATGTAAGTATGAGAAGATATGATAACGTCTTTAAAGAAGGAGAAATCGAAGCATTACTTGCTAGTGATAAAAAGGTAGTTTCTTTTGTAGGAACAAGTAAAAATGGAACATCATTTATTGTAAATAATATTGCGCAAATATTATCAAATTTAGGTGTAAATGTAGCTATTCTTGATGCAACACAAAATAAAAATGCATATTATATCTTTACAAAATGTGATGAGGATTTAAGAAAGGTAGCAATAAATTCTATAGATAATTTAAAAAATGGATCACCTCAGGGAATAATGGTTAATACAAGATTAACTGCTTATACAACAATACCAAGTCAAAATGAAGACATTTATAATTCACATCCAATATTAGAAACCCTAATTAAAAACCATCAACTTGTTTTAATTGATTGTGACTTTAATACTCCAATAGAGTATTTTGAAAATTCGCAAGAAATATATTTAATACAATCAATGGATGTACTTACAATCCAACCACTAACAGAATTTTTAAGAGAATTAAAAATTAAAAATGTTTTAGTGGAGTCAAAAATTAGAATAATTTTAAATAAGATGTTAAGAATTAGGGGGATTTCTGGAAAGAATATAGTTGGAGGAATGTCAAATTATAATGATCCAGAAATGTCATTTATGACAGAGTTGTTTGATAGAAATATGGTAAAAACAGTAGCACAAATTCCTTTTGATGAGGAAGTATATAAAACATATTTAGAAGCTATAATAGAATGTGATAAATATGATATAAATCCAAGCAAATATCCAAAAGAGTTTAAACAACTGTTAAATTCTTTAGCTGAAGTAATATATCCACTTTTACCAAATAATGATAATAATAATAAAGACAAAAAGAATAAAAAAAGGGGATATCAATATAATAATTCTTTTTCAGATAATATGAATAATACATTAGATAGTATGAGGAAAAAATACTAAAATATACAGAAGTGGAGGAAGTAGTTTTGACTATAGTAATCATTATAATATTTGTTTTAGTAGTCATAGCATTAATGATTTACAATTTATCTTTATATAAAAGAATACAAGCTTTTAAAGTTCAAAATGATAGATTTACAAATTTAAACATTCTTCAGGACTTTATAAATATTGTAGGAAGCGATTTTAGTGTAGAAAAAAAGATAAATTTAATAAATGAAGCAATTGTAGAAAAATTTCAAATAAAATATTCCACAATTGTTGTATTCGATGGAACTGACTATGTTGTAAAATCTTCAAATGTTTCTAAAGATCATTGGGAAACTCTAAGAAAACTACATGAGGTAGATATATTTAGTGATAGTATTCAAACTGCTAATCCTAAATATATAACAGTAAACAATAATAATGAAAGACTGATATATCAAGAAAAAGAATTTGACAGAGCCAAATCAGCAATTTTCTTTCCGCTTTATATAGATAATGTTTATTTAGGATACTGGATAATAGAAAGTGGAGTGCCACATGATTTCGATAATATAGATACAGTAATATTCGAAACTGTAAAAGAAAATATAGTAGCTATTTTAAAAACAATGGATTATCAAAAAATATTAGAGAATATTGTACGAAAAGATTTATTTACAGGTTTAAAATCTGCCGAATATTTATATGGAGATGGAAAAAAGATTATAGATCAATATACAACTTCTGCAATATGTATGTTTAGGATAGGTAATATTGAAGAAATAAATAAGTACTCAAGGCAACTTGGAAATAAAGTTATAAAAGAAGTAAGTAAAAATGTTCAAAAAAATATTTCAGAATCATATATTTTTGTTAGATATATTGGCCCAAAATTTGTAATAGTTTTTTCAGGTGTTGAAGCTAATCATGTATTTGATTTTATAAATGAAATAAAAGAATCAACAGAAAATTTAAAGATTTCTTTAATAAAAAATGGAAAAAGAAATGAAGAAATTGATTTAAAAACAAAAAAACAAAAAAGAAGAGTAAAAAAAGCTGAAAAAATAGAAGTTAGTCCATCTTTGAATTTTGCAGTTGCTACATATTATAAAGGAACCGGAATTGAGGAAGTTTTAAAGAAAATGGAAAACTACTTAGATGAAGCAAATAGTAAAGAAAGTAAAATTAATAATATATAAGGAGAGTGTTATATGGATTTTGATAAAACAATGTTTTTTAAAGTAGAAAAAAATAAAGATATTGATAGTAGAAAAGTTTTAAAAGAGGTATATGAATCATTAGTAGAAAAGGGATATAATCCAATTAACCAAATAGTAGGATATATTCTTTCTGGAGATCCAACATATATAACAAGCCATAATGATGCAAGAAATAAAATCAGAAGCATTGAAAGAGATGAACTTTTAGAAAAACTTGTAAAAAACTATATTGGGATAAATGACTAAGATGAGAATTTTAGGTATAGATTATGGTGAGGTAAGAACTGGATTTGCCATTACAGATGAATTAGGCATAACAGCCCAAGGACTTGAAACTGTCAAATCAGATGGTAATGATAGAATTCTTTTAAAAAAAATTGATGAATTTATGGAAAAATATCAGATAGATACAATAGTTTTAGGCATGCCATATCATATGAATGGGGATGTATCTATAAGAGCAGAATTAACTGAAAAATTTATTCATAAATTAAAATGCAAATACAATAAAATAAAAATAGACTTTATTGATGAAAGATTAACAACAGTTCAAGCAAATAGAACAATGCACTTTTTAAACATTAACAAGAATAAAAAGAAAGATATAGTAGATACTATATCTGCAGTGTATATTTTAGAAAGCTATCTAAAAATAAAGTCAAAATAAAAAGATTTTTAATTTAATAATATATAAATTAAAAAAATGAAAGGAGAAAAAATGGACGAGAATATTAATAATGAAGAAGAATTTGACAACATTGTAACTTTAAATGATGAAAATGGAAATGAGGTTAAATTTGAATTCTTAGATTTGGTTGACTATGACAATGAACAATATGTTGTACTTTTACCTATGGCTGAAGAAGGAGAAGAAGAGGAAGGCGAAGTAGTTATTTTAAAAGTAGAAGATACTGATGAAGATTCAGATGAAGAATCTTATGTTAGTGTTGATGATGAAGAAACACTAATGGCAGTATTTAACATATTTAAAGAAAAATTTAAAGACGAATTTGATTTTGTAGATGAAAGCGAATAGAATAAAAGCTTAGACAATTATTTGTCTAGGCTTTTATAGGTTTATAACAATATTTTAAAAATAATGATTTGATTATATTAAACAAGGAAAGGAATTAATTAATTATGAAAAAAACATCTTCATGGTTGGTTTTTATATTTATGATAGTGTTCTGGCTATTTAGAGTAGCAACTACATATTGTACAAAAATGGAAAAAGATTTTGTAGGATTTAAATCTTTTAATCTAACGGTTGAAGTAATAATACTATTTATAACTATACTATGTATTATCTTATTTTATAAAAGAAATATAATAGGTGCAATTCTATATTTAATATCTTATGGATATTATTTTGGAGAATATCTTTTAACAACAGGGATTCCTACATTCATAAATTCTAGTGAAAGTAATATGGTAACATTTCAAAATTCATTTGTAGCAATAATAGGTTTAGTTTTAGCTATATTTGCATGCTTAGATATTGTTTTGGATAAAATCAACAGTAAAAATTATAGAGATAAAAAAACAGATTGGTTTTTCAAAAATGAACAATATGATAGAAAACTTGATGATAGAGCAGATAAGAATCAGTATAGAAATTATTAATTAATATAATAATAAATTAAAATAATAAAGTAAAATAATAAAGAGATAAATAGTAAAACAATTATACAGATAATGAGGAAAATAAATGATGGATATTGAAGAGATTACTATAGAGGAATTTAAAAAAGATATATACAATAGATATATACAAATTTTTCCTAGAGTAGAAAGAAGAGAATGGACAAAAATTGAGCTATCATATCAGAAAAATAAAGAAAAATTTTATAAAATAGTA
Organism: uncultured Clostridia bacterium; assembly: GCA_947167965.1. GTDB lineage: Bacteria > Bacillota > Clostridia > TANB77 > CAG-508 > CAG-269. The sequence continues at coordinate 40,908 of CAMVJW010000002.1, read as the reverse complement.
GTAAAAGATGTGATAATTGGATTTTTTATGTTAGAAAAATTAGATAAAGCTCATCCTTATTACTTAGAGTATTTTGCTATATTTGATGAATTTCAAAATCAGGGATATGGCTCAAAAGCTTTACAAATATTAATTGATAAAAAAGTAAAGGATGAAGATCTAATTGCTGAAATGGATAAAGTAGATAAAAATGACTTAAATACTGTTAGAAGAAGCAAATTCTATGAAAAGCTAGGATTTAAAAAAATTGATTCTGAATACTTATTATATAAAGCTTTCTATACTCCAATAGTCTATACTAAATCTAATGAAATAATAAAAGAAAAATATGATAAAATTTTTTTTGATTATTATAACTATAATTGTGGAGAAAACTCAATTAAAGCAAATTGTAGAATAATTAAATAAATATATTAAGGGGAAAAAATGTTAAAAGCATATTGTATATTTAATGATTTTAATAAAAAAGCTTATGAAATTCTTAAAAATGTAGGAATAGTTTTAGAAATATCAAAAACTGGCATAAGGCCGAATAAAAGTCAATTGATAGAGTTATTAAAAAAATATGATATATTAATAATTGGAGCAAAAGAAAAAATTACAAAAGATATGTTAAATGGGATTAAAGAAAAAAGAATAATAGCAACATTATCTGTTGGATTAGATCACATAGAAGAAGAGTTATTTAATAGTAATCGAATTAAAATAATAAATTGCCCAAAATCAAATGTAATATCTGTTGCAGAACATATTTTTAGTTTAATATTAGCTTTAAATAAGAGAATAATAGAAGCAAATGATATTTCTTATACTACAGGAGATAAATTAGGATTATCACAAAAAAGCGAGGAAATAAGTAATAAAACTTTAGGTGTAATTGGTGCAGGAAATATTTCAAGTGAAGTTATAAAAATTGCAAATGCTTTTAATATGAAGATATGTTGTAATACATTGCATCCTGAAAAACATGTGGATTTAAAAAAGTATAATGTAGAGTTTCTAGATTTAAATGTATTATTATCAACTTCTGATATTATAACTGTAAATATTCCATTGAATAAACAAAATAGGAATCTAATCTCAAAAGAAAAAATTAGTTTAATAAAAAAAACAGCTACATTTATTAATACATCTAGAGCAGAAATTGTAGATATTGAAGAATTAATAAATTATGCAAAAGAAAATAAAACTTTCTATGTAGGTTTGGATATAGATGTAGATAAATATAAAAAAGTGTTAAATCAAAAAATGAATAATGTAATAATTACTCCACATATAGCAGGTGTAACTAAAGAGGCAATTAATAGAATGGATATAGAACTTGCTAATAACATAAAAGATTATTTAAATTTAGATAATCATCAATGAAAGGAATAAGTCATGAAACTAGTAAAATATAAAGATGCTGTAAAATTTAGTAATAGTGATAAATGTACAGGTTTAGAATATCCTTTAAATGATAAAGATATAAACTTTTCTATGGCAACCATTACAGGCAGATACCCAGAAAAAGGATTTTGCACAAATGAAGAGTGTAAAGAATTAATATATGTAATTAATGGTTCAGGAACTTTAAATAAAAAAGAAGAAGTTATTGAATTTGAAAAAGGTGATGTAATTTTAATAGATAAAAAAGAAAAATACTTTTGGGATGGAAATTGCACAATTATTATGCCATGCACTCCTGCATGGAACCCAGAGCAACATAAATTATTTGATAATTAATATTTAATAAAAGGTGGAATATATAGATGGAAAATATACTTTTAATGCTAGGAAGCAATAGAGAAGGCTATTCATATAAAATTTTAGAGAAAATACATAAAAATATCCCAAGTTCAACAATGATAAAACTAAAAGATTTTAATATTGAATTTTGCAAAGGATGTCTTTTTTGTGATAAAAATGCAAAGTGTATAATTAATGATGATTTGAATAAAGTTATTAATTATATATTGGAAAACGAAATAATTGTAATTGCAATTCCAAATTATTTTGGAGGAATGGGTGGATTTTTTAAAAACTTTATAGACAGATTACATTATATGTATAAAAGATCAGTTTTGAAAAATAAAAAATTTATATTTATATATACTGGAGCAATAGAAGATGAAAGTATTACAATGAAGGAATTAACTAAATCAACTAATAATATAGAAAAGTATTTAGAAATGAATGTAATTAATAGATATAGCTTTTCATCTAGCAAAGAATTAGATGATAGTAAAATAAATGATATTATTAAATATTTAAATGATGAAATAAAATAAAAAATAAAAAACAAAAAATACGAAATACTAGGAGAAAAGAACATGGAATATAAAAATATGAGAGAATATGAGCACGAGGAATTTATAAAAACTATACTAAATATGAATGAAAATGAATTATTGGAATTTAGCAAAAAATATGGTGGTTATCCAGTATTATTTAGAATGTCTTTAGACCCAAGAGTAAGAAATCTTCCATTTATACAAACTGGTTCAGCAATAATAATAAGAAATAAGTTCAAAGAAATTCTTCTCCAAGAGAGAACAGATAGAGAAATGTGGGGATTGCCAGGAGGATGCCAAGAACTAGGGGAAGAGCTTAAACAAACAGCAATAAGAGAAGCTTTTGAAGAAACAGGAATAAAAATAGAAATTAATAAATTAGTTTTAATTGACACATTATCTGGAAATGATAGAAAAAATAGTTATCCAAATGGAGATATCGTATATAATAATACTTCACTATATTTAGCTGATGTTTTAGATTACGAAATAGATAATATTAAGGGAGATTCAGAAACAAAAAGATTAAAATTCTTTAAGACTGATGATTTACCTAATAATTTAATGGATAAAGACTTAATTAATGCATATTTAAAATATATAAAAAATGGAGTTTAAAAATGAATAATAAACTATTATTTCAAGCAATGATAAAATTTATATTAGGTGTAATAATTGTAGGAGGATTGCTATTTATACCTGCGGAATCTATTAAATATTGGAATGCTTGGCTATTTATGGGATTGTTATTTATACCAATGTTTATAGTTGGATTAATATTAATGAATAAAAAACCAGAACTTTTAAAAAGAAGACTAAAAGCTAAAGAAAGTGAGCCACAACAAAAACAAGTTATTTTTCTTAGTGGTTTAATGTTTATTTTAGGTTTTGTTGTAGCTGGATTAAATTATAGGTATTCATGGATTAAGATGCCTAATGGTGTTGTAATTATCTCTACAATTATATTTGCCATAGCATATATTTTATATGCTGAAGTTCTAAGAGAAAATGTATATTTATCTAGAACTATTGAAGTTCAAGAAAATCAAAAAGTTATAGATACAGGATTATATGGAATGATAAGACATCCAATGTATGCAATTACAGTTTTGCTGTTCTTAACAATTCCACTAATATTAGGATCGATTGTATCATTTATTATTTTTTTAGTTTATCCAATTATAATAATTAAAAGAATTAAAAATGAAGAAAAAGTTCTAGAAAAAGAACTAATTGGATATTCGGAATATATGAAAAAAGTAAAATATAGACTGATTCCATTTATTTGGTAAAAGAAAAGGAAAATCTTTTTATGATAGAAAATGTAGAAACATGGGACAAAAATGAATATAAAAATTTTATAGAATATTTAATAAGCTTAAAAGATGAGAAATACAAAGAATTTCATAAATCACTTGTATTAGATTCTAAATATGAAATGATTGGTGTTAGAATTCCAATTTTGAGAGATATTGCAAAAAAAATAGTGAAAACTACTAATATTGAAGAGTTTTTAAAAATTGCTGAAAATAAGTACTATGAAGAAGTTATGATACAAGGTTTAGTAGTTTCACATATAAAAGATGAAGAAACTTTTTATAAATACTTTAAAAATTTTGTAAATAAAATTGATAATTGGGCGATATGTGACAGTTTTTGTAATTCTTTAAAAATTGTAAAAAAATATGAAGAAAAATATTTTAAAGAAGCAGAAAAATTAGCTTTAAAAGAAGAGGAATTTAAATCTAGAGTTGGTCTTGTGCTCATATTAAACTTTTTTATAAATTCATATAATTTAAATTCTATTTTTGATATTTTAAATAAAATAAGAAGTGAAAAGTTTTATATAAACATGGCTGAAGCTTGGCTTATATGTGAAATATATATAAAGTTTCCTAAAGAAACAAAAGATTATTTGAAAAAGAATAAATTAAATAGATTTACTCAAAACAAAGCGATTAGCAAGATTAATGATTCATATAGAGTAAGTAAAGAAGAAAAGGAAAGTTTAAAGAAATTAAGAAAATAAATTTATAAAGCATTATTTTATTAAGCAAGTGATAGTTTTGAATCACTTGCTTATATGTTGCAAATAAATATGTTTTATACAGAAAACGTTGACATAATATTATAAAAATGATAAAATACTATTCAAATAATTCTGTTTTGTAATGAGTTGTTAATAGTCTAAACAATTATTACAGACAAGTTAAAGAAAATAAATGAAAGGACAATAATAATTATGAATTATTTATTAATTGTATTAATTGCAGTAATAGTTTTAGCTGTTGTGATAATATGTGCAACAGGATATGTTAAAGCACCGCCAGATATGGCTTACATTATTTCAGGATTTAAAAAACAATCTAGGATACTAATTGGAAGAGCAGGAATTCGTATACCATTTTTAGAAAGACTAGATAAATTATTACTAAAACAAATAACTGTAGATATAAAAACTGAAGGATATATTCCAACAATAGATTTTATTAATATTAAGGTTGATGCTGTTGCAAAAGTAAAAGTATCATCAGAACCTGAACTTATGAAAGAAGCAATGAAGAACTTTTTAAATAAATCAGAACAAGAAATAACACATGATTTACAAGACTCTCTACAAGGTAATATGCGTGAAATAATAGGTACTCTTACTTTAAGAGGAGTATGTAACAATAGAGAAGAATTTGGTAATCAAGTTCAAGAAAAAGCTTCTGTTGATATGAAAAAACTAGGTATTGAAATTATATCATGTAATATTCAAAATGTTGAAGATGAGAGTGACTTAATAAAAAATATGGGTATGGATAATACTGCAAAAATCAGAAAAGAAGCAGCAATCGCTAAAGCTGAAGCTGATAGAGATGTAGAAATTAAAAAAGCAGAAGCAGATAAAGAAGCTAATGATGCACGTGTAAAAGCAGATTTAGAAATAGCACAAAAAAATAATGAATTAGAAATTAAGAGAGCAGAATTACTTAAAGCTTCTGAAACAAAAAGAGCTGAAGCAGAAGCTGCTTATGAAATTCAAAAGCAAGAACAAAGAAAAACAATTGAACAAACTTCTACAAATGCTGATATTGCAAAACGTGAGCGTGAAGTAGAACTAAAACAAAGAGAAGTAGAAGTAATGGAACAAGCACTAGATGCAGAAGTTAAGAAAAAAGCAGAAGCAGAAAAATATAGACAAGAACAAGAAGCAGATGCGAAACTATACATTAGAACAAAAGAAGCAGAAGCTAAAAAAGTTGAAATGGAACGTGAAGCAGAGGCTACTAAAACAAGAGCAGAAGCAGAAAAATATAAACAAGAGCAAGAAGCCCTTGCTATTAAAGCAAAAGGAGAGGCAGAAGCAGAAGCTATTAAAGCAAAGGGATTAGCAGAAGCAGAAGCAATAGATAGAAAAGCAGAAGCTATGAAGAAATACGGACAAGCAGCAATTGTTGAAATGCTTGTAAATGTATTGCCAGAGGTTGCAAAAAATGTAGCACAACCTATTAGTTCTATAGATAAAGTTACTGTTATTGGTGGAAATTCAAATGGTGTAAGTGATGTAGCTGGAAATGTTCCAATAGTAATGGCAAAGGTTTTTGAATCAGTTAAAGAAGCTACAGGAATAGATATGGCTGAAATTGTTAAGGCTCAAACATTTGAAGGACAAACAACAAAAAATATTAACTTTACAGGAATACCAGAAAACACTAATACACAAAATAATAAAACTACAAAACAAATTGATTCTAATAATAAACAATCATAATAATTTATAATTTAAAGTTAAAAAAGCAAGTTGAAATTAATACTTGCTTTTTATGCTATTAAAATATATTTAAATATGTTTGAATATCATATTATTATATGTTAAAATATACATTAAAAATAAGCAAAGGAGTCAACTATACAAAATGGTATTATATTTATCATCACAAAAGTTTGGAGAAAAAACAGAATATTTAAGAGAATGGATAAAAGAACATGACAATAAAATTTTGCTTATATATAATGCTCTAGATGCTAAAGGAACTGAAAAAATTAATAATAATGTTAAAGATGATATTTTTTTATTAGAGCAAATAGGTTTTAAGATAGATATACTTGATTTAAAGAAATATTTTGATGAAAAAGATAAATTACAAGAAATAATAAACAATTATTCTTCAATCTGTGTTATGGGTGGAAATGTATTTGTTTTAAGACAAGCTATGAAATATAGCGGTTTAGATGAAATAATTAAAAAATTTATTAATAGAGATTTTTTATATATTGGATATAGTGCAGGGTGTAGTGTATTGTCGAAAGATTTAGGAGTATTTAAAAGTGTTGATGATCCAATTGGATTTTATGACAAAGATAAAATTATTTATAATGGACTTGGATTGATAAATTATGAGTTTATTCCTCATTATAAGTCTAATTATCATAAAGCACACTTAATAGATGAAGTAGTTGCTAAATGTAAAAAAGAAAAGATAGATTATAAAGCATTAACTGATGGAGAAGTAATAATTGAAAAGTTAAATTAAGGAAAAGGAATGTATATTTTATGGAAAAACTTAAATCAATTACAATTGAAGAAAATGAAGAGTATTTAAGACAAATATCAAAAAAAGTTGAATTTAATGATCCTGAATTACATAATAATATTGTTGTTTTACAAGATTTTTGTATGCAAAATAATGTTATGGCAATGGCTGCTGTACAGCTAGGAATCCCAAAAAGATTAGTATATGTAAAAAATACAAATATTGATATACTAAACAAAAGATTAACAAAAGAAGGTAAAGAAGAAACAAAAGATTATAATGAAGCAAAAGTTCTAATCAATCCAGAAATAATATCAAAAGAAGGGGTAACAACTTTTTGGGAAGCATGTATGTCATGTTCTTTTCATAAAGGCGATAAATTAATGTGGTATAATGGAAAAGTTAAAAGACCATATAAAATAAAAGTTAAATATTTTGATATAAATGGAAATGAGCATATAGATGATTTTGAAGGATTTCCATCAACTGTGTTGTGTCACGAAATAGATCATTTAGATGGCATTTTACATATAGATATTGCAGAAAAAGTAATAATTGGAACAACAGAGGAAAGAATTGAATTAAGGAAAAAAGAGGGATACGAGATAACAAGTAAAACATAAAATATAAGAAATTGAAATAAAAAAGAGAGGAAAAATATTGTGGATACATATAATAAAAAAAGTAAATCAGTGGAAAATGTATTTAATAAAATAGCTGAAACTTATGTTAATCATTTTGGAGAAGATTGGGAATTTATTAATGAGATAGAAGACTTTGCATCAAATTTTGAGCCAAATTCAACTATAGTAGATTTAGGTTGTGGAAGTGGATATATAACTGAATTTCTAACTAAAAAAGATCTAAATGCTATTGGAATTGATTTTAGCTCTGAAATGATAAAAATTGCAAAGAAAAAATATCCAAATAATAGATTTATTCTAGATGATTTTATAAATCTCAAGAAATATTTTAAGGAAGATTCAGTAGATGGTGCAATTTTGATATATAGTTTGTATTTTGTTCCTAAAGAGCAATTAAATGAATTTTTTAAAATTCTATCAAATGTCTTAAAAAAAGGAGCAAAAGTTCTATTTGTAACTCAAATTGGAAATGAAGAAAAATATGTCAAAACATCAATTATGTTAGAAAGCGGAGTAGATGAAACAATATATGTAAATTACAATATGAAAGAACAATTAGAAGAATTGTTAAGTAATAATAACTTTACTATAGATTATTTTAAACAAAAAAAAGTAATGGATTATAAAGATATAACTGATGATGGAAGGTACATTGTATTAGTAACTAATAATAAATAAGAAAGTGTGATTTATATGAATGAAAACATAGTTTATAAAAATGAAAAAGAAATAGACAAAACTAAATTAGCTGAATTGTTTACTTCTGTTGGTTGGAAAACAGCAGAATATCCAAATAGATTACAACATGCTATAAAAAATAGTAGTTATGTAATATCGGCATGGAATAATGATGATTTGATTGGATTAATTTCTGCAATAGATGATGGAGCGATAAATGTTTTTATTACATATTTATTAATTAAACCTAAATATCAAAAACAAGGAATTGGTACTATTTTGATGAAGGACTTTTGTAAAAAATATGAAGGATTTGGAAGAAGAATTGTATCTACAGAACTTGATAAAGAAGACTATTATAATAGATTTGGGTTTAAAATTGATGGTATTGTAATGTTTAATAAAGATTGGAAAAATGATTTTTAGAATAAAAGAAATAGAAGAAAGAGGTAATAATAGTTGGAAGGATCAAATTTAACACAAGGAAATTTATCTAAAAATATGAGAAAATTACTAATTCCACTTATATTTACAAATATATTAAATTCAATTTATACTATAGTAGATGGAATATGGGTTGGAAATTTAATTGGAGATGTTGGTGTAGCAACAGTAACGAATAGTTTTCCGATTATAAGTATAATAGTTTCAATTTCAACTGGTTTAGCAGTAGGAACTTCTGTACTTATATCACAATACTATGGAGCAAAAAATCAAGAAAAAGTGAAATCAATAAGTGGAGTATCATATATATTAACAGCAATAATAGGAGTTCTATCTACTGTAATTTTAATGCTTTTAAGTGAAACATTATTAAAAATAACACATATACCAAATGAAATTTTAGTACAAGCTAAACAATATATTTTAATATATTTAATTGGATATATGTTCTATTTTATTTTTGATTTAATAATACAAAGTTTAAGAGCAATTGGAGATAGCAAAAATCCAATGAAATTAGTAATAGTTATGACCACAATGAATATGATTTTAGATCCAATACTAATTAAAATTGGATTAGGAACTTTTGGAGCAGGACTTGCAACAGCTATTTCATTAATATTTGGAACAATTGTAGCTATTATATATGTAAATAAAAAAAGTGATTTATTAAAATTTGATTTAAAAAGAATAAAAATAAAAAAAGAATATACATTAGAGATTTTAAAAGTAGCATTGCCAGTTGCACTTCAAGAATTTATTTTCTCTTTAGTATATTTTATTGAATTAGATTTAGTAAATCAAATGGGAGTAATTGGAACAGCTGCTTATGGAGTTGTAGAAAAAATAGCTACAATTATATACATAATTGGAACATCTTTTCAAACATTGACGACAGTTACAATTGGACAATTTATTGGAGATAATAAAATTGATTCCACAAAAGAGGTAATTAAAAATGCATTAAAACTTGCAATTATACCATTTATTTTATCAGCAATTGTATTATATGTATTTCCAAGAGAAAGTTGTAGAATATTTGTATCATCAACTGAAGTTATTGATGCTGCAATGAAATATATTTCTATAATTAGTCTAATAATTGTTGTAATACCAATTAGAGGAATTATTACTGGATTTATACTAGGTACTGGGCACACTAAATTTGTTGCTATTTCTATGTTAAGTGCAGTAATTACAGAAATTATAATTCTGCATGTATTAGGAAATAGTAGTTTAGATAATTTAGAAAAAACAGGAATTGCAGGAACAGCATTTTGGATTGTTAAAATGATGTTAGAATTAATTTATTGTTTTTCTGGTAGATGGAAGAAAAATGTTATAACTGAAGAAGGAGTTATATGAGTTTAATGAAAAAAAATATTATTATTACAAGTGTTTTATTTATAATAATTATTGCATTATATTTTTTTATAATACCAATAATTCATGAAAATAATTGTAAAAAAAGAGTGTATAATGATTTAATAGATAAAGCTAGTACTGCCGAAAAGTCTGTAATAGGAATAATATCTAAAAGTAATATAAACAAGCTAGCAAGTTTTAATGGAATTGGAAGCGGTGTTATTTTTGACAAAAAAGATAATACATATTATGCAGTTACTGCAGCACATGTGGTTGATAATAAAGATAATTCGTATATTATATTTACTAGAAATACAGAATTTAAAGGGAAAACTGTTTATTTAGACGAAAAAAGCTTAACTACTTTTGAAATACCTGATGATGAATATTATGAATCTCTTCTAAAAGGAAAAATAGAATATATAAGTGAATCAGATGATTTAGCAATAATAAGCTTTGAAACTGAAGAAGACTTACCAATATTAGAATTTGAAAATAATAAAATTAAAAAAGGAAATAGAATAATAAGTATAGGACATCCTGAGGGAGAACGATATATAAAAACTTATGGGAAAATCACATCAGAATTAAAATCAGTAAACATACCTTCAAAAACATCAAAAGATAAAATTGATAGAGTTATAGAACATAATTGTTATCTTAATTTTGGTAACAGTGGTGGAGTAGCTATAAGTGAAAACATGAAGATTGAAGGAATTAATATAGGGGGACAATTTACATTAACAAAAAAATATTCAAAAGGATATATGATACCTTATAATATTGTTAAAGAAAATATTGATAAATGGCAAGCTGAAAAATAGGATAAAAATATTATATATATTAAAAATATTTTATAAAATTAAGAAAATGAAGGAAAAAAAATGAAGAAAATAGTTTTTGATCTTGATAATGTATTACTATTTTTATCAAGTGATTGGGATAGTTTTTACCAAGAATTTATTGACAAATACAATATACAGGTTAATCCAAAAGAATTATATAATCTAATAGACGATTTTGGAAAGAGTAATAAAGAAATAGTAGTTACAGATGAGTTTTTTTGTAAGTGGATGAGTGAAAAATTATCATTTAACTTTACAGAAAACATTTTAAGTGATTATTTAAACTATTATGCTAGTATTCCATTATTAAATACAGATAAAGTTTATGAGGTTTTAAAAGAATTATCTAATAATTATGAACTAATAGCTTATAGTGACTGGTGGACTTTAAATCAAATAAAAAGGCTCAAAAAATATAATTTAGATCAGTTTTTTAAAAAAATATATGGATTTGATATATTACCTAAAAAAACTTCATATACCGCAATTAAAACAATAATTAAAAATGAAAAAATAGAAGATTTTATTTTTATTGGAGATAATATAGAATTAGATTTAAGTATTCCAAAAAGTATGGGAATAAACACAATATTTTTTAATTATAAAAAAATTGAACAAACAGAGTACGAAGAAATTTCAGATATACAAGAACTATTAAAGATTTTATAAAATTTAAATTATTAATAATAGGTATAGGGAATAATAGGTATAGGGCTTTTTATTATACATATAGAAGGGAAATAAATAAAAATGGGATTAAAAGAACAAATTGAAAAATATAAACCTTATAATGAACAAGAAGAGTTAGATAAAAAACAGATGCTAGATTTTATTGAAAAATTTGATGATGTATTAACAAGAAAGAACATTTTTGGACATTTTACAGGGTCAGCTCTTGTTGTTAACAAAGATAGAACAAAAATGATTGTGGTTTATCATAATATTTTTGATGGGTGGATTATTCCTGGTGGACATGCAGATGGTGAAGAAAATATGCTTGCAGTTGCGGTTCGCGAAGTAGAAGAAGAAACAGGATTAAAAACAAAGGTATTGGATGAAAATATTTTTTCAATTCAATCTGTAGCTATAGATGGGCATATTAAGCGTGGGAAATATGTTTCATCACATTTGCATTTAGATGTATTATTTCTATTAGAAGCAGATGAAAGAGAACAATTAAGATATAAAGAAGATGAATCAAAAGGAGTTAAATGGATTGAATTAAATGAAGCAACTGATGAAACAATGTGTGAATTTATTAGACCAATATATAAAAAGCTAATAAGTAAACTAAAGAACAAGTAAGCAAAAAGTTTAATTTAGTGCAAACTTTATAATATTAGGAGGAAAAATGAGCGAAATGAAAGTATTAAGTGAAAAAGATATAAAAAAAATAATAAATTTAAAAATTGCAATTGAAGCAGTTGAAGAGGCATATAAACAAAAAAGTGAAAAAAAAGGAAATGCTTGGCCAATAGTATTTTATGAGTATGAGCACGGTGTATTTGACCTAGATATAAGATCTGGAAATTTAATGGATAGTAATACATATGGATTAAAACTGCTATCATATAATGAAAATAATTCTTTAAAGGGTTTGCCGGTAGTAAATGCAACTGGTTTAATATGTAATGACAAAACAGGAGAGCCAATTGCCATTTTTAATGCTGCACCAATAACATCATATAGAACTGGTGCAGCTGCGGCGATTGGAGCAAAATATTTAGGTAGAAAAAATTCTAAAAATTTATTAATAGTGGGTTCTGGAAATATTGCAAAATATTCCACAGCTGCAACTTTACTTTTAATACCAACAATTGAAAATGTATATATTTTTAATTCTAGAAGAAAAATTCAAAATAATGAACTATCATCATTTAAAAAGGAAGTTGAAGAATTATTAATAGAGTCAGGGAGTACATTAAAAGCAAAATTATTTTGTGTAGAGGATATTAAAGAAGTAACTAAAAAGAGTGATATTATTATAACTGCAACACCATCTGAAAAAGCACTAATTGATAAAAGTTGGGTCAGTAAAGGAACACATTTTAGTTGTATGGGAGCAGGATTAGTTGGGCAACAAGAAATAGATGAAAATTTATTTATAAATTCTATAAAATTTGCTGATGATGAAAAATTATGTTTTGAACATGGAGAAGCTCAAACAGCATATAGAAAGAATATTATTAATAAATTTGATGGAGAATTAGGAGATGTAATTTTAGGAAAATTAAAAGGAAGAAATTCAGAAAATGATATTACGATTTTTGATTCTGTAGGATTATTTATACAAGATTTGGCAACCGCGATTAGATTAATTGATAAAGCAAATGATAAAAATATTGGAAGTAAGGTAGAATTATAGAAAAAAGTAGAGTATAAAAGCAAGGGATTAGTTGAAAATCACTTGCTTTTATGCTAGAATATACCAAATGTAAAAGAAAAAACAATTTTAATAAGCTATAAGGGGTAAATATGGAAAATACAATTAAAAAAATTAAAAATAATTTACAAGAAATAATGAAATATGGTTCACCAGTATATTTATATGATGAAGATATTCTAATAGATAGAACAAAACAAATGAAACAATTTAAGGAAAATATTGAAAATGAATTGAATGGCATATTAGTAAATATACATTATTCACCAAAAGCTAATAATAATCCAAAGATTTTAAAAATAGTAACAGAAGAGGGCCTTTATGTTGATTGCATGTCTCCCCTTGAGTTATCAATAAATAGAAAATGTGGATTTAAAAATGAAGAAATACTATATGTTTGTAATAATATTGATAAAGAAGAGATGAAATTGATTCATGATTCTAACATATTAATTTGTTTAGACTCAATTTCTCAAGTTGAAACTTGGGGAAAACTATATCCAAATACAGATATTATGATTAGAATAAATCCTGGAACAACAGGGGTTGGACATGATGAGAAAGTTATTACTTCAGGAAAAGAGACAAAATTTGGAGTGTGTGAGCAAAATATACCAGAATTACTAAATACTGTTAAAAAATATGATTTGAATTTAATTGGAATACATCAACATTTAGGGAGTTTGTTTTTAGATGATAAAATTGATGAATACATGGATGGTGTAAAATCAGGATTACGTATAGTAAAAAAATATTTCAAAAATATAAAGATAATAGATTTAGGAGGTGGGTTTGGTGTACCATATAAAGAATCAGAAAAACCTCTAAATTTAGATTTATTAGCTAGCAAGCTAAAAGTAGAATTAAAACAATTTGCTGATGAATATCTATCTATAAAAGAATTTAAATTTGAAATAGGAAGATTTATTCCATGTGAAGCAGGAATACTGATGGGAAATGTTAATGCAATAAAATGTGAAAATGATACATATTGGATTGGTACAGATATAGGAATGAATGAACTCGTTAGACCTTCAATGTATGACTCATATCATGAAATAACACTTCTTGAACCTAGAAATACTCAAATAATTGAAGCAAACATATGTGGTAATATTTGTGAAAGTGGAGATATTATAGGAAAAAATAGAACATTAAATTTGCCATCAGTAGGAGATATAATACTTGTACATAATGCAGGAGCTTATGGATATTCGATGGCTTCAAATTATACAGGAAGACCAAGACCTGCTGAAATAATGTTATATGATAATTCTACAAAATTAATTAGAAAAAGAGATACAATTGAAAGTATGGAAGAAAATATTGTATGGTAAAGAAGATTGAATAGGATTAAGAATGGAAGGAATACAGTATATGGAGCTTATAAAAGTTATTGATGAAAATGGAAATTTTACAGGAAAAATAATGGATAAAGAAAAAGTACATGATTTAAATCTATTACATTGGGAAGTAGGAATTTTAATAATTAATGATAAAAAACAAATACTATTACAAAAAAGAAGTGCAAATAAAAGATTTGAACCTAATAAATGGGCACTGTGTGCAGGACATGTAGATGCTGACGAAGAAATAGAACAAGCAGCTTTAAGAGAAATAAATGAAGAAATTGGATTAAAAATATCTATTAATGAGCTTCATTTATTTGAAGAAATGGAAGTAAAAAAGCTTAAACAAAATTCAAGAATAACAAAATTCTATTATGTAATATGTAATAAAAAAGAAGATGAATTTATTATTCAAAAAGAAGAACTATCTGAGGTTAAATGGTTTTATATAGATGATGTTATAAGCATGATAAAAAATCAAGATGAAAGTATAGTATTTAAAGAAGATAGATTATATCTCTTTGAAAAAATAAAAAGAATTTATAGTAATTTTAGCTAAATGATTAAAAAAATAATAACACTTTTAAAAGTTATTTACAAATAAGCAAGTGATTGGTTGAAAATCACTTGCTTTTATGATAGTATTAAAAAAACAATGGATAATTATGTATTTTTAGATGATAGTTTAAATATATTAATACATTAATAAGTTTTTAATTTATATTTTATTTATAAATAAATGTTAAAAATAGGAGGAAAAAAGATGGAAATAAACACAATATATATTATTTCTCAAGTAATTACGGTAATTTATTATGGAGTTTTGAGTTCAAGCTATTTACTAAAGAAAAGGGAAAAAATTCTTTTAGCAAATTTTGTAGCACATATTGGTCAAACAACTGCAATGTGCATGCTAAATGGCTATACAGGTGCTGCAATGGCGGTTATAATGATGTTACGAGATATAGCATTTTTATTCCAAGAAAAAAAGAAAAACAAAAAGTTGGATATGCCAATACTAATAGTTTCTATTATATTAATAATAGTCCTTACTATATTTACATATAATGGACCACTTAGTTTATTATCAGTTGGAGCAACTCTAATTACAACATTTGCTTTATGGCAAAAAAATGTTAAAAGATATAAATTACTTGGTATAATTGCTGGTCTAATGTGGTTAGCTTATAACATATTTATAGTATCAATAATGGGAATAATTTTAGAATCAATTTTAGTAATATGTTCAATTATAGGATTTATTAAAGATAATGCTGGCTTAGAAAAAGAATGATATATTTTAAATAAAATCTAAACAAATGAGAGGAAACAAATAAAAAAGATGGAAATAAACACAATATATATTATTTCTCAAGTAATTACGGTAATTTATTATGGAGTTTTGAGTTCAAGCTATTTACTAAAAAAAAGGGAGAAAATACTTTTTGCAAATTTTGTAGCAGATATTGGTCAAACAATTGCAATGTATATGCTAAATGGTTATACAGGTGCTGCAATGGCGGTTATAACGATGTTACGAGATTTAACATTTTTATTCCAAGAAAAAAAGAAAAACAAAAAGTTGGATATGCCAATATTAATAGTTTCTATTATATTAATAATAGTACTTACTATATTTACATATAATGGGCCACTTAGTTTATTATCAGTTGTGGCAACTTTAATTACAACATTTGCATTGTTTCAAAAAAATGTTAAAAGATATAAATTACTTGGTATAATTTCAGGGCTAATGTGGCTAGCTTATAATATTTATATAGTATCAATAATGGGAATAATTTTAGAATCAATTATAGTAATATGTTCAATTATAGGATTTATTAAAGATAATGTTGGCTTAAAAAAAGAATAGTATGTATTAAATATAAATAAAATTTAAACAATTGAGAGGAAACAAATATGCTAGAAAAAATAGTAGATAGTTGCAAATATGTTATGGATAATGCAAAATTTGTAAAAATTAATTATGAAAGATTAAATAAATTTATAGATACAATTGATAATAAAGAACTTAAACATTGGCTTAGTAGCAATCCATACAATATTCTAGATTTAGGTATAGAAAAATTGTAAATTTTTTTCTTCTTTATGAAGCAATAGATTATTCATTTTGGGGAGAACCAAAATGGACTATAAATACAGAAGTAGGAGAAAAAGATGGATTAGATGCATTGCTTTATGCAATGTTAAAATACGTTAAAGATAAGAGTATAGCAGATTTATATGATATAACTTATGAAGAATTTAAGACTATACTTAAAGGAAATGTAGAGATTCCTTTAATTAAAGAGAGGCATGAAGCTATAGCTCAAATTAGCAAAGTTGTAAAAGAAAAAATGAATGGAAATTTTTATAAGTACATTTATCAAGTACATAGTGACAACGAACTATTTGAAATAATTATCAACAATTTTACATCTTTCAAAGATGAAAGAGAATATAAAGGAAAGATAATTTATTTATATAAATTGGCACAATTACTAACATCTGATATACTTCGCCTAAGAGAAAGATTTGAAAAAATTGAAGTATGTTATTCTCATTTGTCTGGGTGTGCAGACTACAAGATACCACAAACAATGAGAGCTCTAGGAATAACTGAATATAATGAAGAATTATCAAATATTGTAGATAATAGAATTGAAATGGATTATTCTTCTGAATATGAAGTAGAAATAAGAGCTAGTATGATAGTTGTAATTGATTATATAAAAAATAAGATGGAAAATATTAATGCAATTGATATAAATGATTTTTTCTTTTGTGCTTCTAAAAAGGTAAAATCAATAGTAAAGCCATATCATTTGTGTAGAAATCAAAACTATTAAAATGAAATATAAAAAGAATATAATAATTTTATAATAATACAAGGATTGTTAAAGTATATCTAAAATATTATGAAATATGTATGAGGAAAAAACAATGGATATTTTATTTGAATTAACAGACAAAGACATAGGAATGGAAGAAAAAGAAGTAAAAGAATATAAAACAAGAATAGCAGCAAGAGGAATTATAATAAATGACAAAGGAAAAATTGCAGTTCAAGCTAAATATAATACTAATGAATATAAGCTTATAGGTGGAGGAATAGAAGATAAAGAAGAACCAGAAGAAGGATTTTTAAGAGAAGCATTAGAAGAAACAGGATGTAAAATTCAAATAGTTAAAAAACTAGGAATAACTGTAGAATATATAACTTTAAAAAATGCAAAACAATTATCACATATTTTTGTGGCTAAAGTATTAGAAGATAGTAAAATGTTAGATTTGACTGTAAAAGAAAAAAGTGAAGGAGCAAAATTAATCTGGGTAGAACCAAAGGAAGCTTTAGAATTAATTAAAGATAGCTATAATAACTTAGAATCTTCAACTTATTCAAAAGACTATGATGTTTATAGGATGAAATTTATTTCATTAAGAGATAGGAAAATACTGGAGTATTATATTGATAATTGTAAAATATAATATTAGGAGAAATATAATGAGAGAGACTGAGTTTCTAACTTATAGTTTAATTGCACATAGAGGATATCATAATATTAAAAATGGTATACCAGAAAATTCAATGTTAGCATTTAAAGAAGCAATTAAGAATGATTTGATAATAGAATTAGATGTACGTATATTAAAGGATGGAAAAGTTATTGTTTTTCATGATGAAAACTTAAAAAGAATGACAGGGATTGATAAAAAAATAGAAGAAATAAATTCTAGTGAATTGGAAGAAATACACCTATTGGGGACCAATCAAAGAATTCCATTATTAGAAGAAGTATTAGATTTAATCAATGGGCAAGTTTCAGTAATTATAGAACTTAAATCAGAGAACAAAGATAGAAAGCTCGAAAAAGAGACAATTAGAATTTTAAAGAATTATAGAGGGAAATATGCTATAAAGAGTTTTAATCCTTTTTCAATTAGATACTTTAAAAAGAATTTTCCAAGTGCAATAAGAGGACAATTAGCATCAAATTTAAAAAATAAAAAAATGAATATTATAAAGAAAGTATTTTTAAGTAGAATGTTATTTAATATTTTTACAAAACCAGATTTTATATCATATAATTTTAAAGATTTACCAAATAATAGAATTAAAAAATTAAGAAAAAAGATGATAATTTTAGGTTGGACAGTTAGAAATGAAGAAGATTTGGAATATGCAAAAAAATATTGTGATAACTGTATTTGTGAAAATATTAATTTAGATAAATAATTATAAAATTTACAATATATAAATTTTAAATAAATATAATTTGAATATTTTTATTATAATAGAAGGAGAAGCAAATATGGAAATATTGGAAACAACATTATGCTTACTAAAAAAAGAAAATAAGATATTACTTGCTATGAAAAAAAGAAGTTTTGGAGAAGGTAAATATAATGGAATTGGTGGAAAAATCAAAAATGGGGAAACACCAGAAGAAGCAATGATAAGAGAAACACAAGAAGAAATATTAGTTACTCCTATAAAATATGAAAAAGTAGGATTAGTAGATTTTGATGAATTTTTCAAAGGAAAAAAGGAAAAAGTAAGGTTTCATTTATATATAGTCAGTGAGTGGGAAGGAGAGCCAACTGAAAGCGAAGAAATGAATCCTAAATGGTTTGATATTGAGAATATTCCTTATGATAAGATGTTTCCTGATGATAAATACTGGCTTCCACTTATATTGGAAGGAAAGAAAATAAAAGGATATTTTGATTTTGATGAAGAGTGGAATATATTATATAAAAAGATAGATGAATTAGATAAAATATAAATATCTTTTTAAGATCAAAGGAGATATAAACTGTTTTAATGGTATTGAAAAAAATTTATAAAAATAATGAAAAAATATATGAATTAAGGTGAGGTGCTAACAATGAGAAATAAAAAAATAGTTGCAATTGGAGGAGGACTAAATGGCAGATTAAATAAAGATGGTACATATGATCCTTATGAAACAGGACCTATGGATATTGAAATTATAAAACTTACTGAAAAGTCTAAACCAAACTTCTTATTTTTAGCCCATTCCCAATTAGATGAATATGCACAAGAAAAATATTTTAGAACAATGGAAAATATATATAAACTAAGATATGGATGTGAATGCAAAGATTTAAAAAGTATTGATTTAAAGAATAAAAATAAAGTTATGGAGTTAGTTGACTGGGCTGATATTATATATGAAGGTGGTGGAAATACACTTGATATGATTAAAATGTGGAAAGAAACTGGATTTGATATAATATTAAAGCAAGCTTGGGAAAATGGTAAAGTAATGTGTGGACTTTCTGCAGGAGCAAATTGTTGGTTTAAAGAGTGTTCATCCGATTCTTTAAAAATAAAATATGGAAATGACCAACCACTTATAGGTATGGAATGCTTAGGATTTGTTGATGGATTATTTGTACCACATTGTGATGAACCAGGTAGAAAAGAAAATGTTAGAGAATTACTAAAAACGAGTAGCCAGGTAGGATTATCAATGTCTAATTGTACTGCTTTAGAAATAATAGAAGATAAATATAGGTTAATAACAAGTGATGCATCACATTATGGCATTGAAGCATATGGATTAAAATCATACTGGAAAGATGACAAATATATAGAAGAAAAAATAGATAATTCAGAAGAATTTAAACCATTAGAAGAGTTATTGAGTAAAAAATAATAAAGTAGGAATTCCAATATACAAGTTTGCTAATCAAGTTGAATAAAAGCTATATAGCAAATAAATGCTCATAAAAAAGGGGTTACTAAATGGATAATGAAATAATTAGTTTTAAAGATGTAGATATTAATTCTAAATTCATTGGAGGTAAAGCTAGAAATTTAGCAATACTAACACAAAATGGATTTTCAGTTCCAGAAGGATTTGTAGTTTCAACAAAGGCCTTTAAAGATAATGAACTAACAAATAATTCTATTAGGAAAATAGAAAAGCTAATAGAAAAAGATTGTTTATATGCAGTAAGGTCTTCAGCAATGGTAGAAGATGCTGAAAACGAATCTTGGGCTGGGCAATTTGAATCATTTTTAAATATAAAAAGTGATAATATAATTGACAAAATCAATGAATGCCATAATTCAAAAAAAGATAGGGTAATTAGTTATGCTGAAAGAGAAGATGTTTTTGATATAGCTGTAATTGTTCAAAAAATGGTAGATGCAAAATATGCAGGGGTAGCATTTTCTAAAAATCCTATCACAGGAGAAAATGAAATTATTACAGAGTATGTTGAGGGGTTAGGAGAAGATTTAGTAAGTGGCAAAAAAGACCCTATACAAATTATTATAAATAAAGAACTTAAAAAAGACACAATTCCTTTTAATATTGAAGAATTGGAAAATAATATTATAAAAATTGTTGAAATCTATAATGGAATACCACAAGATATAGAATATGCTATATCAGATGAAAAAATATATATATTACAATCAAGGCCAATTACAACAGAGGTATCTATTGAAAAAAATGAAATAAAATTAGGTGAAATAGAAGAGTTGTTCTACTGGGGGCCATCAAAGGCAGAGCCAAAATATATGAGTGATTTTTTTGCTGGAATTGAATTATTTTTTGAAATGTTAAATAGTAATGAAAAACTTCCTAAACCTCCAAAAACACTATGCTTATTTAGTAATCATCAAATGGTTTGGCTAAATAAAGCAGAAGATTTTACTAAATTCTGTAGTGAAATCTTTAAGTATTATGAAAAAAACATTAATATAGATGAAGATATAAAAAGATGGAGTGAATTTAAGAATAAAGGAGAGTTAGTATCTGCTTTTTATCAAACGGAATGGGCCGAATTTGCTCTTTATGGAGCAGAAACCGAAATTCTTCATAGATTAAATAGATTTGATAATGAAATAAAAAGAAAGATAATTGCAGCTTTTTCAACTCCTGAAGAAGAAACATTTTTAAATAGACTAGATAGGGAATTAGTTGAATTAGATGACTATAAAAAAATGGCAAAGATAAATGATTGGATTTGCGATGGATATAGTGGTACTAAAAGTTTAGCAGAAGCAGAAAGCTATTTTTTCGAAAGAGCTAAATTATTAAATGGAGAAATATCACCTAAAATAGATTTTTTAGAAAAGAGAAAAGAACTTTTAAGAGAACATAATCTAACTAAAGAAGAATTAAAATCTTTAGAACTACTGAAAAAATTAATAAAATATATGGACGAAAGAAAAGAATGGATGATGAGATCAAGAAAATACATAAATAAATCATTTTCTAAAATTGATTATGGTTGGTATTATGACGGAAAAAGTAGTAGAAATCTTTCAAAAGAACAAACTGACGAACTATATAATAGATATGTGTTATTCAAATCTGCAGAAGGTATATTAAAAGGAATTGTTGCTTCAAATGGAAATCACCACTTTGTTAATGGAAAAGTTGAGGTTGTAACAGATTCAACAAAGCAAATTGAAGATGATGTAATTCTTGTCTGTCCAATGACAAGCCCAAGTTATGTTCCATTAATGAGAAAAGCAAAAGCACTAATTACTGATCATGGTGGAGCTATGTCACATGCAGCAATTGTGGCACGTGAATTTGGATTACCAGCAATTGTTGGAACTAAAATAGCAACTAAAACATTAAAAACAGGTGATAATGTTATGCTTAATTTGCTTACTGGTGAAATAATTAGAGCTTAGCACGAAAAAATTATATTTTTAATATGCTAAATAAAAAGAAAGGGTATTTTATGAAAAAGAGTAGTTTAAAGGCTTCGTTATATTTAAATAGTGCAATTTTTATTATGGTTTTATTAGGAACTATATTTATGTTGACAGGATTTAAATTTATGATAAATACAAGTATTTTAGCATCTGAAGGATTATTAGTATTTAAATACTATACAGTAGATTCTAATATTTTTGTTGGTTTAGCTTCATTATTATTAATTGTATATGAATGCTTGGCTTTAAATAATAAAGTAAAAGAAATACCTAAATATGTGTATTTATTAAAATATATTGGAACAGTAGCAGTTACTTTAACTTTTTTAGTAACTCTAGTATATTTAGCACCATCTTATGGAAATAAATTTTGGTTTTTGTATCAAAATTCTAATCTGTTTTTCCATTTATTAGTGCCAATACTAAGTTTTATATCATTTGTTTGTTTTGAAAAAACAGATTTTAAACTAAAACATACATTATATGGAATATCAACTATGATAATATATGGAATTTTTTATGTAATTAATATTTTAATACATCAAGAAAATGGAAAAATAGCTTTTAAATATGATTGGTATGGCTTTGCAAAAGGAGAAGTATCATCCATAATAATTGTTTTTCCAATAATATTAACAGTTACGTACTTAATTTCAGTTGTAATTTATAAAATGAATAGAATAAAAATAATATAATAGAAAAATAGTTATACTATGGAATAAGAAAGACATACAGTATTAATATAAATGAGGTAGGTATATGGAAAACAAATACGATTTTTTTATAGCTGGAAGAGCTAGAAATAAAGATAATATTTTAAAAATATGTGGTTTATTTGATAAATACAATATTTCTTATTATTGCTTTTTAAAAAATGAAGATAATTGGGGATATGGAAGTGAAAATCAAACACCAGAAGAAAAACAAAAAGAATTTGAATCATTAGGATTAAAAAGTGAAATTGTTTTAAATTTATTTAACCAGGATATGGATGGAGAAAGAAACTCGAAAAACTTATTACTTGTATTACCAGCTGGTAGAGCTGCACATATGGAATCTGGAATTGCTTATGGACTTGGAAAAAAATGTTATGCTATTGGTGAATATGAAGCGACAGATACTTTGTATAATATCTTTGAGGAAATATTTTCAAATGAGGACGAATTAGAGGAGTTTTTAAAAAAATATAAGCTAAGTGAAAAATAGAATGTTTACATTCAAATAATTAATATATTTAATATGGTGATGATATGAAAAAAATAGCTTTTTTAGACAGAGATGGTACTATTAATAAAGAATACCCTGATGAAATGTGGAAATATATTGATACACCAGAATTATTAGATAATACTATTCAAGGGTTAAAAATAATTAAAGATTTAGGATATGAATTTATTATATTAACAAATCAAAATCTTATTGCTGATGGCATCATAACTTATAAACAATATGAAGATTATAACAAAAAACTGATAAATATTTTAAAAGAAAATGGAATAGATCTTTTAAAGATATATTTTTGTCCACATAATAATTTGGATAATTGCAATTGTAAAAAGCCAAAAACAGGTATGATAGATATGGCATTAAAAGATTTTGAAATAGATATTTCTAATTCGTTTTATGTAGGTGATAGTTATAGTGATTATAAACTTGCAAAAAAATTCAATTTAGATTTCTATGGGATAAAAGGAAAAAACGATGATGAGATATTCAAATATAATAATTTGCTTGATATAGCTACTAAATTCAGAAAGATGTAGTTTTAAAATGAAAAAATGAATTATTTTTTAGTTAATTATTTTATATAAAGGAGTTAAAATTTGTAAAATGGGTATTTTTAATAAGAAAAAAACAAATATTGACGATAATAAAAATGAAATTCAATCAAGACAATATGAAAGAAGAATAAAGAATAATAACTTTATCAAACAACAAGGAATTGCATGCTATGAGAACTTACCACTTGTAGAAGCATCTTCTGATGTAAAAATGAAATCTTTAGATGAAATATGTAATAGAGCTTTTACATGTTTTATTTCTGTACAAGTTGCATGTGATATAAATAATGGTAATTATGAAGAATCAATCGAATATTTTGAACCTATATTAAAAAAGTTAAATTTAGAGAAATATTTGAATGAGAAAGAAAAAAGAATTATGGAGGGTACATATTCAACACAGGATGCTATAGATTTAGACTGGGAATATGAAGATTTATGGAGCTTGTTTTATGCTGTAGGATTAGTTGAAGATATCACTGATGGAGGAAATATTTGTGATTGTGATTTTGTTATTAAAACTATGACTTCTTGTAAAGATGTCGAAGAGTTTAAAAATAAATGCAAATTACGTGATATAGAAGAAATACTAGATATGCTAGATTTGTATTATAGATATGATTGGGCATGTACAGAAAAAAGAATTAATCCTGAAACAAATATTTCAAATTTAAATCCAAGTACTGTTGTTGAAAGAAGAAGAGGACTGGAGTGGTTAATTTCTAATGAAGATGATTGGTATCATATAAGTCTTGATACATAATAATAAAAAAACAGATAACGAATGGAAAAATATAGTTTTATTAATACAGGAGAAACAAGAATAAAAAGAATGATTGCATTTAGAAAAGAAGCACCTAAAGTTAATGGAGGAATGCCTTGTGGTGCATGTAGAGAATTTTTAATGCAATTATCTTATGAAAACAGAGATATGGAAATACTAACAGACTATGATAGTAGAAAAGTAGTTTTACTAAAAGAATTGGTTCCTAACTGGTGGGGAGATAAAAGATATAAAAAAATATAAGGAAAGTAAAAAGTATGGAAGAAAAACAGGATATTATAAATAACTATGACAAGTATGCTAAAAAAAGACAAGATGCGTTATTAAAAAATTTAAAACCCTCACACCGTTTTGTTGAAAGACCGATGATGAGAAATATGTTACCTAATTTAGAAGGCAAAAAAATATTACTAATTGGATGTGGTACAGGCGAAGAAACTATGCTTTTAAATAGCTTTGGTGCGTATTCTAAAAACATTGTAGGAATAGATATATCAAGAGAATCCATAAAACTCGCAAAAAACACATATCCTTCAGTTGAATTTAAAGTTATGGATATGAATAATTTAGAATTTGAAGATGAAAGCTTTGATTTTGTATATAGTAGTTTAGCTGTACATTATACAGCAAATCCGGAAAAAGTTTATAAAGAAGTATATAGAGTATTAAAAAAAGATGGCTTATTTTTATTTTCTCTTGCACATCCTTTAAGGTGGGCAAGTCAAAAGGTTTTTATAGATGGAGAAGAATGTAGAGTAATTGGGTGCTCAAGAAATAATGATAAATGCAGAGTTATAGGAAAATATCATAGTTTTGATAAACAGACTCATTCATTTTTTGCTTGGCAAAATGACGGTGAAATTTTATCCTTTTATGTAGGAGCTCCATCTATGCATTTTAAACTATTGCGTAAGGTTGGATTTAATGTATTGGATTTTACAGAATCAAAATGTATAGATGAAGCAAAAGACATTGATTTAAATTATTATATTAAAAATAGTGAAATACCACAATTTATGGCATTTTTAACAAGAAAATAGAATTTTAAATTGCTTAAAGAAACAATGTAGCGAAATTGAGGATTCTATTGTAGATAAAATATTTGAAGAGAAAAGTCATTTTGATATTAAAGACTTAAGAAGAATGATGGAAGTAGAAGAAAAATTTGTATTAGGAGACGATGAGTTAATAATAGGACAATTGGAATTAGTAAATGCAAAAGACTTTTTAAAAAAGAATAAAAATGAAATAGATAAAATTCTTCTAAGAAAGGAAATAAAGAAACATTTAAAGCATGTTTTTATGTTAAAATATTGATATTAAGAAAACTTACAATATGCTATTATAGTTAGTAAATATCTAGAATTATAGGAGAATATAAAGTATGAATGAAAAAATTAGTGAAAAGTATAAATATACAAAAATGTTTTTGGAGATAGTAATTCAAAATGCATATGATGAGGTATATTCTAGAGATAATGGAGAAAGAGTGTATATTGATCCAAATGCTGATCAAAGTATGGAAAAAACTGTAAACGGACAAGTAGAGCTAACAGATGAACAATTAGAAGAAATTGTTTCTCAAAAAAATGGAATTTTTCTAACTCCTCCAAATAAATATGAATACTATAGACCAAATACAGTAATTAAAGATATAGATGAATTAGAAAAAAAACTTGGGCAATATGTTGAAGCAATTTATAGTAGTGAAAAAAACTTTTATCGAATAGATGACGAACATAGTATTTCCACATATTTTTATTATTTAATAAAAACATTAACAAATTCTGATAGTCAAGACTTAATAGAGTATATAGATGTATTTATAGGTTTCTTAAAAGATAATATGTTTTCATGGTTAGAAGATGAGAGTAAAATTGGAAGAATTGCTTTAGGTGAAGAAGAACATCAACAATATGATGTTTTAGCAAAAAGAACTGAAGAATACTATGGTTCAGAAACTCCTTATACAATGAGATATGCACTAGATAGAAAAGGTTTTAAGTATACTATGCCATTTGTAAGATATGGAATTTCAGGAAAAGAGGCATATATTTATTCTATTCAAAGAAAGGGAAAATTAAATTATCGTTATACAAGAATAAAAGAAATACATGGAAGTTTTAATAGAGTAAATTCGGGAATTAAACACGAAAGAGACATTACACCATCTATGCTAATCTCTGCAACAATGTTTATGGGAATGTTAAGTGGAGCTGGAGTTGAAAAAGTAAGAGTGTCAGATTTTTTAACAAGAAGATTTGGACATTATAATGGAATTAATTCAAATTTTGAGGAAGCATGCAGAATTCAATCAAATATTACGAACAAGTTTTTAAGAACATTTACAAGATTAGTATCACAATTTAAAGGAATTGAAATTACTTCTTATCCAAATGATATAGATAGTTATTTATATTTAAAATTAGGTAATGATATTTCTTCAAATAATCCACTTTTAGATGAATTTTTTCAACTGGGATTTGAATGCAGTAAAAAGCAAAAAAAAGAAATTAAAAAAAATGGTGAAGGGATAGCTAAGTGAATGTTGATGAGTTAAGATTAAAACTTACAAAAAAACAGAAACCGTATTTTAATGATGTCAATTTAGATAATTTAGAAGATATTATTCAAATAAACATAATCAGAAAAACGGAGAAAAACTAATTAAGATACTGAATTTCTGATAATGAGATTGTTCATTTTATTAATTTAAATACTTTATTAATAATTGAAAGGATTTGATATATATGGAAAAAAGAAAAATAGAAGATTTAAAAATTGAATATGATAGATTACAGAAAAAATATGGAGCAAAAGAATTAGATTCAATATATAATGGTGGATGTGAAAGAAATCCAAATATTTGCTTTGTATTTATGAATCCAACAGGTAAAAATATAGCAAGTGATAAATCATGGAAAGGGAGAAAATCGCCTTGGCTCGGAACAAAAAATATTTGGAAATTATTTAATAAAGTAAGTTTATTAAGTGATGATACATATAATAAAATTCAAGAAAAGAAACCAAAAGAATGGGATTATGAATTTTGTGATTACGTTTATAACGAAATAGAGGATAATAAAATCTTTATAACAAATTTAGGGAAATGTACACAAGTTGATGCTCGACCTTTAACAGATGATGTACTAAAACAATATTTAGATTTATTACTAGAAGAAATTGATATAATAAAGCCAAAAGCTATAGTTACATTTGGAAATCAAGTGAGTTCCATTATTTTAAATAAAAAAATATCAGTGTCTGAAAACAGAAAAATAAGTCATGAAATAATAGTAAAAGATAATAGTTACAAAGTATTTCCAGTTTATTATCCAGTTGGAAATGGAATATTTAATATAGATAAATCAATTGAAGACATAAAATGGATAATTAACAATTTAGATAAATAAAATATTAAAAAATGAGGAAAAAATATGAAATTATTTAAAGAATGGTCATTTTTTGAAAAAACATTATTGTTTGGAAGTATAATAATTACATGTATTGTTGGGATAATATTTAAATCTGATTTATTAACAATATATTGTTCAATAGTAGGAAACATTACGGTTTTGTTATTAGCTAAAGGAAAAAAATTAGGACAAGTATTTGAAAGGCAGATTATATAACAAATAGTAATAATGAAAGTGGAGTAGCTAAAGCTATTAAGAAATTTATATTTAATAATGAAAATTAACTATATAGATTAATTAAAGTATTATATAGATGAGGTGATTGTTTGAAAACAGTTTTTAATTATTTTGAAGATATAATGCAAATACCTAGAGAATCAGGTAAAGAAGAAAAAATAGCTGCGTATTTAATTGAATTTGCTAAAAAAAATAACATAGAATATAGCTTAGGAAAATATAATACTATTTTCCTAAAGAAAAATAACAATTCAAATAAAACTATAATATTACAAGCTCATTCTGATATGGTGTGTGTATCAACAAATAATTATGATTTTGCAAGTAAAGGAATACCATATTATATAGATGGAGATTATTATAAATCTAAAAATACATCACTTGGTGCTGATGATGGAATAGGTCTTGCAATAATACTCACAATGTTACAAGAAAAAGAAAATATGCCTAATATAGAAGTTATGGTTACTACTGAAGAAGAAACCACAATGCTAGGGGCTTATAATTTTGATTATTCTAAAATAACAGGGAATACTTTAATTAGTCTAGATGGAATTACTGAAGCAGATATTGAATCATCTAGTGCTGGAATGTGTTCTTTAACGATAAATAAAAAAGTTACATATAAAGAAGATAATAATATATACAAACTAATAATAAGTGGATTAGCTGGAGGGCATTCTGGAGATGATATTCATAAAAACAGATGTAATGCGATAAAGCTAGCATTTAAACTATTAAAAAAATTAAATTATAAAAATATAGTTGACATTAATATAGGGAAAAAAGATAATGTAATACCTAGTGAAGGATATATAGTCTTTTCATCAGATAATGATTTAGATAAATTAAATAATTTATTACAAAACTTAGATTTATTGTTAACTAATGAAGACAAAAATATATCTGTATTTATAGAAAAGTATAAAGATTGTAATTCTATGGTAGAAAGCTTAGATATTTTTAATTTTATTGATAAAATTAAAGATGGATTACTTGAAACCTATAGTGAAGATGGTTTTCCACTTCTTTCAGCTAATATTGGTAAGATAATGGTTAAAGATAATAATTTAGAAATTAAGTATAGTATTAGAAGTGCTGATGAAAACAAAGAAAACGAATTATTAGAAGAAATAAACAAATTAGCAAATAAATATAATTTTGAAGTAAAGCTGGATGCTAAAAAACCATTCTTTCCATTTAAAGAAAACTCTAAAATAAGAAAAATACTTGCTGATAGCTATAAAAAACTATATGGTAAAGATGCTATTGTAAAGAAAGTTCATGCTTGTATGGAAGGTGGAATTTTTTCTAATAATATATCAAATTTAGATATATGTACTATTGCACCAACAATAGATAATTGTCACTCAGTTAATGAAAGAGTTAGTATATCTTCGGTGAATAGAGTGTATGAATGGTTAAAAGATACTTTAATTGAATTTAATAAAGAATAAAAAAATGAACTATAATAATTTATGACAAAAAAGGAGAGCAATAATGGAAAACAAATTAGATGGGGTAAACCAAAATTTACAAAAATATATAAAAAAAACATTTTTCCAAAGTATGATAAATATTATTCTCATGGAATGATACATATTAATAATGTAATTAATAACATGATGGAACTAGCAGATTATTATAAATTAGATAAAAATATGGCATATGTTATAGCAATTTATCATGATATAGGACTAAATGTTAACAGAGAAAATCATGAATATGAATCAGGGAAAATATTATCAAATGATAAAGAACTTAAAAAATATTTTAATGATGAAGAGATTCAAATAATGAAAGAAGCGGTAGAAGATCACAGAGGTTCAAAGAAGGAAAGACCTAGAAATTTTTATGGAGAATGTGTATCAGATTCTGATGGAGATTTTGATATTTATCTTTTAGCAAAAAGGCAGATATCAACATCATTAAAGAATTATCCCGATATACATGGTTTTGATGGACATTTTAAAATATGTTATGATTATATATGTAGAAGAATAAATAATAATGGAGTTTTTAATCTATGGACAAATTATCCATTTTTTATCCAAAGAAGAGAAAAATTTCAAAAAGAGTATTTAAATTTAGAATATACAAAATCTATATACAAAAAAGAATGGGATAGAATATCAAAAGATGGAACTATGGAAAAAATAATGAATTATTATGAAGATTATTAAAGAAGAGGAAAAAATGGAATTAAAAAGAAATTATAGTTTAGATTTATTAAAAATTGTTTCTATACTTTTTGTAATTATTTTACATTATAATTATTGGGAAATTGGAGGATTATTATCAAATACACAGCCTGGAACACTAAACTATTTTATAGCACGTTTTACAGAAATTCTTTCTATAATTGCGTGCAATTTGTTTGTACTTATTTCTGGATATTTTTTGTGCAACAGTAATAAAATAAAAATTAGAAAAATTGTTGATATTATTGTTTTACTGGTCTTTTATGGATTTGTAATTTATATTGTTTCTATTTTTATAGGATTAACTGTATTTAACAAAGAAACATTAAAACTAATGTTTCTTACGATTGATGATAGATGGTTTATAAATATATATTTGCTATTATATATATTACATCCGTACATAAATAAAATAATTTCTAACATTAATAAAAAACAGCATATTATGTTGATTGCAATATGTGTTTTTTTCTTTTCAGTTTGGTCAAGTATTTTAAAGCCACAAGGAATATTAAATCTAAACACATTTGTAGTTGATGGGGGATATGGAATAACTAATTTTATTATGCTTTATTTTATTGGTGCATATATTAGGTTATATTATGATGATAAAAAAATGAATAAGCTAGTTTTATTTATAATGTATATATGCTTTTCACTATTAGGAACTTTTATTTACTATAATTTTCCAAATGCTATAAGGTATAACTTTATTATTAATGTAATTAATTCAATAATTGTATTTTTAATTTTCAAAAATATAAAAATAACAAAGGGAAAAACTATTTCTAAGTTTGCAGAGTGCTCTTTAGCAATATATATCATTCATGAGAATTCATTTATTAGAAGATATATATACAGAAATATATTTGCAACTTCATCATTCTATGATAGTCCATTTTTGTTGATTAATATGATCTATTCATGCTTAGGAATATTTATAGCTTGTGGAATAATCGAATTTGTAAGAAAATTTATATTTAACATAACAATAAATAAATTAATTGATAAAAGTAAATTTTTAAATAAGATAATATCTATATAAGATAATATATGTTATTTGATAAAGATGTAGAGGTGTTTTATGGATAATAACTTATATAAAATGATTTTTAAAAGAAAATCTTTTCATTTATTTAGAAATATTGGAAATGAACATATTACTGATATTGAACTAAAAGATATAGAAGAACAATTTACTAAATTTAAGCCCTTAATAGAAGAGATTAATGTTAAAATAAAAATAGTAAAAAAATCTACAAATTGTAGAAGAGGACAAGAATACTGTATTTTATTCTATTCAGAGAAGAAAGATAATTATCTTCAAAATATAGGTTATTTAGGAGAACAATTAGATTTATATTTGGTGTCAAAAAATATTGGGACATTATGGTTTGGTATTGGTAAAGTAGAACAGAAACAATTAGATGGATTAGATTTTGTAATTATGATTGCAATAGCAAAAGTAGACTCTCCAGATAAGTTTAGAAAAGATATGTATAAAAGTAAAAGAAAAGAACTAAAAGAAATTTGGAATGGAGAGGACTATTTAGATATTGCAAATATTATTCGTTTTGCTCCTAGTGCTTGTAATACTCAACCATGGAGAGTTGATTCATCTGCAAGCGAAATAAAGGTTTATAGATATAGAAAAGAAGGTAAAAGAGGAATAATGCCTAAAGATAAGGTTATTTATTATAATCAAATAGATATAGGTATATTTTTATGTTTTTTAGAATTATGTTTAGAAAATAATAATATAGAATATGAAAGAAAATTATATGTGGAAGGAAATTATGAAAATGAGATAAATCTAACTGCAACATATAAAATCAAAATGCAGTGAGAATTGTAAAAAATATTTAAACAACTCGAAAGAATAAATCCAAAGAAAGACTTTCAGATAAATAGATATAAAGTAATACCTATTTATCAGTCAGTGAGTTTAGAAATAAAAATAAATCTAAAATGATTTCATAGTGTTTAAAAGATAATGAAGAATCAAAAAAGTTTTATACAAAAATGGGTAGTAAGATAATAAAAGAAAAAGAAATAATGATAGGAGAATTAGTATGATTATTGCAATTGATGGATTAGGAGTTAATGGAAAATCAACATTAGCCAAGATGATAGCTAATAAATTACAATTGAAATATTTTAACGTAGGTTCAATTTATAGATGTATTGCTTTTGAAATTATTAATAAAAAATTAGATATGCACAATATTAGAAATGTTATTGAACATTTAAAACAAATTAATATTGATTTTGATAATGAAAGAGTTTTATTAGATGAAATTGATGTTACAAATCAAATTAGAACAGAAATTATTTCAGTAAAATCTACTGAATGGGCAACTATTCCAGAGATAAAAGAACTAGTAAGAAAAATCCAAATGAAATATATTAATAAAAATGATGCAGTTATTGAAGGAAGAGATATTTGCACTAGAATTGCTCCTAATGCAGATTTTAAGTTTTATTTATATTCAGATTTTGAAACAAGAGTTGCCAGATTACATACATTAAATAAAAGCGAAGATATTGATACAATCAGAAAGAATCTTATAATACGAGATAAGTTAGATATAGATGGAAATAACCTTATAAAACCTAAAGATGCAATAGAAATAGACACAACAAATTTATCTATTAATGATGTATATAATATTATGTTAGAAATAATTAATAAAAATAGCAAAGAAGGAAGTGAAATAAATGGAAGATAAAAAAGAAAAGTTGCCAAGTACAAGGATTCAGTGCGATAGTGGGTCAAATAGAAAACTTTTAAAAATTACTGAAAATAAGTGCTTTTTTACATTGTATAGATTTCATAAATGAATAGATTATTATTTGTTTTAGTAAAAATATTGACAAAGTATAGAATAAAGTATAGTAAAAAGTACAGAATAAAAATCTATGTATTCTATATTTTTTTAAATTATGAGGAAAAAATAAATATGAATTTAGGAATAGAATCTGAAAAAATTGAGTTTAAAAAAAGTACCAGTGAACTTTTAGAAGGTGTGATATCTATATCTGCAATGTTAAATAAGCATGGAGAGGGAATAGTTTATTTTGGCGTGAAAAATAATGGCGATATAATTGGACAAAAAGATATAAATGAAAATACACTACGTGATGTATCAAGAAAAATTGCAGAAGGTATAAAGCTAAAAATAATACCTACTATAGCATTAGAACTTATTGAAGATAAAAAAATTATTAAGATTTCTGTAAAAGGAAATGACATTCCATATTCAGCATTTGGAAAATATTACAGTAGATCATTTGATGAAGATAAACAGCTTTCTCCTGAAATGCTAAAAGCATTAATAAATAGAGATGGAGAACCTGATTATATAGTTCAAAAAGCATCATTAAAGCAAAATTTGACATTTAAAATGTTAAAAGGATTATATTTATCTAATGATATAAAGATAAATAATGAAAATTTTGAGGAAAATTTAGGATTATATACAAACGACAACAAATATAATTTTATGGCTGAACTACTAGCAGATTCAAATGATGTTTCTATCAAAGTAGTAACTTTTGCAGGAAAAGATAAAACTGTTATGTTAAAAAGAACAGAATATGGTGGAAAGTGCCTATTACTATCTGTAAATAATGTATTGGAATACATGGAAAGTATTAATGAAACGAAAGTAAAAGTTGGTGGAATTCAAAGAAAAGAAGAAAAATATTTTGATTTTAGTTCTTTTAAAGAGGCTTTGCTTAATGCATGTGTACACACAAAATGGGCAGAAGAGATTCCACCAGTTGTATATATATATGATGATAGAATTGAAATTGTGTCAAATGGAGGACTTCCATCATCATTATCACAAGAGGATTTTTATGCAGGAATTTCTAAACCTATTAATAAGAAACTTTTAAAAAAATTTAGCGATTTAGATTATATAGATCAGACAGGACATGGAATTCCACTAATTATAAAAAACTATGGTAAAAATGCATTTTATATTAGTGAGCATACAATCATAGTGACGATTCCTCTTAATAAAAGATTACTAGAGGAGACCAAAGATACAAAAATAATGTACAATGACTTAAATGAATCTGAAGAAAGAGTTTTAAAATTAATAAAAAATGATGTAAGATATAAGACCAGAGATTTAATTGAGATTACTCATTTTAGTGAATCATATATAAATAAAATTATGCGTTCATTAAAAGAAAAAAGATATATTGAACGTATTGGTGCAAATAAAAATGGATATTGGAAAATATTAAAATAGTAAAATAAGGTAATTAAATGAATAGAAGAATAATAGTAAGTACATTAAGATAGATATTTGTTTATAAAGCAAGATAAAGAATGTGGAGTATATCAGGATTGTTTGCGAGTGAAAATAAAACTAATATAAAATTTGATATGGGAAACTTAGGAAAACTACACTCAAACCATTGAAAATGCCGATTTTTTGATATTGAGATTTTTACATATATCTTATAGAAAGGAGAAAAAGATGGAAAAGATAGCAATTATATCTGATATCCATGCAAATATAACAGCATTTAACGAAGTTTTGAATGATATTCACAACAGGGGGATACAAAGAATCTTTTGTGCGGGCGATTTAGTATTAAGAGGATCTTCGCCCTGTGAAGTGGTTGATATAGCCCAAAGAGAATGTGAAGTTATTGTTAAAGGAAATGCAGATGAGGGAGCTATAAATGGAACAACAGCTCATAAAACATGGCATAGAAAAAAATTAGGAAAGAAAAGGTTAGAATATTTAAAACAGCTACCAATGTATTATGATTTTTACATGAGCGGTAGTTTAATTAGAATGTTTCATGCTTCAAAAAATGACACTAATCATCGAGTACTAGATTTTGATAGTGTGGAGGAAAAGATGAGATTATTTAAAGATGAAAACGGAATAATTCCAGATATAATACTATATGGAGATATTCATATACAATATATGCAAAAGTTTTTTAATAAAACATTAGTTAATGTTGGAAGTGTAGGAAACGTAGTGGAAAACGTGAACCATGATGAAAGCATTAATGACATGTCTGAAACAACTCAAGCCTATTACACAATATTAGAAGGTGAATATGGTAGTAAAAAAAGAAGTTCTTTATCAATACAGTTTGTGAGAATTCCCTATGACATAGATAAAGAAATTGAAATTGCAAAGAAAAACAATAGTCCAAGTTTAAAAAATTACATATTAGAGTTAAAAACAGCGATGTATAGAAAAAATAAAAAAAAATAAACAATGGCGGATAATTGTAAAAAATGAGATTAATATATTTAAATAGAAAAAGCATTGAATTAGGAAAATGAGGAAGTGATATAAATGAATGATAAAAAAGAATATAGAATATCAATTATTATTTGGTTAATATTTGAATCCGTAGCAATTTCTTTATTTATTTCAACAAGTAAAATATTTTATCTACTTAATTTTACATATATAGGAACTTGTGTTGCTTTAGGAACTTCTTTAATGGCACATAAAAAGAAATACGCAAGAAATTTTGTCCAAATTGGTGTTGGATTATATATGCTTATATATTTAGGAATTGTATGTAGAGAGAATATGCAAATTGAAGGATTTTGGTACTACCTATTTTTAGGAGTATTTGAAGCAGCAACAATACATTATTTTGTGGCTAAAATAGCTGGACCATTATTTTTTGGTAGAGGTTGGTGTGGATATGCTTGTTGGACTGGAATGATATTAGATTTACTTCCATATAAAACTCCAAAATCTGATAGAAAACCAATAGGTTGGATTAGATATATAGTATTTTTATTATCACTTTCGTTCGTGTCAGCTTTATTTATATTTAAAGTTGATAATTTAGAAAATATAATGTTTTGGTCATTCTTAATTGGAAATATAGTATATTATGCTTTAGGAATACTATTAGCTTTTCTTTTAAAAGATAATAGAGCTTTTTGTAAGTATATTTGTCCAATTACAGTATTTTTAAAACCTGCTAGTTATTTTTCTTACTTAAGAATTAAATGTGATCATAATAAATGTATTGGTTGTCAAAAGTGTGTAAAGAATTGCCCTATGAATGTAGATATGTTAGATGATTCAAGAAAAAGAAAAAATGGAACTGAATGTATATTGTGCGGTAAATGTATTAAGGAATGTCCTAAAAATGCGCTAGATTTAAAATGATTATAAAAGACAAATTACTAAACTATATAGTAAAAATAAGGAAGTGGTATAGATGGAAGATAAAAAGGACAAGTTGCCAAGTACAAGGATTCAGTACGATACGGGAATTTTAGGAAAATCACACGCAAACCTTTGAAAATACTGATTTTTTAACATTGAGATTTTTACATATTTAATAATAATATAAGTGAAAGGAGAATTTGTAAGTGGATAATAATGATCTAATAATATATAAAAATAGTGATGGAAATATAATTGTTGATGCTATATTTAAAAATGAAACTTTATGGCTTACACAAAAAGGAATGTCAAAAGTTTTTGATTGTAGTACAGATAATATTTCTTTACACCTAAAGAATATTTTTAAAGATAATGAACTAGATGAAAATTCAGTTGTCGAGGATTCCTCGGTAACTGCTTCTGACGGAAAAAATTATAAAACAAAAATATATAATTTAGATGCAATTATTGCTGTTGGATATAGAGTTAATTCAAAAAAAGCTACAGAATTTAGGATATGGGCAACAAAGGTTTTAAAAGAATACATGACAAAAGGTTTTGCTTTAAATGATGAAAGATTTATTAGAGGAAATAAGTACGATAGTAAATACTTTGACGAATTACTAGAAAGAATTAAAACAATTCGTGTAAGTGAAAGAATGGCATATCAAAAAATAACAGATTTATTTATTGTAACATCAACTGACTACAATCCGAAGTCAGAAGAAGCATATACATTCTTTAAAATAGTACAAAATAAATTACATTATGCTATATCTGGACAAACTGCAGCTGAACTTATTTATAATAGAGTTGATTCAAATAAAGAACATATGGGTCTAACTAATTGGAAAAATTCTCCCGATGGTTTAATATATAAATATGATGTAAGTATTGCTAAAAACTATTTAAATAAAGAGGAATTAGAAAAGTTAAATGATTTAACAAATATATTTTTAGTCTTTGCAGAAGATGAAGCTAAAGAAAGACATGTTATGACCATGCAAGATTGGATAAATGCAACAGATGATTTATTAAAATTTAGAAGAAAAAAAGTTTTAGATAATTCAGGTAATATATCACATAAACAAGCAGTAGAAAAAGCAGAAAGTGAATATGAAAAATATAGAGTTATACAAGATCAAAAATATGTATCTACTATGGATGAATTTTATAATAAGTATTTAGAGGAAAATAAAAAAGAAAGCGAGTAAAGATGAAAGATTGGACAAGTTATCAAAATAAAACATATAATAATGATGTTTGTAAATTATTAGTTTATTTCCTAAAAAACTATAAAATTAGTAGTGTTGTCGATTTGGGATGTGGAAGTATTATAATATAATAGCAAAGAAGGAAGTGATATAAATGGAAAATAGTGCTAATATTAACTGCGAGAAACCAATTTATATAAATATTCACTCAAACCATTGAGAACACTCGCTTTTTGAAGTTGAGATTTTTACATTTTTTTTACGAAAAATGAAATAATAAAATAATAAAATAATAATAGTTAATATGGAGAAAAATATGGAATATAAAATTAACGAATGTAATTATGATATAAAAAAATTTATTAAAGATAATATATGCAAAGAGTTTAATATAGATTATTGGGATGAATGGTTAGAAAAACAAGATTATGAGTGCCTAAAAATAAGTCCTAATATATTAATAAGTGCAGAAGATAATAACAGTTTGATAGGTTTAGGAGCCGTTAAATCAATTAATAATTATGAGTGCGATTTTAATACGTTCTATGTTAAAAGTGATTTTAGAAATAAGGGAATAGGCAATAGAATATTTGATATGTGTATGGAATATATTGAAAAAAATGGTTACAAGAAAATTATATTATGTGTTGATCCTAAATTCGTCGTTGCTAGAAAAATATATGAAAAGAATGGATTCATTTTTGACTATTTTGATGAGGAAAATCAAGAATTATATTATCATAAGTATATAAATAAGGAAGTGATATAGATGGAAGAAAATAAAACTAATATAAACTGGTTGGTATTGATTTAGTCTAACTATTTATGAAATTCTTATAAAATAAGGGGAAAACAAGTATATGTTTGTTACATAATTTGATAAAAATATATAAAATAGTGGTAAAAATAACTAAAAAAGTATCAAAAATAGCATAGTATTTGATACTTGGTATTGACGGTTAAACTTTTATAAAAAGAGGTGAGAAGATGTTAATATATAAAAATACATTTGATAATATAATGACAGTAGGCTTGGATTTTCCTATTGAAGATCAATATTATGCAAATGATACTGAAGCTATTGTCGCTGATGGGATAACTAGAGATCCAATAGGTATTAGTGATTTTTCTAACTTTACTAAAAAAGAATTTTTAGAAAACTATCCAAGACCTAGTGGTGCAGAACTAGCAGCTAAAGAAGTTTGCAGCACTTTTTTAAATGCTAATGGTTCATTAGTTGATAGATTAATTGAAGCAAACAAAAGCGTTAAAAGATTAAACGAAAAAAACATACCTGAATGTGACTATTTAGAAAATGATTATTATGGTACAGTTGCATCATGCGTATGTTTTGAAGATAACATATTAAAATACGCCTACATATGTGATTGTGGTGTAATTGTTTATGATAAAAATGGTAGTGTAAAATTTAAAACTGAAGATGATAAAGAATTATATAGTGATCCATATATTAATAAAATAGGTATTTCATGGAATTTACCAGAAGCAAGAAAAATAGTTAGAAGTGAATATAGAAATAACCTAAATAATACAGTAAATGGGAAATGTGTTTCATATGGTGCCTTAACAGGTGAAGAAACAGCAATCCATTTTATTAGAAGTGGTCAACTAAAGTTAGAAGATGGTGATATTGTAATTGTTTATAGTGATGGATTTACTTATTATTTAAACGATAAAGAATTTATAAATAATATAATTAATTTTAATAAAGATATTTTTGAAGAATATATTGAAAAGAAATCTAAAGAAGATTATGAAAAATACGGAAAAGAAAAAACACTAGTGATGTTTAAAACATAAAGGAGGTAATCCAAATGAATGAAAATAAAACTACTATAAACTGGAATATCTGTATTTTTCGAAAGGTTAGTTCAAACTATTGATAATACTGAATTTTTAACATAGAGATTATTACATTTTTTACAAAAATTAAAAGAAGGAGATGAAAATTAATGCCAAAAGATTTAATAATAAGGAGCAGTAGTGCTGAATTTTTAATATTTGAAAGACAAACACATAATAAAGGAATTCAGGTCAGATTTGAAGAAGGCGACTTATGGCTAACACAAAAAGCAATGAGCGAATTATATGATTGTTCAACTGATAATATTAGTTTGCATCTTAAAAATATATATAATGATTTAGAATTAGATAAAGGATCAACTACCGAGGATTTCTCGATAGTTCAAAAAGAAGGTAATAGAGAAGTAAAAAGAAATATTAAGTATTATAATCTAGATGCAGTTATTTCTGTTGGATACAGAGTAAATTCGGATAGAGCTATACAATTTAGAAGATGGGCAACTAATATATTGAAAGAATTCTCTAAAAAAGGATATATAATTGATAAAAAGAGAATGGAAAATGGAACATTTTTTGACGAAGATTATTATGATTCTTTACTTGCAGAAATAAGAGAGATAAGATTATCTGAAAGAAGATTTTATCAAAAAATAACTGATATATATGCAACGAGTGTTGACTACGATTCGAAATCTCCTACTACAATAAAATTCTTTAAGAAAGTACAAAACAAAATGCATTATGCAGTATCTCATCAAACAGCTGCTGAAATAATTTATAATAGAGCTGATAGTGAAAAAGAACACATGGGATTAACATCTTGGAAAAATTCACCAAATGGTAAAATACTTGAAACAGATGTTGTAATTGCTAAAAATTATTTATCAAAGGAAGAATTAGAGCAATTAGAACTAATTGTTTCTGCATTTTTAGATTTAGCAGAAGCAAGAGCCAAAAGAAATATTCCTATGACAATGGAAGATTGGGCAACAAGAATTGATAAATATCTATTATCAGATGATAGAGATATACTAAAAGATGCTGGAAAGATATCACACGAAATTGCATG
>CAMVJW010000001.1 GCA_947167965.1 uncultured Clostridia bacterium | reverse complement strand
AAATGGAAATTTTAAAAATTTCATCAAAATCAAATCCAAATTCAGTAGCAGGAGCTATTGCAGGATTGGTTAAAGAATCACAAAGGGCAGAAATGCAAGCAATTGGAGCAGGAGCATTAAATCAAGCGGTAAAGGCGGTAGCAATAGCAAGAGGCTTTGTAGCACCAGCAGGGATGGACTTAATTTGTATACCCGCATTTGCTGAAGTCGAGGTCGAAGGGGAAGACAGAACAGGAATGAAACTTATTATTGAATCTAGAAAATAATAATTAAAATATAGTTTTAAAAAAGTAATTTATATAGTATTAAAAGGTCTACTTTATTCACTCATAAGGTAGACCTTTATACTTTATAAATTGGACAAGGGGGGGCCATGGAAATTAAGTATTTTTCAAAAGATAGAATACTTTTATTTAAAATAACAGAAGAAATTGATGAGTTTAAAGTAAAAGAAATAAGAAGGAGGGCTGATTATGAGATTGAAAGATTTATTCCTAAAAAAGTTATATTTGATTTTAATCGTGTTGCTTTTATGGACAGTAGTGGAATAGGAATGGTTATTGGTAGATATAAACAAACAACAATGATTGGTGGAAAAATGGAATTAATAAATTTAACAGAAAATGTTAGAAAAATATTTGAAATGAGTGGAGTATTAAAACTAATCCCAGAAAGTAAAACAGACCAAAAATATTTAAAAACTATAGAAAGAGAGGGATGTGTTTAATGAATAAAAATGAAATGAAAATAGAATTTTTAAGTAAATCTAGTAATGAAGCATTCGCAAGAATTGCTGTTGCTGCTTTTATTTCTGGATTAGATCCAACAATAGAAGAGATATCAGATATAAAGACTGCAGTTTCAGAGGCAGTAACAAATTCAATTGTCCACGGATATGAGGATAAAGTAGGGATTATTATATTAAAATGTAAAATAATAGAAAGAGACGTATATATTGAGATTTCAGATAATGGAAAAGGAATTGAAAATGTAGAGATTGCAAAACAGCCATTATATACTAGTAAACCTAATTTAGAAAGATCAGGAATGGGATTTACTATAATGGAAAGTTTTATGGACAAGCTAGATGTAGAATCTATTATTGGAGTTGGAACGAAAATTACTATGAAAAAAACTATAAAAGAAATAAAAAAAGTAGAAGGAATATCTCTAGAGGAAGCTCTTATAGGCTAATTTTAAGGAGGTATAATGACAAATAGTTTAATAAATAGTAAAAAAAATGTCGATTTAGATTGTAAGGATTTATTAGAGCTTCAGGTTAAGGAAAATCAAGGATTAATTTGGAGTATTGCAAAAAGATTTTTAGGTAGAGGATATGATGCAGACGATTTATATCAGATAGGAGCATTAGGATTTATAAAAGCAGCTAAGAACTTTGATCCAAGTTATGAAGTTAAATTAACAACTTATGCTGTTCCTTATATTTTAGGGGAATTAAAAAGATTTATAAGAGATGATGGACCAATAAAAGTAAGTAGAAGCATAAAAGATTTAAACAGAAAGATAATAGAATTAAAAAAAGAATATATGTTAAAAGAAAATCAAGAACTAACTATTCGGTAAAATAGCAAAAATATTAAAAGTCTCAGAAGAAGAAGTAATTATGGCATTAGAAAGTGCAAATCCTGTAAAATCAATTGAAGAAAATACATACAAAGACAATAAAACAGAAAATTCAATAAATATTTTAGAAACTATTTCATCAAATGAAGATGAAAGTAATAAAGTTTTAAACAGGATAACATTAAACAAATTAATTAATAATCTAGAATTTAGAGAAAAAGAAATAATAGTACTCAGATATTATAAAGAAAAAACACAATCTGAGATTGCAAAAATATTAGGTATTTCACAAGTTCAGGTATCAAGATTAGAAAAGAAAATATTAGAAAAAATGAAAAAAGAATTAGTTACTAATTAGTGTAAAAAAAGATATTGGAGTATATAAAAAATATATAACAAGGAGTAAAACGTGAAAAAAGCATTAATGTATTTAATATTTTTTATTATAATAATATTTATTTTGCCAATATTATTTACCCAAAGAAAAAATATAAAGATTAATAAAGATATTGAATGTGCAGTAAATTCCGAAAACACTGGTCTTGAAACTAATACAAATATTGAAAGCAATGTAGATGTACAATATGAATATAATAAATTTTCAACAATAAAACTATACCATAAAAAAAGTGAAGAAATAGAAGAACTACCAATAGATGAATATTTGTATGGAGTAGTATCTAGTGAAATGCCAGCAGATTTTCAAATGGAAGCCCTAAAAGCACAAGCAATTGTAGCTAGGACATATACAATTTATCAAATTATAAATAATAATAAAAAACACAATAATG
This sequence comes from uncultured Clostridia bacterium, assembly GCA_947167965.1. Lineage (GTDB taxonomy): Bacteria > Bacillota > Clostridia > TANB77 > CAG-508 > CAG-269. The sequence goes on along the minus strand of CAMVJW010000001.1, from coordinate 185,804 downwards.
CTGATATATGTGATGATTATAGTTGCTGTCAAGCTTGGATTTCAAAAGAAGAAAGATTACAAAGATGGAATCAAGATATTGCAGAAGAAAATTGGAATAAAATTGTAAATGCAGTTAATAGTACAAAAGGTAAAATAATTGTATATGATGGAAAACCAATAGATGCATTTTTTCATTCAAATAGTGGAGGTTCAACAGAAGATGTGTTAAATGTATGGGGAAATAATAGTATGCCATATTTAAAAAGTGTTGAAACATCTGGAGAAGATGCATATACTCAGTATAGTTCAGAGGTAGAGATAGATAAAGATGAATTATTAAAAAAGTTAAACATAAAAAATAATGAACAAATTGATTGGAATGAATTTATCAAAATTTTAGAATATACAAATAGTGGAAGAGTAAAAACAATAAAAATAGGAGATTCAACATATTCTGGAACAGAAATAAGAAGTAAATTAGGACTAAAATCAACAAATTTCAAAGTTGAAATATTAGATGATTCGATTAAATTTATTGTTATTGGATATGGACATGGAGTTGGAATGAGTCAAACAGGCGCTGATAGTATGGCTAAAAATAATAGTAATTTTGAAGAGATAATAAAACATTTTTACACTGGTGTAGAAATAATAGAGGTAAACAATTTATAAAAATATATAAAAGTGATATATATAAATACTAAATTAGATTTTGTTAAACAAGTTTGTTTTTAAAATCTAATTTTTTTTATAAATATTATTGCAATTTAAAATAAAATATAATAAAATAATCAAGTAAAATTTGAAAAATATACAAAGGGGATAAAAATGGAAGAACTAGATTTAAGAGGATTATTAGATTTATTTATTAGTAAAATATTTCAAATTATATTAATTGTTATTGTAGCAGTTGGAATAGGAGTTGTATATACAATTGGATTTACAGTTCCAAAATACAGTTCATCAACTACACTTGTATTAACAGGATCAAATTCACCTACTGCTGATAATTCAATAACAACAGCCGACATTACTTTGAATTCAAAATTAGTTGCAACATATAGTCAATTAATAAAAAGTAATAAGGTTTTAAGCCAAGTTACAAGTAATTTGAATTTATCACTTAATCAAGGAAAATTAAAGAAAAACATTTCAGTTACAGAAGTAGAGGATGCAGAAATGATAAAAATAACTGTAACTAATGAAAATCCAGAAGTAGCAGCAAAAGTAGCTAATGAAACAGCAAAAGTATTTTGTAGTCAAGTTGCAGAAATTTATGGAATAAACAATGTCCATATATTAGATGAAGCAGAAGTTTCTAAAGCACCATCTAATATAAATCATACAAAAGATGTAATTATCTTCTTTTTTATAGGTGTTGTTGTTGCAGTAGTATATGTATTAGTTTTAAATATGTTTGATACAACAGTAAAAACAGCAGAAGACATAGAAAAAGGATTAGGGTTACCTGTTCTAGTATCTATACCTTTAATGGATAGTTTTACATCTGAAAAAGGAGGCAAAAAATAATGAGAAAAGAAGTTGTTGCACATAAAGATCCAAAATCACCAATATCTGAAGTTATAAGAACATTAAGAACAAATATACAATTTATGAGTAATAGTAAAAAAATGAAAACATTGCTAATCACTTCTACATTGCCAGGAGAGGGTAAAAGCTGGGTAACATCAAACCTAGCTGTTACATTTGCTCAAACTGGGAAGAAAATTGTGTTAATAGATGCAGATATGAGAAAAGGTAGACAATATGCAATTTTTGGTATATCTCCAAAACCAGGGCTATCAAATTTGCTTGCTGAATTTGATGAAGAAACAGGAAAGGCTGAAGATATTTTAGAATATATACAAGAAACAGAAGTAGATAATTTATATGTTATATCTGCTGGAAATGTGCCACCAAATCCATCAGAATTATTAGTTTCACCTCAAATGGCAAAGGTTTTAGATAAATTAAAAGATATGTGTGATATTATTATTATAGATGGTACTCCATGTGAAATAGTTACAGACTCTGTAATATTATCAAGAATAGTTGATACCACAGTTGTCGTAACAGCACACAAAATAACTAAAAAAGATGCATTACAAAGAGTAGTTAAAAACATCAAAAATGTTGGAGGAAATTTAGCAGGTGTAGTAATAAATAAAGTGCCAATTTCAAGTAAGAGATATGGTGAAAAATATTATTACTATGGAAATGATAAAAATACTAGAACAAAATCAAGTGAAAAATATAAATTTACTAAAAAAAGTTCTAAACTTCATCATAGTGATAGAGAAAGCAGACGTCGAAATGATGAAGATACAAATTACAACACTTTTGAAGACTCAAATGACGAACCAACATGGTCAGGAAATAGTGAAAAGAACTTAGGGTATTTTGATGACAATTTAAATGATATTGAAAAACCAAAAATGCTTCAAAAGGATAAGTATGTAAATGATAATATAACTACTGAAAAAACAAATGACATTTTAAACCAAATAAACTCATATTTAGAGGAGGAAAAGAAAAATTTAAATTAAGGGAGCATAAATATGATAGATTTTCATTCACACATTTTACCAAATGTTGATGATGGTTCTAGAAGTATAGGTGAAACATTTAATTTAATAAAAGAAGCTGAAAGAGCAGGATTTGATAGTATAATATCAACATCACATTATATAGAAAATTATTACGAAGTATCTGCAAAAGATAGGCAGGCGTGGATAAATGCTTTATCTCAAAAATTAAAAGAAGAAAACATAAATGTTGATTTATATCTAGGAAATGAAGTATATTTTTCTGAAAACATTATTGATTTATTAAATGATGAAAAGGCTAATACCATAAATAATACAAAATACATACTATTTGAATTTTCAATAAATGTTAGGCCAATTAATGTATATGATGTTATATATGAGATGCTACAGAACAAATTAAAACCAATTTTAGCACATCCAGAAAGATATGTATTTGTGCAAAAAGATCCTCAATTAATATATGATCTTATAGATAAAGGGGTTTTAATGCAAGCTAATTATGGAAGCATATTGGGATATTATGGTACAAAAGCTCAAATAATTGTAAAAAAATTTTTAGAAAGTGATATGATTCATTTTTTAGGAAGTGATGTTCACAGAGAAAATACATTATATCCAAGAATATCAGAAGCATTAAATGAGATTGAAAGTATCGTCGGAGAAAACAAATTAGAAGAATTAACTGAAATTAATCCAAGAAAGGTATTGCAAAATGCTTCAATAGATATTGAAGATCCAAAAGAATTTAAACTTTCTTTAAAAGAAAAAAGACAATTAAATTCACATAAATAAAAATAACATTTTCTGGGGGCGGAAAACGTATTGTTTTCTCTGTCCCTTTTTAAATTCTTGAAATAATTTTTGTAAATAAATTTATACTGATAATAAAAAGTACAAATTGAGAGGAAGGAATAATTGAAAATATGAAAATAATACATTGTAGCGACTTACATTTAAATTCAAAGATGAAATCAAATTTAAATAGTAAAAAAGCAAAAGAACGAAGAGATGAAATATTAATAACATACCAAAATATGGTAAAATTTGCAGTTGAAAATGATGTAAAAATAATATTAATAGCAGGGGATATGTTTGATCAAAAAAATATTTCAGTAAAAGCAAAAAATATTGTTAAAGATAGTATTATTTTAAATCCAAATATAGATTTTATATATTTAAAAGGAAATCATGATGAAAATGTTTTTTTAGCTGATATAGAAACAATGCCACAAAATTTAAAACTTTTTAATTCAAGTAAATGGACTAAATACAATTATGGAAAAATAACGATTTCTGGAATAGAATTTGGGAGCATTGGAGAACATGAAATTTATAACTCTCTAATATTAAATAAAAATGAATTTAATATTGTAACTATGCATGGCCAAGAATCAAAATATGAAATTAAGGATAAGACAGAAATAATTAACTTACAAAGTTTAAAAAATAAAAATATTGATTATTTAGCTTTAGGGCACATCCACCAGTTTAAACAAGAAAAACTTGATTTAAGAGGTACTTACTGCTACTCTGGGTGTTTAGAAGGAAGAGGCTTTGATGAATGTGGAGAAAAAGGTTTTGTATTATTGGATATAGATGAACAAAATTTAAACTATACAACTAGATTTATAACTTTTGCAAGTAGAAAACTATATGAAATAAATTTAGATGTATCAAACAGTTCTACAACAACAGATGTTGAAAAAATAATAGATAATAATGTTAAAGAAATCGAAGAAAAGTCATTAATAAAAATTGTTCTAAATGGAAAAGTTGATGTTAATTCAGAAAGAGATATAGATTATTTAGAAAAAAAATATAATGATAAATTTTATTTTGCTAAAATATACGATAAAACAGAACTTCTAATTGATTATATGACATATAAAAATGATGCATCATTAAAGGGAGAATTTATTCGATTAGTTTTAAGTCAAAATTTATCGAAAGAAGAAGAAAAACAAATTATTACATTAGGAATAAAAGCACTATCTGGAGAGGAGGTAATATAATTTGAAATTAATTCAATGTTATATAGAAAATTTTGGGACACTTTCCAATTTTAAATATGATTTTCAAAGTGGGATTAATATTATAAAAGAAAAAAATGGATTTGGAAAAACCACATTAGCAAATTTTATAAAAGCAATGTTTTATGGTTTGGAAACAAAGAAAAATACAAAAACATTAATTGATAGAAAAAAATATGAGCCATGGCAGGGTGGAAACTTTGGAGGATCTGTTGAATTTGAAATTAATAACAAAAAATATAAATTAGAAAGGTTTTTTAAAAAAAAGGAAGCAGATGATGTTTTTAAATTATATAATTTAGAAACTAATTTAGAAAGTGATGATTATACTAGTAATATTGGAGAAGAAATATTTGGCATTAATAAAGAGGCTTTTGAAAGAAGCATTTTTATTTCAGGGCAAAATATGCAAACTAATATGAATGATAGTATAAATGCAAAATTAGGGAATATTCTTGAAGGTGAAAACGATATAAATTCATCTGAAAAGGCAATTAAGATTTTAGATGATGCTATTAAATACTATAAAAAAACAGGGAATAGAGGTGCAATAAACGAAAAAATTATAGAAAAAACGAGGCTAGAGCATAAATTTGAAGAATATAAGGCAGATGAAAAAATTTTACAAGAATTAAAAGATGCTAATAAAGCAATATCTGAACAGATAAATGAAAGAGTTGATACACAAAGAGAACTGCAAAGCACTATTTCAATGATTTCAAAAGAAGAAGTTAAAAGATCTAAAATTCAACAATATAATTTACTATCTTCAAATTGCAATCAAAGCAAACAAAATTTAGAAGCTTTTAAAAATAAGATTAATGATAATTCTGATTTGTATAAACAAATTGAGGAAAACAAAAATCAAATAGAATTGCTAAATAATAAGAATATAAATCTTAACAAAAAAATTAGTATAAAAAATAAACAAAAATATATAAGTATAGTTATATTAGCGTTATTAATTATTATGAGTGTAGTATTAAAAATACTTAAATTAAATACAGTCTTTTTAGTTATAACTTTAATTATGTGTATTATTCCGGTTTTTATTTTTATTTTGATTATTAATAATTTAAAAAAAATAAAGGAAGAAATTCTTTTAAATAATAATAAAATAGAAAAAAATACATCTATAGTTGCAACATTAATTGAGATTGATAAAAAACAAACTAATGAACAAAAAATTGAATTAGACAGATTAACAAGAGAATATAATAAAAATTTAAATGATATTAAAAGTTTTGAAGAAGAAAATGATATGGAATCCTTACTTTCGGAAGAACATAATAAATCTAATAGTTTAAAGGATTTTAATAAAAAAGAATTAGAAGAAAAACTAGAAAAAATTAATAAAGAAATTAATCTTTTAAATGATGAGAAAAATTACAAAAAAAATAAAATAGAGAGTATTGAATCTGATATTGATATATTTGAGGTAGAAAATGATATAGAAGTGGTTTCAAATGAAATAGAAGAAATGACAAAAAAACTTAAAATTATAGAAGATACCAAAAAGAATTTAGAACTTGCTAAAGAAAGTTTTTCTTCACATTATTTAGGTAAAATGGAAAATAGCTTTATGAAAAATATAGAAGCAATTAATGGTGAAAAAATAGACTTAAATATTGATATTAATTTAGATGTACAAATTTCAAAATATGGAGGATACAAAAAAATAGATTTCTTAAGTACAGGATATAAGGATTTAATATATATATGTATGAGAATGAGCTTAGTAGAAGCTTTATTTGAAGGCGAAAAACCATTTATTGTGTTAGATGATCCTTTTGTTAATTTGGATGAAGAAAAAATGGAAAAAGCTATTGAGTTATTAAAAAACATAGGAAAAAATTATCAAATTATATATTTTGTTTGTCATAACAGTAGAAATATAGATTAAAATATAACTTATTAAGGCAGATGTAGATATAAGTTATACTATTAAAATAAAAAGTAGGGAAGTGTGTGTATTAATACTTCCTTACTTTGATTATATTAAGATATTTTTGCTTAAAATGTAATTAAAAAGAAATATGATTTTAATATAAAGGTAATAAAAAAGAGGTATAATATATTTAATTGTAAAAATTCTTAAAAACTAGGAGCAAATATGCATATAAACAAGTATTTTAAAGACCTTAATATAGAGCCAATATATGAAATAGATATTAGAGAAAAATGTGATTTTGCAAATAAAGTTGCATGTTGTTTGGTAGATACATTTCAAGAATATGATTTGGATTATTTAAGAATAGTGGATTTAATACAGCATACAAATATGTACATTTCAAAAATACCTAAAAAACTATCACCAGTTAATTACTCTTATAAAGATAATTCTTTGTATATTTCAGATGAAACTAAATTTGCGTTAAATAATAATTATTTATTACATGAATTAATACATATTATACAAGAATCTAAGAACAAAAAAGATCAACTTATACAATTAGGACTATGTGAAGTACTAGAAACTAAAATAAGGGGACTTGCCCTAAATGAAGGAGCAGTTCAATTTGTTGTCCAAAAAATGTTAAGCAATGATATTAAAAATGCTAAAATATATGATATTGAAATTACAACAAGAAGCACAGACTATTATCCTATAATTACAAGTTTAATTGAACAATTAACATTTTTGTTAGGAGATGATGTGTTAATAGATAGCACATTAAATTCTAATTGTAATTTTAAATATTTAGCTATTGATGAATTAGGAGAAAACACATTTTTCTCAATTCAAAATAACATGGACAAAATTTTAGAATTAAAAAATAATATGCTAAATGATAAAAATAGAGAAAATGATTTACAATACATAGATGAAATAAAAAGAATATATTCTTTAACACAAAATATGATTTTTACTTCATATTTTAATAAATTGATGAAAAAAGCAAAAAGCATAGATGAATTAAGAAATATTAGAAGAAGATTAAGAAAATTTAAGCTTTACATAGGTGGGGAAAACTCTGAAAGCTATTATTTAGACTATTATAATCAAATTGAAAGAATGATATTAGAACATCAGAAAAAAATAGTTAACAAATCACTAATTGTAGTGAAAGAAAACAAGATAATGAGAATATTTAAGAAAATTAAATCGTATTTATCAAAATTTGTTTTTCAAAATTAAGTTCATATATATAAAAATAGGGTCGTCAAATATTATGGCAACTTTATTTTTGATATAGAGAAATGTGATTTATAGAAATATCTTTAAAATATGCAAAGCTATTGCACTTGCGATAACTTTACAAGTTACTTTTAATGAATGTACAAATACATTTTTTACTGCAACAAGTTTATGCTCTTCCTTAATTGTTAGTGCTAAGCAATTTGTTTTGTTTATTTCTTCTATATTTTGTACTTGCACGGGGTTACTAGATAAAAATGAGGTAGTATTTATCTTATTATTAGTATTATTAATATTATCTGAATCAGTAATATTTGCACTATTGTTTTTACTAAAAGAATTTGGATTATCCAAAATTTGATTTATTATTTTCTCTTCTTTTTCTTCTTTTATCGATTCGTTCATAAAAAAAAATCCTTTTCATCTGTTTTTATTTAATTATAGCAAATAAAATAAAAAAGTAAACAATTTTATAATAATTTATATTTACTAAAAGATAAAATGTAAAATAAAATGGTTAGACTAGTAAAATTACAAAAAGAAAAGATTAAATTATGATTAAGTAAAAAAATAAATAAAAATAGTCTTTTTTGTACTTGAAAAATTAAAAAAAAAGTGCTAATATAAAGATAATTTAATAAGGTATTTATTTTACCCTGCATAGTACGTATAGACAGAATTTTTAGAACCTACAAGTTTTAAGAGGGGCTTATCTCTTGATATGGCGTGCACGCTTACTTTTATTCATTTTAAATTATGCAATATTCGTAAGAAGCCCATAAGTATTAAGGTTGGCACCCACCTGTTGTGAGAGGCAGGTTATTAAAAATTTTGAGCAGTTTACGGCTAAAGCGGGGATTTTGTTTTAAATTATTGCAAAAAAGAAAACTTTTTTACAATAAGTATTGACAAAAAATAAAATAAATAATATAATACTCAATGTCGTTAGATGTACTACCAATACGATATATGCAGATGTGGCGGAATTGGTAGACGCACAGGACTTAAAATCCTGCGGTTGAATAAACCGTGCCGGTTCGATTCCGGCCATCTGCACCAATGACGTATCTGTTCGAACTAATAACAGATAGACTAAAATCATTCAAGCAATTGGATGATTTTTTTCTTTTGCCAAAAAACATCATCCAATATCCTAAAAAGAAAGGATGGTGCATGAAATGAAGATAATTAAAGAAGAACTGCGATTTGAGGAAATCTTAAAGAAGAGGCTAGAATTTATATGTGAGTTCTCAAAGGTTACTCCTATTTTTGTTAATGGTAGTATAAGAAAAATTGAGAAAACCAATATTTCTTATATTGAGCCACATAGAGTAATTGTAAAAGACATTACTTTTCTAGTTTTCAATTATTCTAATGATATTTATATCTCTAATTTAGTAAACAAAATCCGATTATCTGAATTAGAAGAATATTAAAAAATTTTAAAAATATTGATATTATAACTATTATTTGATATACTTATTTCAAATAATAATTTAAACTTATAATAAATCACTAAATCTATGGAGGCAAAAATGGAAACTTGGGATATTTTAGATGAAAACGGAAATCCAACTGGAAAAACTATGAATAAAGGAGATAAAATTGTTTGGCAAGAGGGGATTTATCATCCAGGTACAGATGTATGGATAATAAATTCAGAAAATCAATTATTAATCCAAAAAAGATCTCCAGAAAAGAAAATTGCACCAAATGTATGGGCAATGACAGGTGGTTCTATTATGAAAGGAGAATCAGCTTTAGAAACATTAAAAAGAGAAACTATGGAAGAACTAGGAGTAGAACTTGATGTAAAAAATGCAATAAAAATTAAACGTTACAGAACAGATAATGTATGGCTAGATGAATATATAGTTAGACAAGATATTGATTTAGATAAAGTAATTTTACAAAAAGAAGAAGTTTGTGATGTAAAATATGCTACATATGATGAAATAGAGGAACTTTTTCAAAACAATCTATTTATAGGTAATAGATGGGAATATGTAAGAGATGAAATAAGAGAATATTTATTAAGAAGTCTACAACAACAACAAGAAGAAAGATAAGAATTTTATTTGACTTTTTTAATTTATCCGTGTATAATAAATATAGGAAATGAAAAACCACAAACGTGGTTGCCGATGAATATGTAAAAAACACATCAAACCGACAAGTTACAGATGTGTTTTTTTTTGTCTATTTGCTTAAAATTATAACTAGTATAATTAAGGCAAATACTATAATAGTTTCGACAACTAAGCCAAATAAAAGTAAGTATATTATTTCTAATAAAACAGCTTCTATCATAGCACCACCTCCGTTCTCACGACAAAGTCGAGGATTAAAAGTGGCAACCACATCTGCAATTTTCATTTCCTATGCCAGTTAGTATAGCATACATTATATAATAAATCAATAGAAAAGAAACAAAATTTCGTAAATAATTCTAAAAAAGGACTTGATTTTTATTTAATAATTTGTTAATATAATTATAGCTTGATTGATTTTATATCAATCGTCAAGAGAGCCAGCGAGTTGTAAATGTCTACGTCGTTGGCACCAATTACGTATTTGTTTTGAGCTAACAGATATATTAAAAATCATTCAAGTAAGTTGAATGATTTTTTTTAAACAAAAATTTTTTAAAATTTTGATATAAAAAATATAGAATTTTTAATTACAAAAAAGGTGATATTATGTTAGAATTAAATGAAAGAAATAAAAAAACTAAAGATTTTTTTAATGAAATTTATAATACATATGATAAAATTCATTTGAAAAAAATGAAAACAAAGGAACAATTAATAAATAAAATAAAAGATAAAAACTCTAATGAAATTTTGGATTTAGGTGTAGGAACAGGTTTGGAATTAATTCCTCTATTTGCAAAATATCCAAATGCTAATGTTACAGTTGTAGATATTTCTGAAAATATGTTAAAAGAAATTCAAAAAAGAGACTTTAAAAATAGCATAAAAATAATTTGCGGGAATTTTTTTGAAATAGATTATGAAAAAAATTTCAATACTATTATTTCATCTGCTGCATTACATCATTTTACAATACAAGAAAAAGAAGTGCTATATAGAAAAATATATAATGATTTAATTGTAGGCGGAGATTTTATAAATGTTGATAAATTTGCAAATAATATTGAAGAACAAGAATTTAAAATAGAAGAAACTATTAAAAATCCAAATTTATATGGACATATAGATATACAAATAACAGTAGAAAATGAGATTAAAATATTAAAAAATATTGGATTTAAAAAGATAGAAGTTGAAGATACAGATATAGAAAATTATAAATTAATAAAAGCCTCTAAATAAAATATAATATATATACATCAAAACTACAGATACTTTTTCATTCCCATTGGCATTTGTCAATGGGAATGAACTTTTTTGATTGATTATGAAAAAATATATTTAAACATACTTTTTAAGTTTGATATATTAGCTCGACTATAGAATCAGTATATATACAATTGAACTCATTTGTGTTCTTTCGGCTAAAGGATGTAACGTAAATGATGAAACACTTAAATAAATTCGTACAGCTAATATATTACCTACTGTAATAATCACCATTCCTTTGTCTCTTCGAGTTACAGCAATAGACGAGTGTACAAAGCAGAGGACTCTACGAACAAGTGAATAGCATAACACATATGCAACAGCAAAATTTTCAGAAAAAGTAGTAAGAACAATTAAATATTAAATAGAATGTTTACAGACAATGACTTAGAATTTACAAATAGATTAAATTTGAACAAGACAAAGACTAATGAAAAGACAATCTTAGAAAAAAAGATTAAAAAAATTTGGAATGGTGTATAAAGTAATAAGTCAAGAATACAAAGACATAATGGAAAAATAGAAATAAGTCATAAAAAATTAAGAAAAGTTTTATTATCAAAGAGTTTTTGTAAGACTTGAAGATTTCAAAGAAAAACTGAGACATTGGAAAAGTAAATACAACAACTTTCTAATGAAACCACTAAGATGGAAAAACTAAACGAAAAAACTTAGAATATACAACGCTATAAAGCTTATGTGTATAGAAGGAATTTTAAATAGTATATTTTGCAATAAAGTGTGTTATATGTTTGACAAACCTACAAATAACGAAGTCAATTTTAAATTTATAAACTTGACTTTTAAATTAATTATTATATAATTACAAAAGTAGTTTAATTTAGAAAAATGAGGTGTATATGAGAAATAATATATTTGGATATATATTTGTAATATTTATAATAATTATTATGTCTTTTGCAGTATACAAAATAAAAATTCAAAATAAAGATGACAAAAAAAATGAAACTGCAACTGTACAAAATGGAGAAGTTGTTAAAGGAACTGAAATGACATTAGCCATATCTGGATTTGATACAATTAACCCTATAATTACAAAAAATCAAAAAGTACAAGATATTGATAAAATAATATATGAGCCTCTAATAGAAATAACAGAAGATGGAAAATTAGTATATAAACTTGCAAAAGAAAGCGCTAAAACTTCAGGAAATACCTATATAATAAAATTAAAACAGGGAATAAAATGGTCAGATGGTACAAAATTTACAAGTGATGATGTAAAATTTACCATAGATAAATTAAAAGAAAACAATAATTCTGTTTATTCACAAAGTATAAATTCAGTTCAGGAAGTAGATATATTAGATAATTATACATTAAAAATAATATTATCAAAAGAAATACCACATTTTGAATATTATCTTACTTTTCCAATTTTAAGTAACTCATATTATGCAAATACAGATTTTTGGAATACTGAAAAAAACAGAGCACCAATTACAACAGGACAATTTAAAATAGCACAAGTTAATAATAATACAATAGTATTAGAAAAAAATGGATTATGGTGGAATAAAGAGTCAACATCAATTATTAATAAAATAACTATAAACCTATACACATCAGTAGCAGAGTTATATAATGCATTTAAAATGGGAAGTATAGACTTTATCTCAACACAAAATGCAAATTATCCAAATTATATTGGAACAATTGGATATGATACTGCAGAAATAGAAGGTAGAGAACTAGTATTTTTAGCTTTAAATACAAAAAATGGTTTACTGTCAGATGCAAATGTTAGAAGAGCAGTTAGAGCTTCTATTGATAAAAACAGAGTATTAGCAAACTCTTATGGCAATATGTATAAAACTAGCAATTTCTTGCTTAATACAAATTCATATTTAGTAGATGAACAAAATGAAGAACATTATAATCCAGATGACAAAGGATATTATTTAAATGAGTCTGGATGGGAAAATAAAAATGGTGTATGGCAAAAAATCATAGATTACAGAACAAATAGAGTAGAATTAAATTTAGTTGTAAGAGCTGCTGATGGAACAAGATGTAGAGCGGCAGAAGATATCAGAAATCAATTAATGGAACAGGGAATAATTGTTAATATAATATATGCAGATGATACATCCTATGATGGATATTTAAACAATATGAATTATGATATGATGCTATGTAGTGTAAACCAGCCAATTGCACCAGACTTAACAACTTATTTTGGAGATGGAAATTTAGCTAATTATTATAATCAAGAAGTAAGCGAAATAATGAATTTTATCAAAAATAATAATAATGAAACAGAATTAAAAGGAAAATACCAAAGATTATATGAAATATACAATGATGAAGTACCATATATAGGAATAGCCAGAAATAAAATTATGGGAATAAAAAATACAAATTTAGTTGGGGAAATTAGGGCTAATTGGTATAATATGTTCTATGGAATTAATGAATGGTATACAACTAATAAATAAAAATAAAAAATTTTTAAAAAAAGTATTGACAAAAAAATGTTTGTTTTATATTATATACACAAACAAAAGTTTATATTATTTAAGGAGGATAATTAAATGTCAGAAAACGCAGAAAGAAAGAAAGCTTTAGATGTTGCATTAAGTCAAATAGAAAAGCAATTTGGTAAAGGATCAGTAATGAGACTTGGAGACTATAAAACAATGGAAATAGATGTAGTTCCAACAGGAGCTTTAAGTTTAGATGTAGCTTTAGGGGTTGGAGGATTACCTAGAGGAAGAATTATAGAAATATATGGGCCAGAATCATCTGGAAAAACAACTCTTGCTCTTTCAGTTATTTCAGAAGCTCAAAAATTAGGAGGAGAAGCAGCTTTCATTGATGCAGAACATGCTTTAGATCCAACACATGCTAGAAAATTAGGAGTAGATATTGATAACTTAATAGTATCACAACCAGATACAGGGGAACAAGCATTAGAAATAACAGAAAGTTTAGTTAGAAGTGGAGCACTAGATGTAATAGTTGTAGACTCAGTTGCAGCTTTAGTTCCAAAAGCAGAAATAGATGGAGACATGGGTGACTCTCATATGGGATTACAAGCAAGACTTATGTCACAAGCATTGAGAAAACTTACTGGTGCAATTAATAAATCTAAAACAGTTCTAATTTTTATAAATCAATTAAGAGAAAAAATAGGAGTAATGTTTGGAAATCCAGAAACCACAACAGGTGGACGTGCACTTAAATTTTATTCATCTGTTAGATTAGATATTAGAAAAATAGAACAAATTAAACAAAATGGAGAAGTACAAGGACATAGAGTTAGAGTTAAAGTTGTAAAAAATAAGGTTGCACCACCATTTAGAGAGGCTGAATTTGATTTAATCTATAGTGAAGGAATATCAAAAATAGGAAATATTGTTGATATGGCTGTTAACTTAGACATAATTGTAAAAAGTGGTTCTTGGTTTAGCTACAAAGGCGAAAGATTATGCCAAGGAAGGGACAATGTTAAAAAATATTTAATGGATAATCCAGCTGTTATGGAAGAAGTTGAGAAAAAAGTAAGAGAAAACTTTGAAAAAGCATTTGAACAAAGTTTAGGGGAAGAGACACATAAAGAAGAAAATGAAGATTCAGAAGAATAAAATAGCATATATTTTTGTTTTTTATATTAAAAAGGACGTATAGAAAGTATAATATACGTCCTTAATTTAAAATTAGTTAAATAAAATGGGAATAGTATGAATGAACTAAATATAGAAAGTGTAGCAGATAAATTTAATAAATAAATAGCAAAAGTTAATATTAATATTTTAAGAAAATAATATAAAAAGGGTGAATTATTTTGAAAAAAGAAACTTTAGAATTAATAGAAAAAATAAAAAAAGAGCTTAAAAAGATTCTATCCGAAGAGAGATATAATCATTCTATTGCAGTTATGGAAAAAGCAATTGAACTTGCAAAAATTTATGAGGAAGATATAGATTCAATTGCTTTAGCCGCATTAACACATGATATAGCAAAAGAGCTTCCAGATGAAGAAACTCTTAAAATTGCAAAAGAGAATAACATAAAACTTGATGATGTAACTAAAAATATTCCTAATTTACTACATGGAAAAATAGGTTCAATTCTAGTAAAAGAAAAATATGGGTTTAATGAACAAATACAAAGAGCTATTACATTTCATACATTTTCTAATCCTGATATGAATATGTTTGAAAAAATAATATATGTATCAGATATGCTAGAAGAAACAAGAAGTAAACCAGAGGAACTTATTAAATGGAGAGAACTTGTAAAAAAAGATATGGATGAAACAATAATTCAGATTATAAATTTTAATTTAAATAGATTAGTTAAATTAAATAGCTTAATTAATCCAATAATGCTAGAAACAAGGAACAAGCTATTATTAAATAAAAAATAATATTAGTATCTGTAAACATTGTTGACATAAATTTTGTAACAAAATAGAAAAAAAGCTTGTAATTAAATGAAATATATGATATGATATTTATCAATTAAAAACTAAAAACTATAATTAAGGACAAGGTAAATAATGTAATATCTTTCAGAGAGCTCTATATATGCTGAAATTAGAGCAAGTAAAAATTATTTATTATCACCTTATATGTTGCAAGACTGAACATAAGTATTATAATTAAGTTTTGTCGTAAGCTATGCGTTAAATGCAAATTAAGTGAGTAATTAATGGTTACTAATTTAGGTGGTACCGCGGAAGACCAAGCAAGTCATTTCGTCCTAAAACAAGGACATGACTTGCTTTTTTTGAAGGAGGAATTAATTTATGTACAAAAAAGTTGAACTACCAGAAGGTTATGTTGGTATGGAACAAAAAGTAAACGATTTGTGGAAAGAAAAAGACATTATAAAGAAAAACTTTGATATGAACAAAGGAAAGAAGTATTTTGTATTTTATGATGGACCACCAACAGCAAATGGAATGCCACATGTAGGACATGTAGAAACAAGAGTTATGAAAGATATAATTCCAAGATATAAAGTTATGAAAGGATACTATGTTCCTCGTAAAGCTGGATGGGACACACATGGACTTCCTGTTGAACTAGAAATTGAGAAAAAGCTTGGTATCTCAGGAAAAGAACAAATTGAAGAATATGGTGTTGAAAAATTCGTAAAAGAGTGTAAAGAAAGTGTATTTAAATATGTAGGCGAATGGGAAAAAATGACCAACAAAGTTGGTTTTTGGTTAGATATGGAAAATCCATATGTTACATACCATAATAACTATATTGAATCAGTTTGGTGGGCTCTAAAAGAACTTTGGAAAAAAGGATTATTATATGAAGGACATAAAGTAATGCCATATTGCCCAAGATGTGGAACAGCCCTTTCATCACATGAAGTTGCTCAGGGATATAAAGATGTTAAAGACTTAACTTGTATTGCAAAATTCAAAGTTTTAGATAAAGAAAATACATATATTTTAGCTTGGACAACAACACCTTGGACACTTCCATCAAATTTAGCACTATGTGTTAATAAATCATATACTTATGCAGAATTTAAAGTAAATGTTGGAACAGAAGAAGAACCAAAATTTGAAAATTATATTTTAGCAAAAGATTTAGCACCAACAGTTCTAAAAGAAAAGGAATATGAATTAGTAAAAGAGTTTAAAGGGGAAGAACTACTTGGAACAAAATATGAACAATTAATGCCTTTCTGCAATCCTGAAGGAAAAGCATTTGTAGTACTTCACGGAGATTATGTTACATTAGAAGATGGTACAGGGATAGTTCATTTAGCGCCAGCTTATGGTGAGGATGATAGCTTAGTTTGTAAACAAAATGATATAGCATTTGTAAATTTAGTAGATAAAGCTGGTAAATTTGTGCCAGAAGTAGAACCATGGGCAGGTAGATTTGTTAGAGATTGTAATGAAGATATCTGTAAGTGGCTTGCAGATAATAACAAGTTATTTAGCAAAGAAAAACATATGCACTCATATCCACATTGTTGGAGATGTGATACACCACTTTTATATTATCCAAAAGAGAGCTGGTTTGTAAAAATGTCAGCATTAAGAAATGAGCTTGTAGATAACAATAATAAAGTTGGATGGTATCCAGATACAATTCGTACAGGTAGATTTGGTAAATTCCTAGAAAATGTTATAGATTGGGGAATCTCAAGAGATAGATACTGGGGAACACCACTTCCAGTTTGGAAATGTGATTGTGGACATTTAGAATGTATTGGATCAATAGAAGAACTAAAAGAAAAAGCAGTAGATTGCCCAGAAGATATAGAATTACATAAACCATATATTGATGATGTTCATTTAAAATGTTCAAAATGCGGAAATGAAATGACAAGATTTAAAGAAGTTATAGATTGTTGGTTTGATTCAGGTTCTATGCCTTATGCACAACATCATTATCCATTTGAAAATAAAGAGGAATTTGAAAAACAATTCCCAGCAGGATTTATATCAGAAGCTGTTGACCAAACAAGAGGATGGTTCTATACATTAACTGCATTAGGAACTGCTTTATTTGGAAAAACACCATTTGAAAACTGTATAGTTTTAGGTCATGTTTTAGATGAAAAGGGCCAAAAAATGTCTAAATCTAAGAAAAATGGTGTAGATCCACTTGTTTTATTAGAAACTGTTGGAGCAGATGCAACTAGATGGCATTTTTATACAGCTGCAGCTCCTTGGCTTCCTAAACGTCTTGGAATTAAGAGTGTTCAAGAAACTCAAAGAGGATTTTTAGCAACACTTTGGAATGTATATTCTTTCTATGTTTTATATGCTGAAATTGATAAGTTTAATCCATTAGAATACAAAAACTTTGTATCAAATAATATAATGGATAGATGGATTATTTCAAAATTAAATACATTAATAAAAGAAGTTGATGAAAAAATTGATAAATATGATATAACAAGTGCAGCAATTCAAATAGAAGAATTTACAGATAGTTTATCAAATTGGTATGTAAGAAGAAATAGAGAAAGATTCTGGGGTACAGAACTTACTGATGATAAAATAGGTGCGTATGTTACTTTATATGAAGTACTTACAAAACTAATAAAAGTTGCAGCACCATTTGTACCATTTATGACAGAAGAAATTTATCAAAACTTAGTTGTAAATCTAGATAAAGATGCAGAAGAAAGTGTTCATTTATGCTTATGGCCAGAATATGATGAATCAAAAGTTGATAAAAACCTTGAAAAAGAAATGGATTTAGCATATTTGATAGTTAAACTTGGAAGAAGCGCAAGAAATTCAGTAAATATTAAAAATAGACAACCACTTTCTGAGATGCGTATATCTGTAAAAGATTTGCCAGAATATTATTCAGATATTGTTAAAGATGAATTAAATGTAAAGAAAGTTGAATTTGGTGCAGATATGAAGGAATATGTATCTTTTGAAATTAAACCAAATTTACCTGTTCTTGGACGTGAATTTGGTAAATTAATTCCTAAAATTAAAGAAAAAATAGCAAAATTTAATCAAATGGAATTAGCGACTAAAGTTCAAGGTGGAGGAAGAGAATACATAGAAATAGATGATGAACAAATAGAACTTTCAAGTGAGAACTTACTTGTAACAATGCAAGGAAAAGATGGATTTGCATTTAGCGGAAATGGAGAAATTGGTGTTGTTATAGAAACAGAAATTACTCCAGAATTAAGAGAAGAAGGATATTTAAGAGAAATATTATCTAAAGTTCAAAATATGAGAAAAGACAGTGGATTCGAAGTAATGGATAATATTAACTTATATGTTTCTGGAAATGAAATGCTAGAAAGTATTGTTAAAAAGTTTGAAGATACAATTAAACATGATACATTATCTAAAAATGTTTATTATAACGAACCAAATAAAGAATATCAAGATGTTTCAATAAATGGAGAAACTCTGAAAATGTTTGCGGAAGTTGTATAAAGATGGGAGTAATAATTGAATGAGTTCAATATTTGATGAAAAATTTCCTGATGAGTCTATCCTAGAAGAAAGCAAAAGGAATTCTAAGGAAAACAATTTTATTATTAATACTATAAAAGTTGCTACATTAGGTGGGATTAGTAGAATTATAAATATGTTTAGATATGGGGTTAATTTTCAAAATTTATCTTTTGATCGAAAAAGACAAGTATATGTTTATAATGATGGAAAAAGAATAATAGAGTTTAAAAAAATATCTTCTGTTATAGATGATCTATTATTAAGAATAATACTTAATACACCTATACGTTGCAATGAGTGTCAAAGTTCATCTGCTGAATTAGCTGGAATTGTTAAATTTTCAAAAAGCTTTTTAACAGGGTATTATTATGTTGACAATGGAAAATTTCTTCATACAGTTATTGAAACAGAAGAAAATGGAGAATTGTTTATTTATGATTTTACATCAAATATTATTATGAAAAAAGAACTATTTGTTGAATTATTTAAATTTGAACTAATAAAAGAAATTAGTGTTGGTGATTATAATGTACAAAAAAATATTTTACCTAATAAACGGAGTTACATTAAGATATTATCTAACACATGGAGTTCCAGATGATATAAAAAAATAAAGCTTTTGACAGTCCCAACAGTAGTAAAGATAACTCTGAACGGTGATAATGAACACGAAAAATAGATGATTATATGAATATAAATATAAAAATCATCTAAATTATGAATTTAGTTTGTGTTTTTTTAAAAAAGGATTTGGTCCAAAAATACAGGACAATTATTGTCTTGTATTTTTTTTTGATTTATAGTAAAATGGAAATATCTTGAAAAGGAGGTAAATTTAGTGAAAAAGTTACCAATAGGAAGAGATAATTTTAAAGACATAATAGAAGGAGATTTCTATTATGTAGATAAAACAAAAATGCTAGAAGAGATGAGAGAAAGAGGAACATATATAGCACTATTTCCAAGACCAAGAAGATTTGGAAAAAGTCTAATGATTTCAACAATAGATGAATTTTTTAATGTAGAAAAAAAAGAAACAAATAAAAGGCTTTTTAAAGGATTATATGTAAGTAAATCTAAAATAAAAAATGAACAAGGAAAATTTCCAGTTATTAAGCTAAATTTTAAGAGTTTAAAGTCTGATAATTGGGAAAAAATGTATGGAACTTTTAAAGAAGAAGTAAGAAATTTATACAGTAACAAAGATTTTATTTATAATACCTTAAAAGAAAGTGAAAAAGAATTTTATGATAAAATATTAAAAAAACAATCAAATCAAGAAGAATACGAATTATCAATAAAAATGTTATCTCAATTTTTAGAAAGATACTTTGGCGAAAAAGTAGTATTACTAATAGACGAATATGATGTTCCAATACAATGTGGGTATAATAAAGGTTTTTATGGTGAAGTAATAAGTTTTATAAAAAATTTATTTGGAAACACATTAAAAACAAATGATAGTGTTATATTTTCAGTAATGACAGGTGTATTAAGGGTAAGTAAAGAAAGTATATTTAGTGATTTAAATAATGTAAAAGTTTATACAGCTGTAGATAATTATTATAACGAATATTTTGGATTTACAGAGGAAGAAACAAAAGCAATTTTAGAACATTTTAATTTAAAATTAACTCATGAAGTAAAAAGAATGTATGATGGCTATATATTTGGAAACCAAGAAATATATAATCCTTGGAGCATTTTAAATTATATAGAATCTGGAATGTTGTTGCCATATTGGGTAAATACAAGCTCAGATGAACTATTAAGAGAACTATTTGAAAAAACTAGAGGACAGACAGCAAATATGATAGAAAAGTTGACATTAGGCAAAAGCGTAGAAATCCAATATAATGAAAAAGTAACCTTTTTAGATTTAAATGAAATACAAACTAATGATGCACAAAATATTATTGGGAATTTTTTACTATTTTCTGGTTATTTAACAATATCAGATAAATCTGGGTTAGAAATGGGTGGATATATAAAGGTAAGAATTCCAAATGCAGAAGTAAGAACTGTTTATACAAATATAATAGTGAAATGGACAGCAGAAAGTGCCAATATAGCTAGTAATGATTTGTATCAACTATCAAAATATGTTGTCGATGAAAATAAGGAAAAAATAGAGATAATACTAAATAAAGCCTTACAGAGTATGTCATTTATGGATGAACACGAGAACTTCTATCATGGATATATGTTAGGATTATTTGTATATTTTATGAACAGAAATTATATTGTAAAATCGAATAGAGAAGCAGGAGATGGAAGATTTGACATAGCAATAGAAAGAATAGATAGAAAACTTCGGAATAGTAGTTGAATTTAAACTAGCAAAAGAAGATGAAAATATAGAACAAAAAGCACTTGATGGAAAAAAACAAATAATAGAAAAAGAGTATTATAAAGAATTAGAGTTAGATAAAGTAGAAAAAATAATAACATACAGCATAGCATTTAGAGGAAAAAAATGTGTGGTTAAATAATACAAAAAATATTTGATTAACTGGAAATAATAATTATTAAAAAATTTAATAATAGTATTATAATTTAAGAATATATTTAGAGAGGTAAGAAAATGAAAAAAGTAAAGTATTTTATAATGTTTTTTTTAATAAGTATTTTTTTATTATTAACGCCTACTATGGTTAATGCTGATGATAAGTTTAATTCTACATCTAATTTAAATGGTGTAACTGCAAATTGGGAATATAGATTAAATAATTCAAATCAAATAATAGATTTAAAATGTACTAATGCTAAAGAATTAAAAGGAGATATTACTATTCCATCAACAATAGATGGAAAAACTGTAACATCTATTGGTATGGATGGATTTAAATCAGCTACTTCAATTACAGGAGTAACATTTCCAGATACAATAAAAAAAATTGAACTATGGGCATTTAATCGATGTACAAATTTATCAAAAGTGGATTTTGGAAGTATAGAGAGAATTGCTGAAAAAGCATTTCAAGATTGTACATCTTTAACAAATATAAAAATTCCAAAAACTATTAATAAGGGAACAGCAGGATCTCCTTTTCTTGGATGTAATAATTTAAAATATATAGAATTTGAAGAAGGAATTACAATTATACCAGATTTTATATGTGGATCTACGCCAATAGAGGAAATAATTGTACCAAATTCAGTAAAAGAAATTGGAGTATATGCTTTTAGTAATTGTACTTCTTTGAAAAAAATAACAATACTAGATAATGTGGAAAAAATGGATGGGGATTGGTATGACTATATATTTGATAAACATAATCCAGAGCTAACAGTTTATTGTTATAAAGATTCTGCAGCAGCTAAATATGCAGAAAAATTTAATATAAAATGTGTATATTTAGAAAAGAATACCAAAACTAATAATGAAGAAAATAAAAAAGTCGAAAATAAAGAAAATGAAAATAAAGGACTAATATCAAAAGAAAATCTACCAATTATTATAGGTGTTGGAATAGGTATTTTAATTTTATTAGCTATAATTATAGTTCTATGTATTCTAAAGAATAAAAATAAAAATAAAAATAAAAATTAAAAGGAAGTATGTATTATATGAATATTAAAATAGTAAAAAACATAGAAGAAGCAAATTGTATAACACATGCTGGAACATTTCATGCTGATGAAATATTTGCAACGATAATATTATCTAAAATTATGGCTGAAATAAAGTTAATTAGAGTATTAAAAGTTGAAGAAGAAAAATATCCTAGTTCAATTGTATATGACATTGGAGATGGCAAATATGATCACCACCAATTTGGAGGAAATGGACAAAGAAGTAATGGAATAAAATATGCAGCTTGCGGTCTGATTTGGAAAGAATATGGAAAAAAACTATTAGAAAAATATGATATAGATGATGCAGATTATACATGGGAATATATTGATAAAAACCTAATACAATTTATAGATTCTAATGATAATGGTCAGCTTCCAAAACTAGATGCAGAATATAGAAATGTCCATTTAGCATATATAATAAGCATTTTTAATCCAAGATGGAATGAACAAAAAAATAGTGATGAGCAATTTTTAAAAGCATTAAATCTGTCAGAAATAGTATTTGATGAATTTATAGATGATACTATTTCAAAAATGAAAGCTAAAAAATATGTAGATTTAGCAATAGAAGAATCAAATGATGGAATTATGTATTTAAAAGAATCAATGCCTTGGAAAGAGTTTTTATTAAGCTCTAATAATATAAAAGCAAAAGATATTAATTATGTGATTTTTCCATCTAATAGAGGAGGATTTACTGTGTATGCAGTGCCGATAGAAATTGGTAGTTTTGAAAACAGAAAAAGCTTCCCAAAAGCATGGAGAGGTTTAATTGACAAAAACTTACAAGATATAACAGAAGTTAAAACAGCTAGATTTTGTCATAATGCTGGTTTTATATGTACGGCAGAAACTTTAGAAGATGCAACTAAACTTGCTAAAAAAGCTAATATGTCGTAATTTGGAACATTTTAAATTAATTTGGAATATAATGATAGAAAGAGGTTTAATAATAGATTTAATAATTAATTATATTAAATTTGATTATTTGAATTAATAATATGAAAGGAAAATTATATTTTGATAATTGGAATTTTAATAGGTATTATTCTTTCTATAGTATCATATTTTATTTATGAGGAAATAATTAAAATAAACTATAATTTTAAAAAAGAAAATAAAGAAGATGCAGGAAATTTTTCAAAAAAATGAAAAATTTTCAGCATCTTTTTTACTTGACAGATAAAAAAAATAGCAATAGAATAAAGAAAAAAGTTTAAGGAGGAATAGATATGTTAGTAACAACAAAGGAAATGTTTGAAAAATCTATGAAAGAGAATTTTGCAATAGGTGCATTTAATGTAAATAATATGGAAATAATACAAGCAATTACTGATGCTGCAGCAGAACAAAAATCACCTGTAATTTTACAAGCATCGTCAAGTGCTATAAAATATGCTAGAATAAATTATTTAATGAAAATGGTAGAAGCAGCTGTAGAAGAACATCCAGAAATACCAATTGCACTTCATTTAGATCATGGACCAGATTTTGAAACTGCAAAAATGTGTATAGATAATGGATTTACTTCAGTAATGATAGATGGATCAAAATATAGTTTTGAAGAAAATGCTGCTTTAACAAAAAAAGTTGTTGAATATGCTCATTCAAAAGGGGTAATGGTAGAGGCTGAAATAGGAAAACTAGCAGGAATAGAAGATGATGTAAATGTATCATCTGATGATGCAATTTATACAGATCCTGCAGATGCTGAAAGATTTGTTAAAGAAACAGGATGCGATTCTTTAGCTATAGCAATTGGTACAAGCCACGGAGCATATAAATTTAAGGGAGAAGCAAAACTAAGATTTGACATATTAAAACAAATAAAAGAAAGAATACCAAATACTCCAATTGTTTTACATGGTGCATCAACAGTTATTCCAGCACTTGTTGAACAATGTAATCAATATGGAGGAAATATACCAGGAGCAAAAGGTGTTCCAGATGATATTCTTCACACTGCATCTATTTCTGGAGTATCAAAAATAAATGTTGATACAGATTTAAGATTAGCAATGACAGCAGGAATAAGAAAAGTATTTGTAGAAGATCCGTCTGCATTTGATCCACGTAAATATTTAATTCCAGCAAGAGAATTAATAAAACAAACTGTTGCTCACAAAATTAAAGATGTATTTGGCTCAGCAAATAAAGCATAATCAGTTTTTAAAAGAAGGGAGAGTTATATTATTTTTATAATATATAAATAAAAAATGAAAAAAACTTCAAAAATATTAGTATTTATTATTATTGTGTTGATTATATGTTTATGTATAATGGGATATCAGTTGTATAAATCAAAAAATGAGCTAAATAATAATCAAAGTAATACATCAACAAATTCTGTAAATAATTCTAAATCTAATAATATACAGGCAAGTAATACGCAAATTAATAATACATCATCTAATAATACAGCTGTAAATCAGACTAATAATAGTATTGAAAACAATAATACAACTAATACATCTTCTCAACAACAAAATAAAAATCAAAATACAAATCAAGAAAAAACAGTTATTAAAGAATTAACCCCAAGTGGATTTCCAGGAAGTTCATTGCATAAAGTAGTGTTATATTCAAATAAAGATGTATATGTAATTACATATGATGGAAATGGATTTGCGGATAATAATATTAAATCTAAAGAATTAATTGCAAAAAATGTTAGTGAAATAAAAAAGAGTACTGATGATGAAACTTATGGAGAGATATTTGTTAAGGGCGGAGAAAAGGTAAATACAGATTATGGTTGGATACATTTTGAATAATATCTTTAATTAAAAATATTAAAATAAGAAAAAATTAAAAAATTATATTTAATAATTAATAAAAGACCTCAAATTTATGTTTTAACATAGATTTAGGTCTTTTTATAATTAAACTATTTACTAATAATTTCCTTTTAATGCGATTGCAATTTTTCTTTCAGCATCTTTTTTAGCAAGATCGTCACGTTTATCATATAATTTTTTT
Organism: uncultured Clostridia bacterium; assembly: GCA_947167965.1. Lineage (GTDB taxonomy): Bacteria > Bacillota > Clostridia > TANB77 > CAG-508 > CAG-269. The sequence continues at coordinate 160,249 of CAMVJW010000001.1, read as the reverse complement.
CCTTTTCCAATTCCAAGTTCAAGTTTTACCAAACTTCCACTAAAATACAAAGATGTAGGTACAAGAGAATATCCTTTTGTTTGAATTTTTCCGATTAACTTATTAATTTCAGATTTGTTTAATAATAGTTTTCTATCTCTTAAAGGGTCTTTATTATAAATGTTTCCAAATTCATAAGGAGAAATATGCATTCCAATTACAAAACACTCTCCGTTAATAATTTTGGCGAAAGAATCTTTTAAATTAACTTTTCCGTTTTCTAATTGATTTAATTTCAGTTCCAGTAAGTACGATACCACATTCTATTTTATCATCTATATTATAGTTATGATATGCATTTGGATTTTTTGCTATTATTTTTATATTTGGCATTGGTTTAGTCCTTTCATTATTTAATAAAAAAATTATAACATTTTCAAATAAAAAAGTCAAAAAGCATTGCTAAATTATGGTTTTTGTGGTTTAATACATAGATGTATAGATATGTTTTACACAAAATATAATAAATGTTTATTGGAGGGTTGTTTATGAATGAAGAAAAAAAAGCAACACGACAAAGTTTTGGAGAAACATTAAAATATTTAGGAGAAAAATATAAAGATATTGTAGTTTTAGATGCAGATTTATCAGCTGCAACGAAAACATCAATATTTGCAAAAGAATTTCCAGAAAGATTTTTTGATATGGGAATTGCAGAAGCAAATATGATGGGAACTGCAGCAGGTATGTCAACTTGTGGAAAAATTCCATTTGCTAGTACTTTTGCGGTATTTGCAACAGGTAGAAGTTATGATCAAATTAGAAATAGTATATGTTATCCTAATTTGAATGTAAAAATATGTGGAACTCATAGTGGAATTACAGTAGGAGAAGATGGGGCAACACACCAAATGCTAGAAGATATTGCTTTAATGAGAGTTTTACCTAATATGAAAATTTTATCTCCATCAGATGATACTCAAACTAAGTGGGCAATTGAAGAAGCATATAAAATAAAAGGGCCTGTATATGTTAGACTTTCTCGTTTAGCAACACCAATTATTTATAATGAAAATCAAAAATTTGAGTTTGGTAAAATGGTTCAAATTGGAGATGGAACAGATGCTAGTATTTTTGCAACTGGAGATGTTGTATTTGAGGCATTAAAAGCCAAAGATATATTAAAAGAAAAAGGAATAAATGTTAGAGTAATTGATGTTCATACGATAAAACCAATAGATGAAGAGATGATATTAAAATGTAGTAAAGAAACAAAAAGACTTATTTCAATTGAAGACCATAATATAATAGGAGGACTAGGTTCTGCAATTTCAGAAGTTTTAACATCAAAAAATCCATGCTTGCTTGAAAGAATTGGAATAAAAGATGAATTTGGTAGATCTGGAAATGCTACAGAGTTATTACATTATTATGGATTAGACGCAGAAGGAATTATAAAGATGTTTTAAATAAAAAATGGTAGCTGAATATTGTTAGCTACCGGAGTGGAAATAACGGGAGGATAAGAAAATGATAAAAATAGCTTTTTTCAGTACTAAAGAATATGATAAAAAGATATTTGATAAATACAATAAAAAATACAATTATGAAATAACATATTTAGATTCTAAGCTAAATGCAGAAACAGCACCACTTGCAAAAGGATATGATGTTGTATGTGTTTTTGTAAATGATGTAGTTGATAAAGAAACAATAAAAAAATTAAAAGAATATAAAGTAAAGTTAATTGCGCTAAGATGCGCAGGATTCAATAATGTAAATTTAAAAGCATTAGATGATAGTATAAAAGCAGTAAGAGTACCTGCATATTCTCCAAATGCAGTTGCAGAACATGCTACAGCTTTATTATTAGAAATTAATAGAAAAATATATAAGGCATATCAAAGAACAAAAAAGTATAATTTTACATTAAATGGATTACTTGGGTTTGACATATGTGGAAAAACTGTTGGAGTAATGGGGACAGGTAAAATTGGAAAAGTATTTTGCCAAATTATGAAAGGTTTTGGAGCAAATGTAATTGCTTATGATGTTTATGAAGATAAAGAAGCAGAAAAGCAAATTGGATTTAAATATGTTCCATTAGATACATTACTTGCAAAATCAGATATAATTTCACTTCATTGTCCTTTAACAAAAGAAAATGAAGATATTATTAATGATGAAACAATAAGCAAAATGAAAAAAGGTGTAATTATTATAAATACAAGTAGAGGAAAACTTGTTGATAGTACAAGTCTAATAAAAGGTTTAGAGGAAGGCAAAATAAGTGGTGCAGGACTAGATGTATATGATGAAGAATCAGAATTCTTTTTAAATGATATGTCAATGGAATATAAAAGAGATCAAAATTTATCTGTACTTTTATCAATGCCAAATGTTATAATAACATCACATCAAGGATTTTTTACAAAAGAAGCTTTAAATAAAATTGCAAGTGATACATGTCAAAATATAAAAGATATATTTGAAACAGGAAGTTGTGTAAATGAGGTAAAATAAAATAATAAAAAATAGAAAGAATAGGAGAGATTTAAATGTCAGTATCTAAAGAGGAGTTATTACATATTGCAGATTTAGCAAGCTTAGAGTTAAAAGAAGAAGAAATACAAGATTATTTAAACAATTTTCAAGAGATTATTGATTTTTCAAATGTAATCAATAACGCACCAGTAGAAGACTTAGATATTACAATAGGTATAAATGAGTCTAAAAATAGATTTAGAAAAGATGAAGTAAAAGAATTTGAAGATACAGAAGCTTTACTTGAAAATGGGCAGAATATAGAGCAAAATATGTTTAAATTGCCTAAAGTTGTGCAATAAAAAATTGCTTCGAGAAATTCTCGAAGCAATTGAGAGGGTGCATAGGGACTTGAACCCTATAATTCAGGCTCATCAGACCTGCGTTTTGCCTATTAAACTAGCACCCAAACAAACAAAAGGCTTGTGCCATTTGTATAAAAACATTATATCAAACGATTATGTAAATGTTAAGGCTTTATATGAAAAAAATAAACAGAAAGGAAATAAAATATGAATATTACAGATTTAACAGTACATGAGTTACAAGAAAAGTTAAAAAATAAAGAATTAACAGTAACAGAAATAACTGAGGCTTATTGTAACAGAATTGAGGAAAAAGAAAAAGATATAGATAGTTTTGTTACTACATATTTAGAAGAAGCAAAAGAACAAGCAAAGAAAATAGAAGAAAAAATTAATAATGGGGAAATAACTGGAGATTATGCAGGAATCCCAATTGGAATAAAAGATAATATTTGTATTAAAGGTACAAGAACAACATGTAGTTCAAAAATGTTAGAAAACTTTATTGCACCATATTCTGCAACAGTAGCAGAAAAATTAAATAATGAAAACATTATCACACTTGGAAAAATGAATATGGATGAATTTGCAATGGGAACTTCAACAGAAAACTCAGCATTTAAAATCACTAAAAATCCATGGGATTTAAATAGAGTTCCAGGTGGAAGTTCTGGAGGTTCAGCTGCTGCAGTAGCTGCTAATTTAGTTCCTTGGGCTTTAGGTTCAGATACAGGTGGAAGTATACGCCAACCAGCATCACTTTGTGGAATAGTAGGACTTAAACCAACATATGGACTTGTTTCAAGATATGGTTTAATAGCGTATGCCTCAAGTTTAGATCAAATAGGAGTTCTTACAAAAGATGTAAGAGATGCAGCTAAATTACTAACATTAATTGCAGGAAAAGATGAAAAAGATTCAACTTCAGAAGATATAGGAAGTACTAATTATGAAGATTGCTTAAAAAATGATGTTAAAGGATTAAAAATAGGACTTCCAAAAGAGTTTTTTGGAGAAGGACTTGATAAAGAAGTAAGAGATAAATTATATGAAGCTGCTGAAATCTATAAAAAGCTTGGAGCAGAGGTTGAGGAAATATCAGTAGATATAGAAAAATATGTGTTGGCTACGTACTATATAATTGCAGATGCAGAAGCAAGTTCAAACCTAGGAAGGTTTGATGGAATTAGATATGGTCATAGAACAAGTAACTATTCTAGTATAGATGAAATCTTTAAAAAATCAAGAAGTGAAGGTTTTGGAGACGAAGTAAAAAGAAGAATTATATTTGGAACTTATGTGTTATCTTCAGGATATTATGATGCATATTACAAAAAAGCACAAAAATTAAGAACTTATATATCAAATGAGTTTAATAAGGCTTTTGAAAAATTTGATATAATTTTAATGCCAACATCACCAACAACTGCATTCAAAATTGGAGAAAAGTCAGGAGATCCAATGCAATTATACTTAGCAGATATAGATACTGTATCTGTAAATGTTGCAGGATTACCTGGAATATCAATTCCATGTGGTGTTGATAGTAAAGGATTACCTATAGGTATGCAATTAATAGGCAATAAATTTAAAGAAGAAACAATATTAAATGCAGCATATACATTTGAGCAAGAATATAAGTTTAGAGAAAAGTTTAAACCAACTTTTAAGAATAATTAATAGATAGAAAGAAAGGAATTAAATATAATGGCTAAAGAAGATTATGAAGCAATAATTGGATTAGAAGTTCATGCAGAGCTTTCTACAAAAACTAAAATATTTTGTTCATGTAAAACAACATATGGAGGAAAACCAAATACACAGGTATGCCCAGTATGTATGGCAATGCCTGGAGCATTACCAACTTTAAATGAAAAAGTTGTTGAATATGCTGTAAAAGCAGGTTTAGCTACAAACTGTACAATATCTCAAGATAGTAAAAACGATAGAAAAAATTATTTTTATCCAGATACACCAAGATCTTATCAAATTTCACAATATGATAAACCACTTTGTGAACATGGTTATATAGAAATAGATGGAGATGATGGAAACAAAAAGAAAATAGGAATTACAAGAATTCATATAGAAGATGATGCAGGAAAATTAAATCACGATGAATTTGGTGGAGGAACACTAGTAGATTTTAATAGAGCAGGAGTTCCATTAATAGAAATAGTATCTGAGCCTGATATAAGGTCATCTAGCGAAGCTGAAAAATATTTAAAGAAGTTAAAATCAATATTAGAATATATAGAAGTATCAGATTGTAAAATGCAAGAGGGATCATATAGAGCAGATGTAAATGTATCAGTACATAAAAAAGATGCTCCAATGGGAACACGTACAGAATCAAAAAATATGAACTCATTTAGAAGTATTGTTAGAGAAATAGATTATGAAATAGATAGACAAATTGGTGTTGTTGAAAATGGGGGAATAGTTTCTCAAGATACATTAAGATGGGATGATGTATCTGGAAAAACATTTCCAATGAGATCAAAAGAAAATGCAGATGACTATAGATATTTTCCTGAGCCAGATTTAGTTGCAATCAAACTATCTACAGAATATATAGAGAATGTAAGAAAGAGTTTGCCAGAACTTCCAGAATCAAGATATGAAAGATATTTAAATGAGTATAAATTATCAGAAAAAGATGCTAAAATATTGGTATCATCAAAATATTTATCAAATATATTTGAAGAAGCAGGGAAATTATGTGGTAATTACAAATCTGTTAGCAATTGGATTATTTCAGATATTTCAAGAATACTTAATGAAAAAGAATTAGAACCAAATCAAATACCATTTGAAGCAAAGCATTTAGCAGAATTAGTAAGTTTAATAGATAAAGGAACAATAAGTTCAAAAATTGCAAAAGATGTTTTAGAAGAAATGTTTGAAAAACCAAGAAATCCGGAAGAAATAATAAAAGAAAAAGGATGGGTTCAAATTTCTGATGAAGGAGAAATTAAAAAAATAGTTTTAGAAATACTAGACAAAAATCCACAATCAATTGCAGATTATAAAGCAGGAAAAGACAGAGCATTAGGATTTTTAGTAGGGCAAGCAATGAAGGCAACAAAAGGAAAAGCAAATCCGCAGATGCTAAATAAGATGTTTATAGAGAACATGTAATTTTTTCAATTTGGGGACAGTCCCGTTTTAAAATGGGGACAGTCCCGTTTTGAAAATGGGACAGACTTACTTAAAATTTGGGACACACTTTAAAAAATTTAAAATATTAAAGGAGGCGAAAAAAGTCGAGAAAAAGAAGAAAATATGGAAAATCAAAGGTTTATCATATAGTTATAAGAGGAAATGACAGACAAGATTTGTTTTATAATGATGATGATAAAAGATTTTTTATGAAACAAATTAAAAAGTCAAAAAATGTTTTTAATTATTCAATTTATTCATATTGTTTAATGACAAATCATATTCATTTTGTATTTAGAGTCGAAGATGAGTTTTTATCTAAGGTTATGCAAAGCATAACAATGAAGTATTCAATTTATTTCAATAAAAAATATAATCATATAGGACATGTGTTTCAAGATAGATATTATAGTAAAAATGTTGAGAGTGTTCGTTATTTCTTAACTGTTTGTAAGTATATTCATAGGAATCCAGAAAAGGCTAAAATTGATAAAACAGATTCCTACTATTGGAGTAGTTATAGAGAATATGTAGGTAGGGAAGAAGTAATAGATAAAAAAGTTTTAATGAGTTATTTTAACAATGACATAAAATTATTTAAAAAGTATATGTTAGAGAATGATGATATTACACAAATATTTAATCAAGCTGAATATGAATTAAAGAAAAAATTAACAGACGAAGAAGTAAATCTAATTATTTGTAAAAAATACAGATTAAGTGATGCAAGTAATATACTAAATTTTGATTATATCGAAAGAAGAAACATATTAAAAGAACTAATAAAAATAAAAGGTACTAGTTTAAACCAAATTTCAAGAATTACAAAAGTATCTGCATATATAATAAAAAAAATTTGGGAAGACGATTAAATAAGTAAGTCTGTCCCAAATTTTAAGTAATTCTGTCCCATTTTCAAAACGGGACTGTCCCCATTTCAAAACGGGACTGTCCCAGAATTGAAATTTCCAAATTTAAAAAGCTATTTCTTTTCTACTAAATGTTTTAAACCAAATTCAATAATTTGATTTACTACAGCATTAAAGCTTAATTCATGTTCTTCAGCAAGCTCAGATATTTTGTCAAACGCTTTCCCGCTTATTCTTATTGTTCTAGTAACACTTGAAGCTGTTTTTGATTGTTTTTCAATATTTAATTTGTCCATTTTTTTACTCCTTTATTTAGATTATTTTATATTGTATACAAATTAAAGATAAAAATCAGTACACACGCCGACAGGTATTGAAAAAAAAGTCAATTTTTGGTATAATAATCTTTAAATAAGGGTATTTTTTATAATGGAGGAAAAGAATTTGGATAAAGTAAAATCTTTTTTTAAATATGGAATCATAATTGCATTTTTGAATTTTTTAACGTTCTTTTGTGCATACGTAGGATTTAATTCAACATATAAAAATATTGATAATATTGGAAATATTCCTAGTGAAGTTAAAATAGAATTAGCTCAGGCAACATCGGTAAATGGAAGGATATATGGAAAGATAACTAATTCTAAAGAAAATGATTTAAATGGAAAATATATAAAAACTCAAATATTTAATAAACAAGATAGTTTAATGGGAACAAAATTTATTAAGATAAAAAATTTAGGAGAAGAAGAAAAAAAGTTTGCGGTTAATTTTAAAACAGAAGGAGTGAAAAAATATAATATAGAAATTGTAGATGATAACTCATATGTTCAAGAAGAAGTAATAAGATCTATAAAACTATATGGAAAAGTATTTACTAAAGAAGAATTAAAAACATATGCTATTATTTTACTAATATTTTATGCTATGTTTGCCTAGATAGCTTAAAAAAGTATTATAATATTAAAAAAAATAAATAAATAATAAAAAATAAAAAAGCCTTTCTATAATATTTGAAAGGCTTTTTTCAGATTGTTATTGAGTTTACCTTAAAACTATTTATTGTTATTTGTATTATTATTATTATTGTTGTTATTATTGTTGTTGTTATGGTTTTCATTATTGTTTTTTTCATTTTGATTATTTTTATTATTTTTCTTATTGTTTGCCATACAAACACCTCCAAAAAAATGATATTTTGTATTTATTCTTAGAAAATGAATAATATATAAAGAGTTTTCTAAAAATAAACAATACAGAATTTAGATTAGATTACTTTATTATTTGTAAAAATCATTATTCTGAATTTCTATATAAAAAATATATATGTAATTATTATTGACAAAATTGATTTAAATAATACTGTTTATTGTTGTAAAAAGAAAAAAAATATGTTAACATTGTTATTGCAAATAACATAAAATAAATGTAAATTAATTTATTAAAAAAGCTTGTTAAATCAAAAATAATAAAAAATTTAATTAAATAAACACAAAAAAAAGATGAAAGGATGAGAATGTTGGAATATATAAATAATAAACTGAATGAATTTGAAGATTATATTAGATATAGAAAAGTAGCAATTATAGGACTTGGAATAAGTAATATTCCTTTAATTGAGTATTTTTATGATAAAAAATCTAGAGTAACTGTTTTTGACTCTAGAGAAAAAGAAAATCTTCCAAAAGATATAATCGAAAAGGTAAATAGATACCAAATGGAAACATCATTTGGTAAAGATTATTTATCAAAATTAAATGGATTTGATTTAATATTACGTAGTCCAAGTTGTTTGCCAACAACTCCAGAGTTAAAAAGAGAAGAAGATAGAGGGGCTGTAGTAGTTACAGAGATAGAATTATTAATGCAAATGTGTCCTTGTAAAATAATTGGGATTACAGGAAGTGAAGGAAAAACAACAACTACATCACTAATATCTGCTATATTAAAAAAAGCGAATTATAAATGCTTTATGGGTGGGAATATAGGTACACCTTTATTTACAAAATTAAGTGAAATAACTCCAAATGATATTGTTGTATTAGAATTGAGTAGTTTCCAATTGATGGGAATGGAAATTAGCCCAGATATTTCCATAATTACAAATATTACTCCAAATCATTTAAATGTGCATAAAGATTATGAAGAATATATAGAAGCTAAAAAGAATATTTTTAAATATCAAAATAAAGATGGAATAGTAATATTAAACTATGATAATGAAATAACTAAAAAAGCTGCTAAAGAAGCAAAAGGAAAAGTAATATTTTTTAGTGGTAAAGAAAAGATAGATAATGGATATATTGTAGATCAAGATTATATTAAAGAATGTAATGATGGAGTAAGAAAGTTATTAATTGATGTTAATGATATATATATAAAAGGAAAACATAATTATGAAAATATATGTTGTGCGATTGCTGCTACAAAATCATTAGTTGATGAAGAAACTCAAATAAAAACAATAAAAGAATTTCCTGGAGTTGAGCATAGATTAGAATTTGTAAGAGAAATTAATAAAGTTAAATGGTATAATGATAGCGCAAGTACTTCGCCAACTAGATTAATTTCTGCATTAAATTCTTTTAATGATATAGTATTAATTGCTGGTGGTTCAGATAAAAATCTTGATTATACTCCAATTGCAAAACCAATATTAGATAAAGTAAAACTATTAATACTATTAAAAAGTGAAACTTCAATAAAAATATATGAAGCTGTGAAAAATGAAGAAGAACTTCAAAATAAAAAGATAGATATACATATTGTAAACAATTTAAAAGATGCAGTTGAAATGGCAAATAAATATGCAACCGAAAATCAAAATGTTTTATTATCACCTGCAAGCACAAGCTTTGGACTATTTAAAGATATGTATGATAGAGGAAGACAGTTTAAAGAATTAGTTAATAATTTATAATTTTATTATATAAAAAAAGATTTATTAAAGAATTTTAGTAAATCTTTTTTTAGCTTTAGCTATTTTAGTGAAGAAATGATTTTGACAATAAAAATCTAATATGGTAAAATTACATAAAATTGAGTTAAAGAATAGATTGGAGAAAATAATATGGGATTTGTTGTTGCAGTTGATGGGCCAGCCGGAAGCGGAAAAGGAACTATTACAAAATTAGTTGGAGAAAAGAGAAATCTAGTATATATAGATACTGGAGCGATGTATAGATGTGTTACATTAGATTGTATAAATAATAATGTAAGTTATACAGATATACCAGGGATAGAAAAGGTATTAGAGAAAATTTCTATAGAATTAAAAAATGAAAATGGTATCCAAAAAGTATATCTTAATGGAAAAGATGTAAGTGAAGAGATTAGAAAAAAATATATTGATGATGATGTTTCAGAATATGCTGCAATTAAACAAGTAAGAGATAAAATAACTCCTATGCAACAAGAAATGGGGAAAAAACAAGACATTATAATGGAAGGAAGAGATATTTGTACAGTTGTATTTCCTAATGCAGATGTAAAAATATTTTTAGATTGTTCAGTTGAAGAAAGAGCAAGAAGAAGAGTTCTTCAAAATCAATTAAAGGGAATTGAATCAACATATGAAGAAGTATTAGAGAATATAGTTGGTAGAGAAAAATTGAATAGTACTAGAGATATTGCACCATTTGTAAGAGCTGAAGATGCTATATTAATAGATTCTACAAATATGACAATTGAAGAAGTTGTAGATAGAGTACTAGAAATTATAGATGAAAAAAGAAAGCAAAATTAATGTAAAAATAGGAGGGTGTTTTGAAAGAAAAATATTATAAGATAAAAAGATATGTTATAAGGTTTTTAATATTTGTATATTTAAAAATAGTATATCGAATAGAAGTAATAGGATTAGAAAAGATTCCCAAAAGTGGTCCTGTTATTTTTTGTGCAAACCATAGAAGCTTTTTAGATGCACCATTAATGGAAGTAACTTGTAAAAGAGATGATACTAGATTTTTAGCAAAAGAAGAGTTAGCTAAAAATTGGTATTTAGCACATTTAGCTAAAGTTTTTGATGTAATTTTAGTAAAAAGAAATGCAAAAGATTTGGGACCAATGAAAGATGGACTAAAAACACTAAAACAAAATAAAGCTCTTGCATTATTTCCAGAGGGAACAAGAAATGGACTAAAAAAGGGAATTAAGCCTAAAACTGGTGTAGCATATTTTGCTCTTAATTCTGATGCAACAGTTATCCCTGTAAAAATAATTGGTGGCGAAAAAGCATTTAAAAAAGCAACCATAATATATGGAGATTCATTAGATTTAGAACAATACAAGGCTGATAAAAAAGAAAAAGAAATTGCTGAAAAAGTAACTCAAATTATAATGGAAAATATAATTGCTCTTAGTAAAAATAATTACTTAACATAATTGATTTTTTCTAGAAAATATTGTATAATATTGTCAGTTTATAAATAAAATGGAAAACGAGGGGATAAAATGTCAAAACCAATAGTTGCAATAATTCGGTAAACCAAATGTTGGGAAATCAACATTTTTTAATTATATAGTTGGAGAAAGACGCTCTATTGTTGAAGATACTCCTGGTGTTACAAGAGATAGAGTTTATGGAGAAACTACATGGAGAGGAAGAACATTTACAGTTATAGATACAGGTGGAATAGAGGCAAAAAGCGATGATGTAATTGTTTCACAAATGAGATTGCAAGCAAATATAGCAATTGATATTGCTGATGTTATTGTTTTTTTAACTGATGCAAAAGAAGGCTTAACAGCAAGTGATGAAGAAATAGCTTTAATGCTAAAAAGATCGAAAAAGCCAATTATATTAGTATGTAATAAAGTTGATGATTTTCAAAAATTTAAAAATGATATTTATGAATTCTATAAATTAGGAATAGGTGATCCTATACCAATGTCTAGTGTAAATGCAAGAGGGATAGGGGATGTTTTAGATAAAGTTTATGAGAGCATTCCAGATAAGCAAATATATGAGAAAGATGATGAGAGAATAAAAGTAGCTGTTATTGGTAAGCCAAATGTTGGAAAATCTTCTTTAATTAATAAGATTTTAGGAGAAAATAGAAACATTGTAAGTGATATAGCAGGTACAACAAGAGATGCTATTGATTCTGAATTTGAAAATAAGTACGGAAAATATGTATTTATTGATACTGCAGGAATAAGAAGAAAAAGTAAAGTTACTGAGAAAATAGAAAAATATAGTGTTATGAGATCAATTCTTGCAATAGAAAGAGCAGATGTATGTTTAATGTTAATTGATAGTAATGAAGGTGTTACAGATCAAGATGCTAAAATTGCAGGAGAAGCACATGAAGCAGGTAAAGGAATTATAATTGTAGTTAATAAGTGGGATGAATATGAAAAAACAACAGGTACTATGGAAAAATATAAAAAAGATGTGTATAACAAATTATCTTATTTATCTTATGCACCAATTGTTTTTATTTCGGCAAAAACAGGACAAAGAGTTGAAAAATTATTTACTTTAATAAATGATGTTAATGAACAAAATTCAAAAAGAGTTACAACAAGCCAATTAAATGAGGTTATAAATGAAGCCATTGCATTAGTGCAACCTCCATCTGATAAAGGTAAAAGGTTAAAAATATTATATGGTACTCAGGCTTCAATTAAGCCACCTACATTTGTAATATTTGTTAATAGAAAAGATTTATTTCACTTTTCTTATGAAAGGTATTTAGTAAATCAAATTAGAAGGGAATTTGGTTTAGAAGGTACTCCAATTAGGATTATAGCGAGAGAAAAAGGAGAGAAAGAATAAATAAAAATTTTAAAAAATAATAAAAGGGTGATTGAATGAAAAAAGAAATTAATTTTAGAATAGACTTTATAAAGAAAAGAACAAACACTTATAAAATCATCAATAGATAGTATTAATTATGGTTTATAAGTTGAGGAATTATAATGCGTTAATTTTACACTTTTTATTTTATTGATATAATTTAAACACTAAAGAAGATGAGTTTTATAAAAGTAATTCATAAGTAATGAAACATATTAAAGTTAAACATTTATTTCCAGAAGATAATAATGAATATCCATTAGTTGATATAAAAAAAGAGGTATAACTTGAAAGATTAAAACAAGTTATACCTCTTTTTAAAACTCTTTACAAATAATATTTTTAACATACATAACTCCAGCAAATAGTGTCATACCAATAGAAATGTAATACAAATAAGGAGTAATTATTGAAAGATTTGTAAATATTTCAGATAAAAGAGTAAAAATAATTGTAATAAAGATTAATACAGTAGCAGCTTTACCATACCATTTACTATGTACAGTAACCATTTTTTTCTTGAAAAGAAAAGTCGCACCAATTATCATAGATAATTCTTTTAAAGATAAAATTACCAAAATCCAGTATGGAATAATACCTTTTATTATCAAAGCAAGAATTGTACTAATTTGAGTGATTTTATCTGCAAGAGGATCCATTAGTTTTCCAAAATCACTGATTAAATTATACTTTCTTGCAATATAACCATCTAAAAAGTCAGTTAAATTTGCAAGAAAGAAAAATATAACTGCAGGAATGTACTTTTCTGTAATAATAAGTGAAAAAATAATTGGTACCAGTATAAAACGCAAAACTGTAAGATAATTTGGTATATATTTTTTTTCGAATTGTAACATATATCATAACCTCTCTAAAAATTAGTAATATATTTTTATAGTATAAAATATATTAGGCGAAAATTAGTTGAAAATTAATACATCATTATCCAAAGAAATATTAATAGTTTGCCCATCTATAATTTCACCTTTAAGAATTTTTTCGGAAATCTCATCTTCTATGTATCTTTGAATAGCTCTTCTTAATGGTCTTGCACCAAATTTTAGATTAGTTCCTTTTTCTAAAATATAGTTTTTAGCATCTGTTGATACATTTAAAGAAATATTTTTATTTTCTAAAGATTTAGAAGTATCAGCAAGCATTATATCAACAATTTGTAAAAGTTCATCTTTATTTAAACTATTAAAAATAACAATTTCATCAACTCTATTTAAAAATTCAGGTCTAAATACATCTTTTAAACGTTCTTCAATTTTAAGTTTATCAACTGTAGAATTTCCAAAACCAATTGAATTATTATTTAAATTTGAACCTGCATTAGAAGTCATAATAATTATAGTATTTTCAAAACTAACAGTATTACCTTGTGAATCAGTTAATCTACCATCATCTAAAATTTGTAGTAAAATATTAAATACATCAGGATGTGCTTTTTCAATTTCATCTAAAAGAATAATAGAGTAAGGGTGACGTTTTACTTTATCAGTAAGTTGGCCTGCATCATCATATCCAACATATCCTGGAGGGGCACCAATTAGTTTAGCTGTTGAATTGCTTTCCATATATTCTGACATATCTATTCTAATGATAGAGTCTTCTTTTCCAAACATCTCTGTAGCTAATGCTTTAGCTAAGGCAGTTTTACCAACACCTGTTGGACCAACAAAAATAAAAGATGGGGGACGCTTTGTAGATTGAAGACCTGCACGATTTCTTCTAATAGCACGAGATACAGCTTCTACGGCTTCATTTTGACCAATAATTCTTTTATGAAGAGAATCCTCCAAATGTAATAATTTTTGAGTTTCGGCTTCAGTAATTTTACTTACTGGAATTTTTGTCCAACTCTCAATTACTTTAGCTATATCTTGTATAGTTAAATTTTTAACTTTCATATTTGCATTTAATTTATCTATTTCTTCTATTAATCTACATTCTTCTGTTTTTAAATTTGCAGCTTTTTGATAATCTTCTGTAGAGTCAGAAGTAACTGCATCATCTTTTTGATCTTGTACTTCTTTTAATTTTTGTTTTAAAACTTCTAATTGATACAATTCTTTATTATCTAAATTAATTCTTGAACATGCTTCATCTAAAATATCTATTGCTTTATCAGGTAAAAATCTATCATGAATATATTTTTCAGACATAATAACAGTTTGTTTTATAACATCAGATGATATTTTAACCTTATGATAATCTTCATAATACTTCTTAATTCCATCTAGTATACCTATAGAATCATCAATAGAAGGTTCTTCAACTAAAACTTGTTGAAATCTACGTTCTAGAGCAGAATCTTTTTCTATATATTTACGATATTCTTTTATTGTAGTTGTTCCAATTAATTGAACTTGGCCATTAGCTAAGGCTGGTTTTAAAATATTTCCGGCATTCATAGAACTATCTTCACTACCAGAACCAGCACCAATAATAGAATGAATTTCATCTATAACAAGAATAATATTTCCATAATGAATACATTCTTCTATAATACCTTTCATTCTAGATTCAAATTGACCTCTAAATTGAGTACCAGCAACAACAGAAGTCATATCTAAAAGATATACTTCTTTATTTAAAAGTTTAGCAGGTACATTTTGAGTTGCAATTCTAATTGCTAATGCATTTGCAATAGCTGTTTTACCAACACCAGGTTCTCCAATTAAGCATGGATTATTTTTTGTTCTTCTATTTAAAATCTGAATAACACGTTCTAATTCTTTATCTCTGCCTATTACCATATCTAATTCATTATTAAGAGCTTTAAAAGTTAAATTTGTGCCAAATGTGTCTAAATATTTTTTCTTTTTATTTTTTGATTTTTTCTTTTCTGGTTTAACTTTTTTCTTAATATTACCTGATGACTCTTCATTAGCCATTTGAGCTTGTGGGTTGAAGAAATTTCCAAAGATCGAACCAAGAGGGATAGCTCCTGCGATAACTTTAGGAGTTTCTATATCATCTATATCGTCATCATTATCATTCTCATCAATATTATTATTCATTGATATTGCCCCAATATTCATTCCATCTATATCATTTAGACTTGCTGATAAGTTTTTAAATAATCCTTCTAATTGTTTATTCATATTTGCAGAATTATTAAATAAATTCTGAGTTTGTGCATTTAAGATTTCGTCTGTATTAATACCTTGCTTTTTAGCACAATCTATGCATAATCCTTCCATTTGTCTTTTACCATCTGGAGTTATTTTGCTTGAAAAAATTGATGCTTGATTTTTATTACATATTGAACATATCATTTTAAATTCCTCATTTCTAGGACAAATTAGCTAATATCAATATTGCTATTTATCCAAAATTAAACACATTATATAATACAGTAAAAACAAAATTAAGTCAAGTATTTAAGAATTGACAAATGCCAAAGTGTGTCCCAAAATTTAAGTAAGTCTGTCCCATTTTGAAAACGGGACAGTCCCCATTTCAAAATGGGACTGTCCCCAAATTGAAAAAACTTTTATTTACTATTGATAATTAAAAAAATATATAATATAATTTAAAAAACAAAAGGAGAAATAAAAGGAGGGAAAAATATGGCAGTATATATAGTTATTGCAATTATTGCATATTTGATAGGAAGTATTAATTTTTCAGTTATTATTAGTAAGAAAATGGCTGGTTTTGATATAAGAGAAAAAGGAAGCGGAAATGCAGGATCAACTAATATGTTAAGATCTATTGGAAAAAAGGCTGCAGCACTAACTTTAATTTGTGATATTTTAAAAGGGGTTGTTGCAATTGGAATAGCTTTAATAGTTGGTAAAATTGCTAAAGATGTAGATAAGGCACTTTTAGTACAAATCGCCGGAATTTTTGTTGTATTAGGACATACTTTTCCTTTATTCTTTATATTTAAAGGTGGAAAAGGTGTTGCAACATCACTTGGTGTATTATTAATGATAAATTGGAAAATTGGACTAATTTGCCTAGTTTTTGCATTAGTTTTGATGGTATTTGGAAGAATGGTGTCTTTAGGATCTATTGGTGCAGCAATTTTATATCCAGTTTTAACTTTATTTATTCATACAAATTACATAGTTGAATCAACTGGAATAAAATATTTTATTTTTAGTATTATACTTGCAGTAATTGTTCTATTTAATCACAGAGCTAATATACATAGAATAGCAAATGGAACTGAAAGTAAATTGAGTTTTAAATCTGAAAAATAATATATAAATAATAAATATTAACAAAATTAATAAGAATAAACATTTAATAAGAATTAACATTAATAAGAACCATAAAAAGAACTACAAAAAATTATCTGTTATAAATTGAAAAAAGAAAGGAATAATAATAATGAAAACAGTTGCAATTATAGGAAGTGGAAGTTGGGGAGTTGCATTAGGTATACACCTAGCAAAAAAAGGAAATAAGGTTAAAATTTGGTCTTTTTCTGATGAAGAAGCAAGTATAATTAATAATGAGAAAAAATGCAAATTCTTACCAAATGTTGATTTACCAGATGGTATTGAATGTAATACATCATATGAAGAAGTAATTAAAGGAGCAGATTTTATTTTGCATGTTACTCCTTCAAAATTCACTAGAGATATTGTAAAAAATTATAAACAATATGTAGATGTTGAAAAACAACCAATTATTGTATGTTCAAAAGGTATAGAAAAATCAACTTGTCTAACACTTGATGAGGTGATTAAACAAGAAATACCAAATGTAAGAATTGGAGCTTTATCTGGACCAAGTCATGCAGAAGAAGTATCTATAGGTATTCCAACAGTTTTAGTTATAGCTTCAGAAGAAGAAAGCATAAAACAAATGGTTTTGGAAGCTTTTTTAAATGAAAAAATGAGAATTTATACTTCAGATGACATTAAAGGTGTAGAACTTGGAGGAGCACTTAAAAATATAATAGCATTTGTTGCAGGAATAGCAGCTGGCATAGGGTGTGGAGATAATACATTTGCTGCATTAATTACAAGAGGATTAGTTGAGATTAGAAAATTAGGAATTGCATTAGGTGGAAAAACTGAAACATTTTATGGTTTAAGTGGATTAGGAGATTTAATAGTTACATGTTTAAGTGAACATTCAAGAAATAGAACTGCAGGAAAACTTATAGGACAAGGAAAAACATTAGAAGAAACTAAAAAAGAAGTTGGGATGACAATAGAATCTATAGATAATATAGAAGTTGCAAAAACATTAGCTAATAGATATAATCTTGAATTACCAATATTAAATGTTGTATATGATGTTTTATATAATAATGCTGATCCAAAAGAATCAATTAGTGTTTTAATGACAAGAGAAAGTAAAGTCGAAGATTAATAAATTTAGTATAAATATAGCAAAAACATATATACTATATAATAATTAATAAGGAAGGATTGATATAAAATGGAATTTTTTGATAAATTAACAAAAAAGGCAAGTGAAACATATAAAGGAGCTGCTGAAATAACTGCTAAAATTGCTAAAGAGGCAAAATTAAAGATTAAGATTAATGATAATAAATCAAAAATTAATAATGTTTATCAAGAAATAGGAAAAAAAGTATACCAAAAACATGTATCAAGTGAAGATCTTTGTATAAAAAAAGATTTAGAAGAGGAATGTTCTAAAATTGATATTCTTTGTGAAGAAATTGAAGCTTATAACAGCGCAATATTAGAACTATCTAATGAAAAAGCATGTGCAGAATGTGGAGAAAAAATGCCTATAAAATCTCATTATTGCCCAAATTGTGGAAAAGAACAACCAGAAATTAAAGAAGAGCCTGCAAAAGAAGTTGAAGTTATTGATGATAATCAAGGTGGAGACTCTGAGAATGAATCTTGTAAAGATTGCAAAGATGATACAAAAGAAGAATGTAATGAAGAAAACTGTGATAAAAACAGCAAAGAAGACGAAACTAAAGAAAATGAAGCTAACACAGAAAAATAATGTACTTGAAAATTTAAAAAAGTATAAGAATAAGATTTTGTAAAAATTAAAAAAATACAAAATCTTATTTTTTTAAAAAGAATTCAATATTAGACACTACAATATATTCTAATATGGATATCTTTCAAATAAATATTTAATAACAATATCAGCATTATCTTTTGTAATTTTGATATAAATATTTGGATCTAAATTGATCCACATTTTTATATTATATTTATCAGAATTATCAATATATGCTCCTATTAAGTCAATCATTTCAACGGGATTTTTATATTTATTTATCCAAACTTTTTCATAAAAAATATCTAAATTTGTATTATAAAACTTGCTTAAAAATCTATTTAATTCACCGTTTTTTTTACTTTGCATACGAACACTTACTAACATTTAAAATATCCTCCAATACTATTGTTAACAATAAAATATGTAATTATTCAATTGACCTAAGTAAAAAAAAATGGTATAATTTTTAAATAGAGTAAATTGATTAGTCGCTGGTAAAATTCGAAAGGATTTACGAGAGGAAAGTCCGGGCTTCATAGAGCAAAGATGCTAGATAACGTCTAGTGAGGGCGACCTTAAGGAAAGTGCAACAGAAAATAACCGCCACATAATTGTGGTAAGGATGAAAAGGTAAGGTAAGAGCTTACCGACTATATGGTGACATATAGTGTCAGTGTAAACCCCATCTGGAGCAACACCTCAATTGGATTTTAACGCTTGCTCGGCGGTCCAAATTTGCGTGGCTTGAGCTATATAGTGATATATAGCCTAGATAAATGACTAATTTTGAAGACAGAACCCGGCTTACAGATTTACTCTTTTTTTGAATAAATTTATCATGTATAAAATAAAAAAAATAGAAAAAAATATTATTAATCTTATTTAAAAGAGGTGAATAATATTTTATTTTTTTTATTAAGCATATTTATTTTGTTTTTACTAGTAGTATTTTCTTCAATTCAAATTAAAATAGATAACCTAAATGGCTATATTGATTCAAATAAAAAAGAAATAGACTTTAAAATATTTTTGATATTTAAACTATTAGGTTTTATAAAATTGTTTAAGATAAAAATAAAAAAGAACAGTATAAAGAATAAAAATTTATTTAATATAAAAAAGCTAATAAAAACAAATACAAGAAAAAAAGATATTTCTAATAAAATAAAATCTATCAAAAGATTAGATATTAATGTAGAAAAAATAAATTTAAATTTAGATATAGGAATTGAAGATGCAGCAATAACAGCAATAAGCATAGGTATATTATCTAGTATCATATCAACTTTATTTGAAAGATATTTAAATATAACTACTTATAAAAAGTGGAGAATACAGCCTATTTATGGAGAAGAAAATATATTAAAGTTTGATATAAATTGTATAATAAATCTAAAATTGTTACATATTATTTATACAGTTTTAAAAAAGGATAAATGAAAATATATTTATGAAGGAGGATTTTAATGATGGATCATCCAATAGAAGAAATTATGGCAACATCAATGAGTAAACTTAAAGAAATGGTAGATGTAAATACTATAATTGGGGACACTATACAAACATCAGATAATACTGTGATTATTCCAATTTCAAAAGTCTCTTTTGGATTTGCATCAGGGGGAAGTGAATTTAAAGGCGAAACTTTAGATGAATACAATAAAAGTGATAAAGATGAGCAAATTCAATATAGATTACCATTTGGTGGAGGAGCAGGAGCTGGAGTTTCTATTAAACCAATTGCATTTTTAGTAATTCAACCAAATATGGTTAAAATGTTACCAGTTGAACATTCAAATACTGTAGATAAATTATTAGATTATGTTCCAGAGATTATGGAAAAAATAAAATGTAAAACAAAAAAACAAACAGAGCAAAATTAGTTTTTCGCTCTGTAATGGTTACATAAATGTTTTATTGTACAATTTTCACAAAGTGGATTTTGAGATTTACAAGTATTTCTACCATGCCATATAAATAAGTGATTTATGTCTTTGTAATCTGATTTATCAAAAATTTTAAGTAAGTCCTGTTCAATTTTTAAAGGGTCTTTTTCTTTAGATAGACCTATTCTATTTGATAATCTTTTACAATGTGTATCCACAGCAATTCCTTGTGGATTATTATATACTTCAAGCATAATAACATTTGCACTTTTTCTACCTACACCAGCAAGTGTTACTAAATCTTCCATATTGTTTGGGACTATACCATCAAATTTTTCTAAAACTTGTTTTGCACAGAGTTTTAGATTTTTTGCTTTATTTTTATAAAAACCACAAGGGTGAATAATTGATTCAAGTTCTTGGAGATCAATATTTGCATAATCAGAAATATTTTTACATCTATCAAATAATTTTGGGGTTGTTAAATTTACTCTTTCATCTGTACATTGTGCGGACAAGCAAACTGCTGCTACAAGTTCAAATGGAGTATTAAAGTCTAGGCTACATTTTGCATCGGGATAGGTTTGTTTTAAAACATCAATTAATTCAATTAAATCTTTTTTTTTCATATAAAACTATAGTCCTTTCTAAATTACTTATTATTAAGAATTATACCTTTACAAAAAATAAATGTCAAAAGGTAACAATAATCTACAAAAAACATATAATAAATTAAAAGTGAAATATAATTCTTTAATTGGAGGAAATGGTATGAAAGGTCTTTTTAAGAAAACTTTAGGGGTATGTTTTATAGGTTTAGGATTAGGAATTTTAATGGTTATTTTACTTCCAATTATAGGATGGCAAATATTAATTGGGTTAGCTTTGATTGCAGTTGGCTTTTCATGGCTTGCTTGTTAGGAGGTACATAAATGAAGATTGTAGTTAAAAAAGTTCCTAAAATGTTTAGAGGACTTGTAAAATTTGTGTTTAAAATAAAAGAATAATAAAGTAATTAAAGTCTTCAAAATAAGATTTTTCTTTATAAATATAAATTTATTGGAAAAATCTTATTTTTTACATATTTTTGAATGTAGTTTTTACAAAAATAGTATCTTTTTAAAAGAAAATGTGATATATTATTGCATTATAAGGAGACTAATTAATGAAAATATATAAAAATACAGAAATTGATAAGCTTGCAAATATATTAAAAAATGATGGAGTAATTGCTGTACCAACAGATACTGTATATGGTTTGTGTGCATGTATAAATTCTAAAAAAGCTAAAGAAAAGCTTGATAGAATTAAGTATAGATTAGAAAACAAAATATTTCCGGTAATGTGTGCAGATTTAAATCAAATAAATAGTATTGCAAATATAGATGAAAAATCAAAAAAAATAATTATAGAAATTATGCCAGGACCAATTACTATTATGTTAGAAAAAAAGAAGTATGTTCCAGATTATGTAAATAATGGATTAAAATTAATTGCTATTAGAATGGCTACTTCAAAACCTCTAAAAGAATTAATTAAAAAGATTGAAAGTCCACTTTTTATGACTAGTGCAAATATTAGTGGAGAACCTGTGTGTAAAAATATAGAAGAAATAGAAAAAAATATTCCGAATTTAGATGGGATTTTAGAAGGAAACACTTCATATGGACAAGCAAGTACAATTGTAGATTGTACTTCTGATAAAATAAAAATTATAAGAGAAGGACCTATAAAATTAGAAAGAATAAAAAAAATAATTATGTAATTATAAAAAAAATGAATAAAAAATAATGAAAAATGTTTTCAAAAATAAACAAATACTGTATAATAAGAAAATAAAAAAGCACAAAAGATAAAACAACAACGTTTTTACTAATAAAATACTCATGTGCAAAGAAAGGAAGATAAAAATGAAAAAAGGAATTAAAATTTTAATTGTAACTATTATAGTATTATTAATAGTATCACTTGGAACAGTAGCAGGATTATATTTTTTTACGGATATGTTTAAAACAAATAAGCAAATGTATATGAAATACATTTCAGAAATGGGAAAATCAGTTTATAGTGAACTAAATGATGAAAAACTAAAGGAGTATAAAGAAAAAACAAAAAATACACCATATGAAACTAATGGTGAAATAAGTACAAAAGGAAGAAGCTGGGGAAACTTAGATAATTTAAATATCAGCTTTAATGGTAAAGTTGATGTTGCCAATAAATATTACTTTCAAAACATAAAAGTTAATAATTCTCAAATTAAAGATTTAAGTGCAGATCTTTTGATTCAAGATCAAACTTTGGGATTTAAAATCAATGGTATTTTAAACAGTTATATTGCCATTAAAAATGAAAATTTAAAAGCACTAGCAAAAGAACTTGGAATTAAAGAAGAACAATTAGAATATATTCCAGATAAAATTGAATTTAATAATGATATTGAATCAATAGTTACAAAAGAAGAAGTTAATGAGTTAAAAGAAAAATATGGAAAATTATTGTCTGATTCTTTAAATGATGATATGTTTTCAAAGATAAATAAAGATGATGAAACTATATATTCTTTAAAACTAAATGATGAGCAACTAGATGAAATATCAAATAAAATTCTTGAAAATGTAAAAGATGATGAAATGCTTTGGGGAATAATTAAAAAGTATTATTTAAGCTTTGGAATTGTTAAAGAAAATGAAATAGATAAGCAAATTGAAGAACTTAAAGAAAAACTTCAAGATGATGTAAATGATATTAAGAATAATAATGAAAATAATTCTGATGAAACAAAAGAAAATAAAACATATGAATTTAATTTACATGTTAAGGATAAAAAAGTATATAAAATAGAAATTTTAAATGGCAATTATGCTATAATATTAAACAAAACAAATAATGGAATTACCTACAATTATCAAGAAAAAGAAAAAGAATTATCAAAAGTTGAAATTGAAAAAAGCAGAGAAAATGATAAATTAGTATATAATATAAAAATCTTAGAAGATGGAAAAGAATTTATGTCAGTTTCAATTGAATATAAAGGAATAGACTCTCAAAATGAGGTTCAGGAAGCTTTGAATTTAACTACTAATAATAATAGTGATGCATTAACAATATTTGATAATTCAATGTCTATTAAGTATAATAACACTGTTAAATTTAATGAAAATTTAGCAATTGAAAAAGCTAAAGACAATGAATTTGTTTATTTAAATGGCAAAAGTGCTGAATATATTCAAAATTTATTTACAAATATAATATATAGATTAATGATGACTGGGAGATAGAAATGAAAGATATATTAACACTTGGAATAGAAACTAGTTGTGATGAAACATCAGTAGCAATTGTAAAAAATGGAAGAGAATTACTTGCAAATATTATAGATACACAGATACCAATACATGAAAAATACGGTGGGGTAGTACCAGAAATTGCATCAAGAAATCATGTTGAAGCAATTTCTAGAGTAGTAAAATATGCTTTAAAAGAAGCAAATGTTACATTTGATGATATAGATGCAATTACACCTACTTATGGTCCTGGATTAGTAGGAGCATTATTAGTAGGAGTATCTTATGGAAAAGCATTAAGTTATGCTAGTAATAAACCATTAGTTGGAGTAAATCACATACATGGACATATTGCAGCAAATTATATTACACATAAAGACTTAAAACCACCTTTTATATGTTTATTAATTTCAGGAGGAAATACTCAAATTATTCATGTTAAAGGATATACAGAATTTGAAGTTTTAGGAAAAACACGAGATGACGCTATAGGAGAAGCATTTGACAAAGTTGCAAGAGTAGTAGGATTAGGTTATCCTGGAGGACCTAAAGTAGACAAACTAGCAAACGAAGGAAAACCAACTATTAAACTTCCAAAAACTCATTTTGATAATTCTTTAGATTTTAGTTTTAGTGGAATAAAAACAGCTGTAATAAATTTAAATCATAATACTAAAGACCTAAATAAAGCAGATTTATGTGCAAGTTTCGAAACAACTGTTACAGAAGTGATAATAGAAAATACTTTAAAAGCAATTGAGCAAACTGGATTAAATACTTTAGCAATAGGTGGAGGATGTTCTGCAAATAGCTTTATTAGAAAAGAAATATTAAAACTTCAGGATAGAGGCATAAAAACATATATGCCAGATATGAAACTATGTACAGATAATGCTGCAATGATTGCAAGTGCCGGATATTATAATTTTATAAATGAAAAAAGAGATGGACTAGATTTAAATGCTATACCAGGGTTAAAAATATAGGAGTATAGATATATTTCATTAAAAAACTGAAAGGAAACAATCAATGGCAATATACACAATAGGAGACTTACATTTATCATTTGGAAATCCAAAACCAATGGGTATATTTGGAGAAAATTGGAAGAATCATGAAGAAAAAATAAAAGAAGACTGGATGTTAAAAGTAAAAGATGAAGATACTGTAATTCATCCTGGAGATTTTTCTTGGGCAATGCATTTAAAAGATACATATAAAGATTTCGAATTTTTATGTAGTTTACCTGGAAAAAAAATATTAATGAAGGGAAATCATGAATATTGGTGGACAACAGTTACCAATATGAAAAAATATTTAAAAGAAAATGATTTTGAAAAAATAGATTTTTTACAAACAAATAGCATAGAAGTTGAAAATAAAATAATATGTGGTTCTAGAGGGTGGACTTTGCACCATTTAGATAGTGAAAATTCTAAAAAAATATTAGCCAGAGAAGAGTTAAGACTTGAGTTATCTATTAAAGATGCAATTTCAAAAAATATTGATGGAAATAAAGAAATAATAGTATTTATGCATTATCCACCAATTATTAAAGAAAATTTAGATACAGGATTTATGAGAATACTAAAAAAATACAATATAAAAAGATGTTATTATGCACATTTACATGGAAAATCAATAGAAGAAGCAATCGAAGGAAACATAGATGGAATAGAATTCAAATTAGTAAGTGCAGATGCACTGGATTTCAAATTGGGGACAGTCCCGGTTTAAAAATGGGACAGACTTTTCAAGTGAGGATCAAGAATGATAGATTTAAACAAGCCAGTTCAATATGTTAAAAATGTTGGACCAACAAGAGTTAAATTGTTAAATAAATTAAATATTAATACTTTGCAAGATTTAATATCATATTTTCCTAGAAATTATGAAGATAGAGGTATTGCAAAAAGACTTTCTGATTGCCAAGATGGAGAAGATGCTCTGATTAAAGGTGTTGCAATTACAAAAGTTCAAGAGATTTTTGCTAGAAGGCTTAAGATGTATAAGCTTGTTATTCGTGATGGACAAACACCATGTACTATAATTTGGTATAACCAAAGCTATTTAAAGAATGTTATAAAAATAGGACATACATATAATTTTTATGGAAAAGTAGAAATTAAACTTGGAAGATATGAAATGAAATCTCCAATTTTTGATGAATCTGGAGAAAACAAAAATACTGGGAAAATTATCCCAATTTATCCTTTAACATATGGTATTTCACAAAATACAATTAGAAAAATAATTGAAAATGGAGTAAATGAAGCTTATGGGAATCTAGAAGAAACTTTGCCAGATTATATTTTAGAACAATTTAAATTGATGGATATAAATAATGCAATGAAAAAAGTTCATTTTCCAGAAAATAAATCAGATTTTATTAAAGCAAGATATAGATTGGTTTTTGAGGAATTATTAAGCTTTCAATTAGCACTTTTAAAAATAAAAGAAAATTATAAAAATGATGAACTTGGAATTGAATTTAATAAAAATGTAAAAATGAGTGATGTTATAAACACATTACCTTTTAAACTAACTAAAGCTCAACTTAGAGTTTTAGAAGAAATAGATTTAGATATGGAAACTTCAAAGCCAATGAATAGACTATTACAAGGAGATGTTGGTTCAGGTAAAACTATAGTCTCAGAAATTGCAGCATATAAAGCGGTAAAATCAGGTTATCAAGCAGCAATTTTAGCACCAACAGCAATTTTAGCAACTCAACATTTTGAAAATTTCCAAAAAACATTAAATCAATTTGGAATAAAAATTGAACTTTTAATATCTGCAATTACGAAAAAGAAAAAGCAAGAACTAAAAGAAAGGCTTAAGAATGGTGAAATAGATATTCTAATTGGAACACATGCAATGCTTGAAGATGATGTAGAATTTAATAATTTAGGACTTGTTGTAACAGATGAGCAACATAGATTTGGAGTAAAGCAAAGAGCAAAAATTTCAGCAAAAGGAAATAATCCAGATGTATTAGTTATGTCAGCAACACCAATTCCAAGAACTTTAGCATTAATTCTGTATGGTGATTTGGATATATCAATTATAGATGAGCTTCCACCAAATAGAAAAAAAATTGATACTTTTGCAGTTGGTAAAGATATGGAAAACAGAATAAATGCATTTATAACAAAACAAATTAAGCAAGGTAGACAATGTTATATTGTATGTCCATTGGTAGAAGAAAATGAAGAAATGGATTTAAAATCTGTTACAGAGCTTGCAGAAAAATTACAAACAGAAACATTTCCACAATTTAGAGTAGAATTTTTACATGGAAAAATGAAACCAAAAGAAAAAGATGAAATAATGCTAAAATTTAAAAACAAGGAAATAGATATTTTAATTTCTACAACAGTTATAGAAGTGGGGGTAGATGTTCCAAATGCTAATATCATGGTTATAGAAAATGCTGAAAGATTTGGGTTAGCTCAACTTCATCAGTTAAGAGGAAGAGTAGGACGTGGAGAATATCAATCATACTGTATTTTAAAATTTGAAGGAAAAGGAAAAGTTGTTCAAGAAAGAATGAAAATAATGTGCCAAACAAATGATGGATTTATAATTTCAGAAAAAGATTTAGAATTAAGAGGCTCAGGAGATTTCTTTGGAACAGCTCAGCACCGGAATTCCAGAAATGAAAATAGCAAATTTATTTGAAGATATAGATGTTTTAAAAAGAGTACAAAGATTATCAAATCAAATAATTACAGAAGATTCAAAGTTAGAACAAGAAAAAAATTTAAGATTAAATAACTTGATAAAAACAAAGTTTACAGGTAAAATTGAGATATAACATTGTGTCACACGTACCGGAGATTTTTGGCACAGAAGGAGTTTACATATGATAACAACTTATGAAATGGCTTATGTAGAAGTACTAGCCTTATTGAGAAATTATTTAAGTGAATTAGAATTTAATAAAATACCGAAGGAAAGAATAGATTTTTTTGAAAAATATAAAGACAGAAATTATACGTTTGATATTAATAAAGAATTACCTATAGAAAAACAAAATATTTCAGAAAAAGCAAATGCTATTTTAGTAATATTATATAGAGATTATTTTGCAGATGAACAGCAAAAGGAAACATTGAAACAAATATTAAAATTAAATGATAGGATAAAAGAACAAGATAAGCAAAAAGATAGCGAAAAATATAATATATTATTTAATAATAAGAAAATAAATAATAATATTGAAAATAGGACACAAGTAGAAGAGAAAAGATTAGTGGTAATTAAAAGGGAAAGATGGTATCAAAAGTTGTTTGAATTTTTTAAAAATATAATTATAAAGAAAAACAAATAGTATTTTTTACAATTAGTTATTAATAGAAGTAAATAGTATTGAGAGCTTAGAATTTTTTGAGAATTTTTGAAGAAGTTGAAATAATTGAAAGTAAGGTAAATAATATTCAAGTATTGGAAAGTTTAAGAAAAAGAATGAAAATAGAATATTCAGAGGATAAGTATTTTAATGTAGGATAGCATAAATAAAACCAATGAATATGAAAGGAAAGATACAAAAAATGAAATTTATAAAACCAGAAAACCCAATGATAACAAAGTTAATTATTGCAGCTAAATCGGGAAATGCTAAAGCTATGTATAAACTAGGACTTTATTATGAAACTGGTAATTTTGTAGAAGCTGATCAAGACAAAGCAATAGAGTGGTATATAAAAGCAATAAAGTCAGGAAATACCGAAGCAGGTACTAAATTACGCAATTTAGAGAAAAAAGTAATTGAAAAGCTTGTAAAAAATGGAGATATAGATACTATAATTAAATTAGCAGAGTATTATGAAGAAATAAAAGACTATTTGACAGCATTTTCTTACTATGAAATGGCTGCAGAACAAGGAAACCCAACAGCACAATTCAATTTAGGATATTTCTATAAAAATGGATTGGGAGTAGAACAGGATTATAAAAAAGCAAAAGAATGGTATGAAAAAGCAGCAGAACAAGGAGATACTTTTGCACAAAACAATTTAGGAAAATTATATGAAAATGGATTAGGAGTAGAACAGGATTATAAAAAAGCAAAAGAATGGTATGAAAAAGCAGCAGAACAAGGAAATGCTTCTGCACAAAACAATTTAGGATATTTATATGAAAATGGATTAGGAGTAGAACAAGATTATAAAAAAGCAAAAGAATGGTATGAAAAAGCAGCAGAACAAGAAAATGCAACAGCACAAGAACATTTAGGGTTTTTATATTTATTTGGTTTAGGAACAGAAATAAATTATGAAATTGCTGAAAAATTATTTCGTAGATCATTTAATAATGGAAATAAGAGTATTAAATATTATGTAGATATATTTGACAAATTAAAAAAAAGAGAAATAAAAGAAATTGAAAGTATTGCCGATTATATTGGAAAAGAAATTGAAAACGACCTAGGTGGAATACTAATTAAACCTGATAAGAATATATATGATGAAGAAGCTCATACACTATATGATATAGATACATTTAATAAAATAAAAAAACAGCTAGAGAATATGCTAGAGAATATAGATGAAGTTAAAGAGGATAGAACTAATGAACTTGAAGTATTTAAGCAAATATGTATGATAATAGCAAATAATGTCACATATGATTATAATGCTGTAGATCAGAATAATAAAGAATATAATGACAAGATGTTTACTTCACGAAATATGATAGGATCATTATTGGAAGGAAAATGTATATGCGCGGGGTATGCTGAATTATTAAGAAATATGTGTGCATGTAAAGGAATTGAGTGTATATATATTCGCTCAGAAACACATGCTTTTAATCAAGTGAAAATAGGAGGAAATTGGTATTGTTTTGATCTAACAAACTGTTGTGACGAAATAAAAGATGGAATACCTGTAGAGAATTTTTTATTATCAGAAAAAGAATTTAAAGATCATTTTATACCTCTCAAATCACAATTTAAATATGAAAGTCCATATAATTATAATCAAAGAACAGGTTCACCAGAATTTTGGAAATCTGCAATCGGTACAGCAGGAACAAAAAGTGTTGAAGCTGCTGAAAAATATATGGAAGAAAAAGAAAGCCCTAATATATCATAAGAAACAGGATGTTTATAATAATAAATCTAATTTAGAAAGATATAAGAAAGAAAAAATTCACAGTAATAACATAAATTATATCACTTTTTGGTATAAAAATACATCAATGGGTTTATAGGTAAAGCCTAATTAAAAATCTAAATATATCATAAAGGAAAAAATAATATGGAAATAAAAAGTGAAAATATAAAAAGATATATTGAAAACAACGTAGAGATAAAAGGTAACGAAATTGAATTAGAAGATATAAGAAAATTAGATAGAATTAATATAAATGCATTAAATTTCAAATTAGAAGAAGCAATTTTTGTACCAGAAGAACTTTCATATTTGGAAGAAATAGAAGAATGCTCATTTGCAAATTTTACAATAACAGACGAAATAATAGAAAATTTAAATAAACTAAAAAAATTGAGTATATTTCAATTTGATTTTTGTAAAAGTACAGTTTCTAAAAAAATATATAACAATATTTCTAGAATATACTTAAACTATTCAGATTTTAGTTTACTTGAAATGTGTGATAATACTGAAAGTATGAAAACAGTCTTTTTAAAAAATATTAAAGATATAGATGTAAGTAAAATCAACAAATTCAGGAATTTAAAAAGATTATCATTATTAAATAGTGAAGTAAATAATATTGAGAGTCTGGAAAAATTTGAAAATTTAGAAGAAGTTAAAATAATAGGAAGTAAGATTAATAATATTCAAGTATTAGAAAATTTAAAAAATAGAATAAAAATAGAGTATTCTGAAGATGAGTATTTTAATATAGGATAAGAAAGATATTATACCAAATATTGCAATTGAGTAATAAAAAGAGGTGGAAAAAATGTTGAAATTAATAGCATTAATTATAGTTTTAATAGGAGTAATATTCATATATGATGCTAGACTTTTAAGTGAGAAGTGGTTTGGATTTGGCGACCAAAACCAAGCAACATCAGGGATAAAAATACTTGGCTTTATTTTTTCAATAATAGGAACAATAATTTTTTAAAAATTCAATTGAAAAATTCACTAATTGAAAGAGGAGAAAAAAATGGTATATAGCTTATTATGTTTTGCATTATGGGGATTAGCAGATTTATTTTATAAAAAAGGAAATTCAAAAAAAGATGACCAATATAGTGATTTAAAGACAGGAATAATTGTTGGAATAGTAATGGGATTATATGCTTTAATATACTTATTTGTTAAAAAAGTTGAAATTAATATAATGGATATACTAAAGTATTTACCAGCATCTATTTGTTTTATTTCTTCAATGGTAATAAGTTACAAGGGAATGAAATATTTAGAATTATCAATAGTTAGCCCAGTGGAAAATACTAGTGGTGTAATAACATCAATATTATTGATTCTATTTTTTAAAGAAGTATATCCTGTACCAGTATATATTGGAATTATTTTAGTATTTATAGGAATTCTTTTAATTTATAGTCAAGAAAAGAATGAAAACAGAACAATAGGTAATAAAAAAATTTTAGCAATTGTGTTACCTATGGCATATTGTTTATTAGATGGATTAGGAACTTTTTTAGATGCATTATATCTAGATAAATTTGAAATATTAAGTGAAGATACAGTATTAATTGCATATGGATTTACATTTTTATTATTTTCAATTATAGGAATGATATATTTAAAAAGCAAAAATGAAAAAATTTCAATTATACAAGAAAAAGATAAAGGGATTGCAGCAATTTTTGAAACTTTCGGACAATTTTTTTATGTATTTGCAATGGCATCAGATTCTACAATAGGTGCTACTATAGTGGGTTCTTTTTGCATTTTTTCTTTAATATTATCTAGAATATTTTTAAGAGAAAAATTGAAATTAAAAAAATATATTGCGATTGCAATTGCAATAACAGGTATAGTATTGCTAGTAATGAATGGAATATGATATGGAGATTATAAAAACGTTTTAGTATAAAACAGTATAGAAAAGAAAAAATAAGTCGATTTAATCGACTTATTTTTAAACTTATGGAGCAGGTAGTGGGAATCGAACCCACGTAGCTAGCTTGGAAGGCTAGGGTTCTACCATTGAACTACACCTGCAATTCAAATGACAATAACTATTATAACAGCTTTTTTTATTTTGTCAACACTTTTTTTAAAAAAATTTTTCGAAGAAATCAAAAAAAATTTGAAATACTATAAAAATGAACCAAAAAGAAGATTTTATTTTTTTGAATAAATTATTTACAAAAGGTCGAAAAATGATGTATAATAAATACTAATTATTAAAAAATAATAAAGGAGGATATAGAAATGGCAACAATTTTAACCGAAACTTCTAGGACTTTTAACGAATATTTATTAATACCAAGGTTAACAACTGAAAACTGTATACCAGAAAAAGTGTCTTTAAAAACACCACTTGTAAAACATAAAATTGGAGAAAAAGCAGAAATGTATTTAAATGTACCTTTTGTATCAGCAATAATGCAAGCTGTTTCTGGGGAAGAAATGGGAGTAGCTCTTGCAAGAGAAGGAGGGTTAGCATTTATTTATATGTCACAATCAATAGAAGATCAAGCTAGAATGGTGAAAAATGTCAAAGAAAGAAAATCAGGATTTGTAAAAAGTAAATGGAACTTGAAGCCAGGAGATACATTAAAGGATATTTTAAAAATAAAAAATGAAACAGATCATTCAACAATACCTGTAACAGAAGATGGCTCTCCATTTGGAAAATTTTTAGGATTAATAACTAGCAAAGATTATAGAATTTCAAGAGATAGTTTAGATAAAAAAGTAGAAGAAATAATGACACCTGTTGAACATATCATATATGCAAGACCGGGATTAACTATATCAGAAGCAAATGACATTATTTGGGATAAAAAAATAAATTGCCTTCCAATAATAGAAGAGAATGGAAATTTAAATTCGCTAGTATTTAGAAAAGATTATGAACAACACAAAGAAAATCCACTTTCACTTCAAGATGAAAATCAATGTTATATGGTTGGAGCAGGAGTTAATACAAGAGATTATAAAGATAGAATTCCTGCTTTAGTTGAAGCTGGAGCTGATATACTTTGCTTAGATTCGTCAGATGGTTATTCTGTATGGCAAAAAGAAGTTATTGAATGGGTACATCAAAAATATTATGGAAAAGTTAAAATTGGAGCTGGAAATGTTGTTTCAAAAGAGGCTTTTGATTATTTAGCTGAAAGTGGAGCGGATTTCATAAAAATAGGAATTGGTGGAGGATCAATTTGTATAACTCGTGAAACAAAAGGGATAGGAAGAGGACAAGCAACAGCATGTATTGAAGTTGCAAAAGCTAGAGATGAATATGCTAAAAAGACAGGTATATATATACCATTATGTTCTGATGGAGGTATAGTTCATGACCATCATGTAACACTTGCATTAGCTATGGGATGCGATTTTGTAATGATGGGAAGATATTTCGCAAGATTTGATGAAAGCCCTACACAAAAAGTAAAATTAAATGGAGAATTCTTTAAAGAGTATTGGGGAGAAGGATCAAAAAGGGCAAGAAGCTGGCAAAGATATGACCTTGGTTCAAAAAATGATAAAATGTCATTTGTAGAAGGCGTAGATTCATATATACCTTATGCAGGGGCACTTAAAGATAATTTAGCAGTTACAATTAAAAAAATAAAATCTACAATGTCAAACTGTGGATCAGCTAGCATAGAAGAATTTCATGAAAAAGCAATATTAACACCTGTGTCAAGCTTAAGTATAAAAGAAGGATCAGCACATGATTTAACAATTAAAGATATATAAAGTATAAAAAGGGGAGGAAAAGAAATTGGAAAACTTACATGAAGAAATTGAAGAATTAATTGAAAATAAAAAAATAAACGAATTACACAAATTACTTGATGAAATTAACAGTGCCGATTTCCCGTCCCTTTTAGAAGATTTTGAAGAAGAAAAAAGATTAGTTATCTATAGATTACTTACAAAAAGTAAAGCTGCTGAGGTATTTGCAGAATTAGATTCAGATGTTCAAGAAAGTTTGATAAATGGATTTACAGAAACAGAGCTTAAAAATGTTGTAAATGAATTATTTATGGACGATACTGTAGACTTAATAGAAGAAATGCCTGCAAATGTGGTAAAAAGGATATTAAGAAATATTAAAGATACAGATAGAAAAATAATAAATGAATTATTAAATTTTCCAGAAGATAGCGCTGGAAGTATTATGACTACAGAATTTGTAGAATTTAAAGAAACAATGACTGTTCAAGATGGCTTTGATATTATAAAAAAGACTGGGCTAAAAAAAGAAACAGTATATAACTGTTATGTTGTTGACAATTCTAGAAAGTTAATTGGGTCAATTGAAGTAAAGGAAATGCTTATTTCTGATAGAGATGTAAAAATAAAAGATATAATGGAAGAAAATCCAATAAGTATTTTAACTTCAGAAGATCAAGAAAATGTTGCAAAACTGTTTGATAAATATAATTATATGGCAATACCTGTTGTAGATAAAGAAAAGAGATTAGTTGGAATAGTTACAATAGATGATGCTATTGACGTATTACAAGATGAAAACACAGAGGACTTTGAGAAAATGGCTGCTATGTTACCAAATGAGGATACATATTTCAAGACAAGTGTTTTTACACATGCAAGACATAGAATTATGTGGTTACTTGTACTGATGCTATCTTCAACATTTACAGGATTAATTATTCAAAAATATGAAAATGCATTTGCAGCAGTTCCAATTTTGGTTGCTTTTATTCCAATGATAATGGATACTGGTGGAAATTGTGGCTCTCAAAGTTCAACACTAATAATAAGAGGTTTAGCTCTTGATGAAATTAAATTATCAGATGTATTTAAGGTAATTTGGAAAGAATTAAGAGTAGCTATTATCGTAGGAATTACATTAGCAGTTGTTACTGGAATAAGAATTTATTTTCAATATGGAAAACAATATCCAGGAAGAGTTTTGTTGTTATCATCTGTTGTAGGAATAACATTAATTGCAACAGCTGTTATTTCAAAGTTTGTGGGAGGAGTTCTTCCTATGATAGCAAAAAAATTAAAACTAGATCCAGCAATAATGGCAGCACCACTAATTACAACAATAGTAGATATGTGTTCTATTTTAGTGTTTTTTAAAGTCGCAGTTCTTATAATGGGAATATAGGATTAATAAAAAATAAATAATAATATAATAAACATCTTTTATTGAAAAATGAAAGGTGTTTTTTAAAAAATATAAATATGTAATGAAAATGTAAAAAAAATGTAAAAAAATATTCAAAAAAGCTGCTTTTCAAGTGAGAGTAACAAAAGAAACTTTTTAAAAGAATAAATCAGTTTTGAACAGTTGAAAACGTTCATTTACTTTGATAAAATTAAAAATGTATATTAGATTAATTTATATGGAAATAAATTAGGAAAGGGGAAAACAAATGACAAAAAGAAGAGCAAGAAGAGCAAGAAGAATAGCTATAATGAATAGAACAATATCACTAGTATTTCTATGTTTTGTGTTTTTTATAACTAACTATTCAATTAATTCCTTTTCTAAATATTCTGCAGAAGCAGCAAAAGGATCTTCTACAAATGTAGCTAAATGGGAAGTGTCGTTAGATACTACAGGATCAAGTAATACACTAGACATTGTATCTGGAAAAAACGTACAAAACTATTCATTAAAAGTAATATCAACTTCAGAGGTTTCAATAACTTATGATGTGGAATTGTCAAATTTACCAGATGGAATTCAGGTTACAATTGATGGTAGAGAGACTAAAACACCGGAAAATGGGAAAATTACTTTTGAAAATGCAGGTAGTTTTGCAGTAAATGATGCAAATTCAGAGCATACCCATACATTAACATTTGACGCTCCACTTGAAACTACTGTAGCAGGTCAAAGTGAAATTGATATAGATGTAAAGGCTACACAGAATACGTAACAAAAATTTTAAGAAAGTGAAGATGAAAATATGAAGATAAAAAAGATAAAAAGGCATTTGATTTTTTTATTTATTTTATTAAGTTTGATAATTATACCATTTACTTTTTCAAAATATTATCAACAGTTTAATAGAAAAATCACCTTAAGAATTAGTAAACCTACATATACAGTAAGATTTAATTCGAATAGAAATGATGGAAATCAAGAGGAAACATCCACACAAGAATTTATATATGGAATCTCTCAAAACCTAAATACAAATAGTTTTGTCTTTGCTGATCATTATTTTCAGGGCTGGAATACTAAAAATGACGGAACAGGAACATCTTATATAGATGAACAGGAGGTATTAAATCTGACATCTGAAGATAACGGAATAGTTGATTTATATGCACAATGGGTAACTGGAATAGCAGAAATGAATGGAATATATTATCCAACTTTAAAGGCTGCGATAAATGCTGTACAAACAGATGGGATTGAAGCAACTATTAATTTATTAGCAAATACAGATGAAAATCTTACTATAGCAAATGGAAAAAACATCAATTTAGATTTACATAATCATAGAGTATGTGGAACTACAACAGACCCAACATTTACAAATGAAGGAATACTAAAGATATCTAATGGAACAATTACTATGACAAAACCTAATACAGGAGTTATAAATAATAATTCAAAAGGAAATCTTACTGTTACTGATGTAACTATAATAATGGATGTACCAGGTGGAAAACAGGCTATTTATAATGATAAGGGTAAATTAACAATAGCTGGAAATTCAAATTTAAGCTCAATTTCAACTATAAGAGCCACTGTTCAAAACGTTGGACCTGGAACTTTAAACATTTTAGGTGGAACTATAGTATCTACAGGTTTTCATGGAGTACAAAATAATGGAACTTTAAATATAGGAACACAAGATGGAAATCCTGATAAAACTAGTCCAGTCATACAAGGAGCACAATATGGAGTAAATAGTACTTCTAATTATTCATTTTATAATGGAATAATAAAAGGAGTAACAGAAGCTGTTAATAGTACATCAAAAATTACACAAAAAGAAACTGGTTATGAAATTGCTCATTCTGAAGAAATAATTGATGGTGTTAATTACAAAGAAATATACTTGTCTATTACAAACACAGTAACTTTTGATCCAAATGGAGGAACAGTTAGTGAAGAAACAAGAGGAATTGAAAGTGGAAATGAAATAGGTACATTACCTATTCCAATAAGAAATGGATATATTTTTGATGGATGGTTTACTGGACAAAATGATGGAACTCAAATAGATGAACATCAAGTTATTAATAATGATGTAACATATTTTGCTCATTGGACAAATAATTCTGTTGCTGAAATAGATGGACAAGAATTTACTTCAATACAAAATGCAATTAATTCAATAACAGATGATACAACTACAACAATAAAATTACTTAAAGACACAACTGAAGCATTTACTGTTCAAGCCGGTAAAAATATAGTGTTTAATTTCCAAAACTATACAGTAAACAATGATGAGGGGACTTTACCAGTATTGACAAATAATGGAAATGTTTGGATTTCAAATGGTACTCTTACATCAGATGCAGATAGAGCTGTTATTGATAATAACCCTGGAGGTAATCTTTACATCTCTGGAGGAAACATTATATCAACAGGAACAAGATCTTCTATATACAACAAAAGGGGAACTGTAGAAATATCTGGAAATGCATATTTGAGTGCAACAGCAATTGAAAGACCTGTTAATGCAGGATTAGATAGAGGAACAATTCATAATATAGATAATGGAACAGTAATTGTTAAAGGCGGAACAATTATTGGAATACATCAATATGGAATTGCAAATGAAGCAATATTGATATTAGGTGTAAAATCAGATGGAAATATTAGTACAACATCTCCTAATATTAGAGGAGAGACATATGGGGTTGCAAATACTAGAACTTTTAGATATTATGATGGAATTATAAAAGGAATTAATGGTGCAATCTCTGGAAATATTACTGAAAGAGAGCCAAATACACAATTAATAAATGATACTGAACAAATTGATGGAAAAACATATAATACAGCTCACTTAGAACCTAATCCATAAAAGCTGTAAATATAATATAGAGCAAAGACAGAGCTAGAAACCTCTGTCTTTGTTGAATTAGGAACAATTTTAAAAAAATACTTGAATATTAAGTTATGTTTGTGTTATAATAATCAATGTCGCAGAAATAAATTAGAATATTAAAATAGCGATAATAATTATAAAAGATATAATTTATCAAAAAAGAGAGGGATATGGAAATGAAACAAATAAGGAAAACAAAAATTGTTGGAACAATTGGACCTGCAAGTGAACACAAATTAGAAGAACTATTTAATGCTGGATTAAATGTTTGTAGAGTAAACTATAAACATGGTAGCTATGATGAACAAGAATGGAAAACTCAAGAAATAATTAGATTAAGAGAAAAATTGGATTTACCTATTCCAATGATTCTTGATATGCAAGGACCAGAAATTAGAACAGGTATGCTTTATACTGGAAAAAATGATAAAATAACAATTGAAGATAATCAAAAATTTGTATTGGTTAATGAAGATATAGTAGGAAACGAAGAAAGAGTTTCTGTTTCTTATAAAGATTTATATAAAGATGTAAAACAAGGTACAAAAATGCTAATTGATGATGGTGAACTACAATTAGTAGTTGATGAGATTAAAGACAAAGATATTTATTGTACAGTAATTCATGGAGGAAGACTTGGAAGTAGAAAGAGTATTAACTTACCAGGAACAATAGTAAATGTACCTGCATTAAAAGAAAAAGATATAAATGACCTTAAAACAGCTTGTGAGCATGATTATGACTTTGTTGCAATGTCATTTGCTAGAAATGAAAACGATATAAATCAAGTAAGAAAAATATTGGATGAAAATGGTGGAAAAGATATTCAAATAATAACAAAAGTTGAAAATGCAGAAGGATTATCTAATATGGAAGCAATAGTTAATTTGGCTGATGCTCAAATGATAGCTCGTGGAGATATGGCAACAGAAACAGATTTTACAGAGCCACCAATAGCTCAAAAGAAATTTATAAAACTTTCAA
Organism: uncultured Clostridia bacterium; assembly: GCA_947167965.1. Taxonomy (GTDB): domain Bacteria; phylum Bacillota; class Clostridia; order TANB77; family CAG-508; genus CAG-269. The sequence goes on along the minus strand of CAMVJW010000001.1, from coordinate 121,299 downwards.
ACAAAGCTGGAAAACCTGCTATTACAGCAACAGAAATGTTAGAATCAATGACACATAATCCATTACCTACAAGAGCAGAAGCATCAGATGTTGCAAATGCAATATTTGATAGAACAAGTGCTATAATGCTTTCTGGAGAATGTGCAATGGGTTCTTATCCAGTTGAATGTGTTGAAACAATGGTAAAAATTGCAAATAGAGTAGAACCAGAAATCGATTACTGGAAAAGATTTGATGAAAACAAAAATATTGATTTATCATCTTGTAGAACAAAAGTTGCTTATGTAGCTTGTGTTTCTGCAAAAGTGATGAATGCTGATGCAATAATTTGTTATACTCATACAGGAAATACTGCTAGAAAACTATCTGGATTAGGTCCAGCATGCCCAATAATTGCTATAACAGATAATGAAAGAACATGTCGCCAATTAAACTTATCTTGGAATGTTACACCTGTTTATGTTGAAGCAAAAGAAAATATAGATAAAACAATAGAAGCAGGAATTAAAAAATTAGAAGATAAAGGTATTTTAGAAAAAGGTGATTTAGTAGTTATTACTGGGGGAAGCCAAATGTTACCTGATGAATCAGAAAGCAAAACAATAGGTGGTATAATTAAAATATCATAATTATAAATTAAGGACTGTAAAAAAAGCAGTCCTTTTTTAAGTTAAAAGATTGAACTCTTTTTTATAAATTTATATTAATACTAAATCATTTATTATTAAATTGTAACGATTTATAAGAATAAATTTCAAAAATAGTTGTAAAATTTAATAAAAATTGATATACTAAATATATTAAAATTAATAAGGAGGATTATTGATTTATGGAAGAGAATAAGAATGAAAGTTTAGTTGAAGTAGAAGAAGTTAAAACTTCTACAGATGGTATAATAATATCTGATGATGTTGTTGCTGTAATTGCTGGAGCATCTGTTTCAGAAATAGAAGGTGTTTTTGGAATGGCAGGTGGTTTTGCAGGAGGAATTAGTGAAGTTTTAAAAGGGAAGAAAAACTTAGCTAAAGGAATAAAAGTTGACACAGATAATAATAAAGCAAAGATAGATGTAAATATAATAGTAGATTATGGTGCAAGAATTCCTGATGTTGCTTTTGAAATACAAAAAAGAGTTAAAAATGATGTAGAAAATATGACAGGACTTGTAGTAGAAGAAGTAAATGTTCATGTTCAAGGTGTAAATACTGAAAAATTACAAGAAGAGGAAGAAGCAAAAGAGGAACAAGTACCATCTAATGATGAAAAGACAGAAGAATAAAAGGAAGGAGCATGTTAGTTATAAACTAACATTATTAAAAGATGAAAAAAATCGATAAATTAATATTAGTAATATTTTCATTAATAATATTCATAGAATCAGTTATAATAATTGGAATAATTACTGGAATTGTTAAGGTTGCAACAGTTGCAAAACTAATAACTATGTTTTCTGAAAAGGAACAAAATTTAAAAATATTATTAGGAGTTTTAATATTTTTTGTATTATTATCTTTAAAAGGAATCTTTTTCTCATCATCTGGGAAAAAGAAAAACACTCAAGGTATTTTACTACAAAATGAAAATGGTAAACTTTTAATTGCAAAACAAACAATTGAAAACATTGTAGTTTCTGTTGTGAAAAGTTTTGACAGTGTAAGTGATATTGTAACAAAAATTGAAACTGATAAATTTAATAATTTAATTATATTTATAAATGTATCTGTAAATGAGAATGTAATAATAAAAGAATTAACCCTAAATATACAAAATAAAGTTAAAGAAACAATAAAGAAAACATCTGATTTAGAAGTAAAAGAAATAAATGTTAATATTAAAAATATAATTGCAAAAAAAGAAAAAGAGGAAGAATAAATTAACAGAAAGGATTTTTTAATGGACAATATAGGTGAGTTTTTAAAAAAATATAGAGGGGCAATAATAGGTATTATAATTGCAGTATTAATATTTGTGACAAAGCTTTATAATTTAGTATTTGTTATTGCTGTAATTGTTGTAGGAGCATTTATAGGAAATTACATTCAAAATAATAAAGAAAGTGTAAAAGAAAAGATAAAAAATTTCGTTGATAAAATGTAAGAGGAAAAGAACAATGAAAAGATCTGAAGTTAGAGAATTAGCATTTAAACTAATATATAGTATAGAAATTCAAAAAGAAACTGATTTAGAAGAACAAATCAATATATATCTAGAAAGCCAAGAAATTGATGATGAAAATGCAATTAAATATATAAAAGATTGTATTCATGGAATAAATAAAAATAAAGAAGATATAATTAAAGTAATTGAAGGAACTCTTCAATCAGATTGGAAGATTGATAGAATTTCGAAAATTAATTTAAGTTTATTAGAACTTGCTATATATGAAATACAATATAAAGATATTCCATATAAGGTTGAAATAAATGAAGTGGTTGAACTTGCTAAAAAATATGGAGAAGAACAATCAAGTAAATTTATAAATGGAGCTTTAGCAAAAGTTGTTAAAGACATGAATTGAAATAAATTTTAGTTCTATGTGTTTTTAATAATACATAGAATACTTTTATTTAAAATGGAGAAAAATAAATGAATTATGAGTCTATGGCAGTAACAGTTTCAGATTTAAATCTTTATATAAAAGATAAAATCACTAATGATGAGGCTTTAAATGCTGTAATTGTAAAAGGTGAAATTTCAAATTTTAAAGCACATTATACAGGTCACTTTTATTTTACATTAAAAGATGAAAAATCTTTAGTAAAATGTGTAATGTTTAAATCTTATGCAGATAGAATTAATTTTAAGCCAAAAGATGGTATGAAGGTAATTGTGTTTGGAAGTGTATCTGTTTTTGAAAGAGATGGAATATATCAAATATATGCCAAATCTATGATGGAATATGGTATAGGAGATTTATATGCTAAATTTACAAAATTAAAAGAAGACTTAGAAAAAGAAGGACTTTTTGATGAATTACATAAACAAAAAATACCACTAATGCCTAAGATAATAGGAGTTTTAACATCAAAAACCGGATCTGTAATAAAAGACATTATAAATGTTTCTACAAGAAGAAATCCAAATTGTTATATAAGACTTTTACCAGTTCCTGTTCAAGGAGAAGGTGCTGCAATAGAAATTGCAAATGGTATTAAAACAATGAATAAAGAGAAATTAGCAGATGTATTAATAATTGCAAGAGGTGGAGGCTCTTTAGAGGATTTATGGCCATTTAATGAAGAAATTGTTGCTAGGGCAATTTATGAATCTAAAATACCTATAATATCTGCAGTAGGACATGAAACAGATTTTACAATAGCAGATTTTGTAGCAGACTTAAGGGCTCCTACACCATCTGCTGCAGCAGAACTAGCAAATCCAGATATTTTAGAAATTTTAAACAAAATAAATTCTATTAAAGAAAGATTAAGAAATTCTTTAAGAAGAAAACTAGAATTAACAAAATTAAGATTAAGCAATATTAGTAATTCTAAAGTTTTTAAAGACCCATATCAGAATATCCAAAATAATTATCAAAAACTGGATACATATATAAAACAATTGGAGAATAATATAAAAATAAAGTTAAAAGAAAGTGAAAAAGTATTTTCTACCAATATTTCTAAACTAGATGCTTTAAGTCCTTTAAAAACACTAACAAGAGGCTACTCTATAATTGAAAAAGAAGGAAAAATTGTTAAATCATCAAAAGATTTAAAAACTGGTGAAGAAATAAGAATTAAACTAGTTGATGGAGAAAATATAGCAAAAATAATATAGAATAAATACAATTAATATACATAAGAATAGTAATATATTATACCTAATGGAAGGAATTAATTATGAAAAAGAAAAATGTTTTAGTAGTTTTAATTTTGAGTTTCGTTGTAGTAGTGGCTTTAGGCGTAAAATACTATTTTGATAAAAAAAATGAATCTAAAGAAAATACAATAATTGAAAATACAGTCGCAGAAAATATAAATACAAATAATACAGTTTCAAATACCACTGCAGAAAATGAAAATAAAGTAGAAGAAAATACTATTAAAATTGAAGAAAAATCAACAAAAAGCGAAAAAGAAACAAAAAGTTCTACATCAAATTTTGTTGGAAAAGAAGAAACAGAAGAAAGTAGCAAAGAAAATAAACAAGAAACTGCGATTAATTTAGTAAAAAAAGAATGGGGAGAAGACAATTCTGTATATTTTACTGTAGATAGTCAAAGTGGAAATGTTTTTAATATTTCAGTAAGAAGCAAAGCTACAACTGCAACTTTAGTTGAATATGAAGTAAATGTAAGTAGTAAAAAAGTTACATCAAAATAAAAAACTTTTATTTTTTAAGAAGGGAATGGAATTCAATATGAAAAATGAAAATAATTTTGAAGAAAAAATGGATAAATTAGAAAAAATTGTTGCAGAGCTTGAAAAAGGGGATTTAACATTAGAAAACTCTCTAACTAAATTTGAAGAAGGAATGAAGATTTCTAAAGATTGTAATGACTTATTAAAAAATGCAGAAAAAAGGATAACAATAATGTTAGAAAATGATGGCAATTTAGAAGAAGAAAATTTTGATGCAGAAAATTAGAGTATTGAAGGGATGATATTATAAGGATGAAAGGTTTTGGAGCAATTTTAAATAATAAATTTATATGGATTCCTATACTTACTTGGTTTAGTATACAAGCATTTAAGGTAATATGGGATTTAGTTACTACAAAAAAATTTAATTTTAAAAGAATACTTGGAGCAGGAGGAATGCCAAGTTCTCATTCAGCTGTAGTTATGACTATTACAGTTTTAATTGGCAAAGAATTAGGATTTGATAGTCCAGTATTTGCATTATCTTCAATTGTCGCATTTGTTGTTATGTATGATGCAGCAGGTGTTAGAAGAGCAGCAGGTAAACAAGCAACATTATTAAACAAAATAGTAAACACTCCCGGCTTATCTGGTGTTGAAGTCCAAGAAAAATTGGTAGAGGTTTTAGGACACACACCAATTCAAGTTGTAGTTGGAGCCGTTATTGGAATAATAGTTGGAGCAATTTTTTAAAAAAATGATTATAAAATTAGCAAAGCTATAATGTAGAAAGGGTTTTATTAAATGAAAGTAGTAATAATTGGTGGTGGTCCAGCAGGAATACTTGCTGCCATTTCTGCAAGTAAAAACAATAATGATGTAACAATAATAGAAAAGAATAATACTCTTGGTAAAAAACTATTAATAACAGGAAAGGGAAGATGTAATATTACATCTTCTTTGTCAATTTCAGAATTTATCAAAAATATTCCTGGAAATGGGAATTTTTTATATAGTGCATTTAATAGTTTCACAAACCAAGATATTATAGAATTATTAGAAGAGCAAGGCCTTCAAGTTAAAGAAGAAAGGGGAAATAGAATATTCCCAGTTACAGATAAGGCAAAAGATGTTTTAAACTGTTTTGAAAAAAAGTTAAAACAACTAAATGTTAAAATTATATATAACAATACAGTTGATAAAATACTAATAAATTCTAATAATGAAGTAATTGGAGTGGCTATACAAAAAGAAATTATTAAATGTGACAAAGTTATTTTAGCTACAGGAGGAAAAAGCTATCCTCTAACAGGTTCAACTGGTGATGGATATAAAATGGCAAGTAAACTAGGTCACAAAATTACAAAAATAAAACCTTCATTAGTACCTATGGAGACATATGAGAAAGAATTACATAGTTCTTTACAAGGATTAAGTTTAAAAAATGTTGGTATAACAATAGTTGATAATTCTTCAAAAAAACAAATATATGATGATTTTGGAGAAATGTTATTTACTCATTTTGGAGTATCAGGACCTGTTATACTAAGCGCTTCAAGTCATTTGGTTAGATATAAAAATATAGATGAATTGCTAGAAAAACAAAATATAGAGCTAATTATTGATTTAAAACCTGCTCTTTCAAATGAGAAGTTAAATTTAAGGATTTTAAGAGATTTTGAGGATAGTCAAAACAAATCATTTAAAAATAGTTTGGATAAATTATTGCCTCAAAAATTAATGCCAGTTATTATAAAACTATCTAATATAAATCCGGAAAAGAAGGTAAATTCTATAACTAAAAAAGAAAGATTTGAATTAGTAGAATTAATTAAGAATTTTAGATTAATACTAAAAGGTTTTAGAAAAATAGATGAGGCAATTATAACCTCTGGTGGTATTGATATAAAAGAAGTAAATCCGAAAACAATGGAATCTAAACTAATTAGCGGATTATATTTTGCTGGAGAAGTTTTAGATGTAGATGCATATACAGGGGGATTTAATTTACAAATTGCATATTCTACAGGCTATGTTGCAGGAGAGCAAGCTGTAAAAAATTGATTTTTTATAGAATCAGTTTTTTGTATGGATATAAAAATAGTAGAATATGTGCAAAAATTCTGTACAAAATCAAAAAAAAATGATAAAATATGAAAGAATTAGGAGGAAGAAAAATATGAGTGGACATAGTAAATGGAATAATATCCAAGCAAAAAAGAGTAAAGCAGATGCTGCAAGAGGAAAAATATTTACCAAACTTGGAAGAGAATTATTGGTAGCAGTAAAAGCAGGAGGAGCAGATCCAGCAGGAAACTCAAAATTAAAAGATGTTATAGCTAAATGTAAAGCGGCAAATATGCCAAATGATACAATAAATAATGCTATTAAAAAAGCTTCTGGAGAAGGAAGTGCAGATACTTTTGAAGAAATAGTATATGAAGGATATGGACCAAATGGTGTTGCTGTTATTATAGAAGCAAGTACAAACAATAGAAATAGAACTGCAGCTGAAGTTAGACATGTATTTGATAAAGCAGGAGGAAATCTTGGTACTACAGGTTGTGTTGCATATATGTTTAGTCAAAAAGGTGTAATTGTAATAGAAAAAGAAACATGCAAATTATCAGAAGATGAGCTAATGGAAAAAGTTCTAGAAGCTGGAGCAGAAGATTTTGAATCTGATGAAGCTGTTTACGAAATATTTACTGCACCATCTGATTTTACAGCAGTTAGAGAAAATTTAGAAAACTTAGGATTAGAATTTTTAGAAGCATCTGTTCAAATGGTACCATCTACAACAGTAGCATTAGATGAGCATGGAGCAGAAAAAATGAATAAATTAATAGACAACTTAAATGATTTAGATGATGTAATGAATGTATATCATAACTGGGAAGAATAGGATGTATATTATTTTAAATATAAAGTAAAAAAGCTTATGGAGTTAAATAGTTCTAAAAATAAAAAAAATGCATATATTATTATATGCATTTTTTTTGTGTATAAAGGAACAAATTATAATAAAAAATAGATTTTCTACACTAAACAAGGAGGGAAAAATGCTTAAAGATGTTATTTGGTATTTGCCAGAAAATATTAAAAATATTATTAATGAATATATAGAAAACAAAAATATTTCCAATTTTATTGAAGAAATAAGAATGAGGAGTAATGGAAATTTATCTATAAAAAATGGACAAGAAATAATAAGTATATATGATAAAATATCAAAAAATGACATTCAAGAAACATTTGAAAATATATGTGAAAACTCGGTATATTCATATACAAAGCAAATATCAGAAGGATTTATAACCATTAAAGGAGGAAATCGTGTAGGAATTGTAGGTACTGCAGTTATTGAAAACGATAAAGTGATAAATATAAATGATATATCTAGTTTAAACTTTAGAATTGCTAAAGAAATAAAAGATGTTTCAGTACCTATTTTAAAATACATATTAGATGTTAAAAATAATACAATTTATAATACACTAATAATATCTGCACCTCGGATGTGGAAAAACAACACTTTTAAGAGATATAGTAAGAAAAATATCTAATGGAATGCAGGAAATAAATTTTTCACCTAAAACATGTGGATTAGTGGATGAAAGAGGAGAGATTGCAGCTGTATATAAAGGAATACCACAAAACGATATTGGAAAATTTACAGATGTAATAACAAATATTCCAAAGTCAATAGGAATAAGTATGTTAATAAGATCAATGTCACCAGAAATAATTATATGTGATGAAGTAGGAAGCAATCAAGACATTAAAGTAATTGAAGAAGCAACATGTAAACGGTGTAAAAGGAATATTTAGTGCGCATAGCACAAGTTTAGAGGATTTAATGAAAAATATAAACTTAAATAAATTAATAAAAAATAAATTAATAGAAAAAGTAATTTTAATAGATAAAAATCATAATTTAAAACAGATTTATTAGTAATATTTAATCAAATTAATAAAATAAAAATTATAAAAAAGTTCTAATATTAAACATTTTGAATATACATATATTACAGAGGGAGAAAAATGTTTATTATTAGATATTTTTTTTTAAGTTTAATTTTAATTTGTTGTACAAGTATAGGTTGGATTATATCAAAAAAATATAAAGACAGAGTAATAGAATTAAAAATACTACAAAATGCACTTTTAATAATGCAAAATAAAATAAAATTTACTAGAAAACCATTACAGGAAATATTTAATGAAATATCTAAATTAGATAATAATCAAATAATATCAGTAATATTTTATAAAATAGGTGAAAAATTAAAAATTAAAAAAATTGGACAATCAATTGATGAAGCATTTAAAGAAGAAAAAAGTTGGATTAGTTTAAAAGAAAAAGATATTAAAATATTTAAAAATATAGGAAATATGCTAGGAAAAACAGATGTAGAAGGACAAATGGATGAAATAAATCAGGTAAAACTACTATTAGATAAACAAATTGAAGAGGCCGAATTAGAAGAAAAGAAAAACTGCAAAATGTATAAAAGTTTAGGCACTATTGTAGGATTAATGATTATGATTTTACTTTTTTAAAATAAAGGAGAAAAAGATGAATGTAGATTTATTATTTAAGATTGCAGCTGTAGGAATTTTAGTTGCAGTATTACATCAAGTTCTTTGTAGAGCAGGTAGAGAAGAACAAGCTATGATGACAACTTTAGCAGGATTAGTAATTGTTTTATCACTTGTAATAAAAGAAATAAGTGGCTTATTTAGCACAGTAAGAACAATATTTAATTTGTAAAGATGGGAGAAAAGTATAAATGGATAACATAATAAAAATTATAGGAATAGGACTAATATCTGTAATACTAATTGGAATAATAAAACAATATAGACCAGAATTTGTTATATATGTTTTATTAATTTCAGGTGTAATAATTATATACATGGTTCTAGATCAATTCACAAATATCATAAATTTACTAAAAGAGATTTCAAATAAAACAAAATTTAATAATCAATTTTTAGGTTTATTGTTAAAAATGACAGGAATAGCATATCTTTCTGAATTTGCAATAAGTATATGTAAAGATAGTGGGGAAAGTTCTATAGCAAATAAAATGGAAATGGGTAGTAAACTACTGTTAATATCAATGTCAATTCCTATTATTTCAAATCTATTAGAGGTTATTTTAAAAATAATTCCAAAATAATAGTAGGAGCTATAATTATGAAAAAATACATATTTATAATATTGATAGTTTTAGTAGTTTTTCATTCAAATACCATATTTGCTGAAAATATAGTAAATATAGATAGTGTAATAAAAGAACAAGAATCAAGTTTTGGAATAAAAGATTTTTTAAAAAGTGCAGAAAAGTATAACTTAGGTGAAAATACAAAAGATTTAAATATATCAGAAATGTATAATAGTGCAGTAAGCGGAAACATTGATAATAAAAGACTTTTAAATAGCTTTATTAAAATATCAGGAATTCAATTTAAAGAATGTATTATAATATTTATAAATATTTTAATAATAGTATTAATACATAGTATTCTAAAATCTGTAGTTGATGGGTTAGATAATAATGGACAAGTTTCAAATATAGTATATTACGTGCAATATATATTGATTATAACAATTATAATGTCTAGTTTTTCAAATTTAATAAGTGATATTAATGAAACAATCAAAAATTTAGCGGATTTTGCAAATACCTTAATACCACTATTAATTAGTTTGTTAATATTTACTGGAAATTTGGCAACATCATCGATGGTACAACCAATTTTACTCTTATTAATTGAAATAATAACTGAATTTATAAAAATAGTAATATTACCTATAATTTCTATAATTACAGTATTTATAATTTTGTCAAAAATTTCAGATAAGGTTCAAATTAATAAGATTTCATCATTTATGAAATCAAGTGTTGTTTGGACATTGGGAATAGTTTTAACATTTTTTATTGGATTTTTATCATTAGAAGGAACACTAACAGCATCTGTTGATGGAATAACTGCAAAAACAACAAAGGCAGCAGTAAGCTCATTAATACCAGTAGTTGGAAAGATTCTAGGAGATGGAGTAGACAGTATTTTAGGATGTGCAGTTGTATTAAAAAATGCAGTTGGGGTAATAGGTGTAATTATAATTATTGGAATATGTATAAATCCTATTATAAAAGTAGCATTTTTTAGTATAATGTATTCTTTATTATCTGCAATTATAGAACCTATATCTGATAAAAAAATTAGTAATCTTTTACAGGAAATGAGCTCAGTATTTAAACTACTTTTCGGAGTTTTATGTACTGTTGCAACATTGTTAATTATTGGGATAACAATTGTAATTAAGATTTCAAATAGTGGGATGATGTACCGATAAATTTTAAAAAGTAGGTGAAATATTTTGATAAAGTCTTTGGGAAGTTGGATAGAACAGATAGCTATTGCGATAATAATTGTTAATATTTTTGAAATGATAATACCAAGTGGAAACTTAAAAAAATATATAAATATAGTATTGGGAATATATATTGTTTTTACTATTATATCACCCATAGTAAATAATAAAGTAATTGATTTTGATAGTATAAAAATTGATAAATATATATCAGGTTTAAAAACAAATAATGAATATAATCAAAATAATTCGATGGATAAAAGATTACAAGAATTATATATAGAAGAACTAAAAAAAAATATAAAAATTCAAGTGGAACAAATTGGATATGAAATATCTGAATGTAAAATTGATGCAGATTTAAAGGCAAATTCATCAGATTCTGGAATAAAAAGAATAGACTTAGTTTTAAAGAAAAAAAGTAACCAAAATATTGAAGTTCAAAATATTATTATAGGAAATAATAAAAAAGAAAAAAGTAATAATAATAGTTTGCAGATATATTCTATAAAAGAAAAATTAGCTTCATATTATCAAATAAATAAAGATATTATAAATATAAAAATAAAATAGGAAAGGTTAATAATTTATGTTTGATTTTTTTAAAAATTTGTTAAGAAACAAAGAAAATAAAGAAAATAAAGAAAACAAAAAAGATAAAAAAATCGAAAATTTAGTTTTTTTTATAATTATATTAATCATTGTAGTTTTAGCTATGAAAAATATATGGAAAAATGATAATAAAAATATACAAGAAAAAGAAACAGATTCTGTTTCCGTATTAGCTAAGGAAAATAGCCAAAATGATTTAGAAAAAAAGCTTGAAAAGATTTTGTCTACTATTAAAAACTCTGGCAATGTAGAAGTATTTATAAACTATTCTGAAAGCAGTACAAATATTCCAATATATGATGAAACTGTTACAACAAGTGATACAGAAGAAGGAGACTCTTCTGGTGGAAATAGAAAAACTGTACAAACAGAAACTCAAAAGGAAGTAGTTTTTTCTGAAGAAACAGGAAATAAAATTCCAGTTACAGCGAAAACCACGATGCCAATAATACAAGGAGCAATAATAACAGCAGATGGTGCAAATAATGCTAATGTGAAAAATAATATTATTACTGCAGTACAAGCAGTAACAGGATTAAGTGTAGATAAAATACAGGTTTTTGAAAAGGATAATAAATTAAATAAATGATGATATACAATATAGATGAAAGGAATTTAAAATGAAAAGAATAAGTTTAAAAAGTATTAAGAAAAATGAAATTATAATTTATGTTTTAGCATTAATGCTTGTTACAGCTGGTTACTTTAATTATTCAGAAAAAATAAAAAAAGAAGATACAAAAGAAACATATTCTGAAACTGCACAAAACGAAAATGTACAAAATGTTAATATTGGAGAAGCGGTTTTAGTAAGTAATAATGATGTAAATGAAAAAATAGAAAATACAGATGAAAATGAAGAAACTCAAGAAAGTATAGAAAATGAGAAAACTGAAAATGAGGAAGGTAAAATAGAAAATGACGCTGATAAATCAAAAGAAAATAAACAAGATAATAATGAAAGTAATAATGGAAGTATTAATGATTATTATATAAACTCTAAAATTGATAGAGATAAAATGTATGCTCAAATGATAGGAAACTATGAAAATATAATTAATAATTCAAATGCATCTGAGGTTCAAAAAAATATTGCAACACAAGAAATTAAAAAAATTAATAATCAAAAAAATGCAATTATGATTTGTGAAAATTTGATACTAAATAAAGGATTTAAAAATTGCTTAATTTTTATAAATGAAGAAAGTGTAAATATTGTTGTTAGTATAGAAGGAGAACTTGCAGAAAATAAGGTGGCTATAATTCAAAATATAGTGTCCAGAGAGATAGCAGTTGAGATTGAGAATATACATATTAGTACAAAATGATAAAAGAGAGTTCAGTTTTGAATTCTCTTTTATTATATTACGAAAATGTTACAAACAAATGAATTTTTTGTAACAAATCATTTATGTTATTGCTTAAATATATAAAATAAGTTAAAATAATAATGATATGTAGTTTGAAACAAATTAAGGAGGAATAAAACATGGCAGCAAATCCAATGAAAAGACAAGCAAGAAATTCTTTTTTGCTAGGGGTGTTAGTAACTATCTTAATAGCAGGAGTAATAATTGCGTTTTTATTTTTACAAATGAATAATTTAAATAAGGAACTTAAACAACAAAAAGAATCAAGCAAAAAGGTATTTATATTAAATCAAAATGTAAAGTCAGGGCAAACATTAACACCATCAATGTTTATTTCAAAAGAAATCCCATCAGACGCAGTACCAGCAGATGCAACAAGTGATGTTACTCAATTAATTGCTCAATATTCTTTATGTGATACATCAGGAAATGATATTTATTCTGATGCTGATGGAAATTTATATATGTTAAGAAATAATAATAGAGTAACTGTATATAAAGACAATGCTACAGGTGTTTTTTATACACAAGAAAATGGAAATAGAACAACTGTAGAAACAACTCAAAAAGATATAATAGCAAAAACTGATATGAGAAAAAATACTGTAATTACAAGCTCTTTAATTGCTCGTTCAGATCATATAAATAGTGCTGATGTAAGAGAACAAGAGTATAACATGATTGTTTTACCAATTGATTTAACAACAGGAGAATATGTTGACATTAGATTACAATTACCTACAGGGCAGGATTATATTGTTGTATCTAAAAAAGAAGTTACAGTTCCAGATGTAGCAGGAAGTTATTTAGCTGATACAATAAAAGTAAAATTAGCGGAAGAAGAAACATTAGCTTTATCTAGTGCAATTATAGAAGCATATAAAATGAATGGTTCAAAATTATATGCAACAAAATATGTAGAAGCAGGAATACAAGAAACAGCTATACCAACTTATGTTGTTAATAATGATGTTGCTAATTTAATAGAATCAGATCCGAATATAGTTACAGAAGCAAAAAATGCTCTAAGAGCTAGATATACTGCAAATAATAGTGCATTAATGAATTTAAGAAATCAATATATAAATAGTGCATTATCTACTTATGGAAATAATGATAATGTACCAACAAAAATGCAAGAAAGTATAGTTTCTACAAAAGAAACAAGACAAGAATATTTACAATCATTAAGTGGAACACCTACAAAGTAAGCAAAAAAATGATGTTTAACCTAATGAAAAGCTAGAAAGGAATAAGTTTTAGAATGAAAATAATTGGATTTATAGGAGCTTTTGATAAAACAAATTTTATAATGTATACAGCTAAACTATTACAATTATTGAATTATAAAGTGTTAGTGGTTGACTCTAGTAGTATTCAAAAAATGAGATACATTATTCCAACTATAAATCCTACTAAATCTTATGTTACTGATTTTGAAAATATGGATTTTGCAATTGGTTTTGATAATTGGCAAAGTGTGATTAATTATTTAGGTATTGAAGAAGATTTTGAATTAGATAATGGCGAAGAAAATACAGATAATAACCCATATGACTATGTTTTAATTGATGTTGACTCTCCAGAAAAATTAGAGGGTTTTGAATTAGAAAATGCTTATAAAAATTACTTCGTTACTTCATTTGATAGTTTTAATTTAAAAAAAGGAATGAGCATATTAGAAAGTATATCAAATCCGATAAGCTTAACTAAAATACTATTTTCTTATGAATTAAGAAGAGAAGATGAAGAATATTTGAACAACTTAATTTTTGGATACAACGTCGATTGGAATAAATATACAATGTATTTTCACATTTTAGGTGATGACAATAAAGTGTTTGAAGAAAATCAAAGACTAGAGAGAATTAAGTTTAGAAAACTAAGTATGGAATATAAAGAGTCTTTATCTTATGTTATTCAAGATATTAACAAAGATGAAAATAAGTCTAAATTAAAAAGGATTATGAAAGATTAAAGGAGAAAGCAATGTCAATAGTTACATTCTGGAATAATACAGGAGATCAAGTTCGGAAATACCTCAAGTGCGGTTGCGCTTGCAACACAAATTGCTATAGATCATAATATGAGAGTATTACTTGTTTCTACTGGACTTAATGATAGTATAATAAAAGATTGTTTTTGGACAAAAAGAAAAAAAAGAGCGTTAGATATTTTTTCTGCTCCATCTAATAATATTGATAAAACTGGGGTAGAAGGCTTAGATAGAGTTATTAAAAGTAACAAAATTACGCCAGATGGAATTCAAGATTATACAAGCATAGTTCTTACAAATAGATTAGATGTTTTACTTGGAGTTGAAGGGAATCAAGCACAATATGATAACATTAAAGAAAGATATTCTAAAATCATATCACTTGCTAATCAGTTTTATGATATGGTAATCGTTGATTTAGATAAAAATATTGGAAATATTGTTGAAAACGAAATATTAAGAATTTCTGACATTGTTGTAGCTATAATTTCACAAAGAGAAAAACAAATTATGTGTACAAAAGAATATATAGAAAATAGTAAAATTTTAGATGAAAACAAAGTGATTTTTACAGTTGGAAAATATATGGAAGATACAAAATATAATGCAAAAAACATTTCAAGAAGTTTATTAAAAATAAGAAAAAGAATTATAAATACAATTCCATATAATAATTTATATTTTGAAGCTTCACAAGAAGGCAAAGTAGTAGATTTATTCTTGAATTTTATGAGAATAAAAGATACAGATCCAAATTATGAATTTTTAGAAGAAATAAGAAGATTGGATATAAACATAAAAGAAAAAATAGAATTAATAAATTTAAATAAAATATAGCAAATATTAATCTTGTAGGAGGATTAAAATGACAATAACAAACATATTGCTAATGGTTGTAGTATTACTTGTTGCAGCATTTATTATATATCATTATATTACTTCACAAAAAAATGCAGAAGTTGTAACAAATATAGACATAGACGAACAAACATATACATTAGCCAAAATGATAGAATTTATCAAAAGAAGATTAGATGAAATTACCAAAATTAATTTATATGATATTGGACTATCTGAGGAAGAATTAAAAAGAAGAAAAAGCAAAAAATATGAGCTTAAAAAAGCCTTAAAAGGGTGTACATATGGAGATGTTAATGACAAAAAATATGTAAAAGAGCTGATATTTGATTTGTTATCTAAGGAATACAAAGTAACAGAAATTAATATATCAAAATCAATTCCTTTTGATATTCCTTCTTTATTAACTGCACAAGATAAGTTTGATATTTTGCTATATGTTTATAAAAAAGAATTTGGATATGAAGCATTAACAGAATTAATTAGAAAATATAACTTGGACGAATTTAAATACATTCAAGGAGAAACAAAGCCATGCTATGTAATTACAGAAGATGAAATAAATGAAATATATGAAAAAGAAAATATTAATTTATCATTTTCAGATAAATTAAGTATTGTTGTACAAAGAATATATCAACAATATAAAGGGTATTCAAGTATTGATGAAGTTAGAGATATGAATATAGATGGAGTGTCTGGTGGTGTATCTGGACTTCCAGAAAGCTTTTTAAGTCAAGTAGCTCAAATGGACTCAATAGATTATTTAACACAAATTGAAGAACATAAAGTACAAAGGGCTTGTGATAGTATTTGGATAATGTTTAGAGGTAAATCTATTAGACTTGCATTTTTATCATTTGGAACAGAAGCAGAACTAAAAAGAGTATGTCAAAATATTTATAAATATAATAATCCTGGACAATTATCTGATACAAATGGATATAAGATTAATGAAATGAAAGATGGGTCACGTGTTGTTGTTGTTAGACCATCTATGTCAGAGACATGGGCATTTTTCGTAAGAAAATTTGATGTAAAACGTGCTACAATAGAACAATGGACTGGAAAAACCGAAGGAAAAGAAGGAGCTATTGCATTATTAAAATTCTTAGTTAGAGGAGCTAGAATTACATCAATTACAGGTGAGCAAGGTAGTGGTAAGACAACATTACTTATGGGTATGATTGAAAACATATATGAAACAATGAACCTACGTATTACAGAAACTGCATTTGAGTTGCATTTACGTAAAGTTTATCCTACAAGAAATATTTTATCAATGAGAGAAACAGATACTATACCTGGACAAGAAATACTAGATGTTCAGAAAAAAACAGATGGTTCTGTTAATATTATAGGAGAGGTTGCAACAGACCCTGTTGCTTCTTGGATGATACAATCTGCACAAGTTGCATCTAAATTTACATTATTTACACACCATGCTAAAACATTTCCAGATTTAGTAACAGCACTAAGGAACTCAATGCTTAGAGCAGGGGTATTCAAAAATGAAAGAACTGCTGAAGAGCAAGTTGTACAAGTATTAAATTTTGATGTTCATTTAGTTAAAGATTATAAAGGACGTCGTTATATAGAAAGAATAACAGAATGTGTTCCAGTTGAGAATAAAAATGAATATACATTTGACCATAGAAAAGAAAAAACATTAGAAGGCAAATTTGACAAGTTTTTTGATAATGCAACACATTTCTTTATGAAAACAACAAATACAGAATTATATAAATATGTAAATATTTTAGAATATGTTGATGGAGAATATATTATTACAAATAAAATATCAGATAAAAATATTAGAGAAATGCGTCTTAATATGACAGAAACTGATGCAGAGGAGTTTGATGCATTTATCGAAAAATACTGGGGAAAAGATAGTGTTTATAAAATGGCAGATGAAAAAAAAGAAAAAAAGAAAGTTAGAAGATCTACTAAAACTAAAGACAGTATTTAAAAAGGAGGTGGAACTTAATGTCAAGTAATGTAATGCTTTATATTATATATGGTGGAATTATTACTTTTGTAGGAATTGTAATTGCATATGTAATATTAAATAAAAAAATGATGAAAACAGATTATAAGCAGATTAAAAACTTAAGGCAAGGGACAGAAAGTTCTACTTTTTCTTTGGAAGTTTTTTATCAAAAATTATATGTTACATATTCAAAAATTCCTTTTTTAAGAAATTATATTTTTAAACTTCGTAGAAGATTAGAAATTCTTCATGTTGATGATGAATATGCAACAAGAAGAGATGCAGCAAAAATATTATCAGAAGTATTACTAATTATTTTACCAATAACCATATTAACAATTATCATAACAAAAAGTAATACGTTGCTTTTAGCTATAATACTGGTATTTGAATTATTTATGATAGACACTCTTATAGATAGCTTGGCAGATAGGCTTGACAATAACTTATTAAAAGAGCAATTAGATTTTTTTGCTGAAATTAGACATGCTTATCACGAGTTTAATATGGTTGAGGAAGCAATTTATCAGATTTCACAAGACGATGAAAAAAATATATCAAAACAAGGTGAAAAAATATATGAGGTCTTAATTTCTAATGATCCAGAAACAGAATTAGAAAAATATTATGATATTGCTCCAAATAGTTATCTAAAAGAATTTGCAGGAATATCATATCTAACAAAAGAATTTGGAGATAGAAAAGTTGATAAGGCATCATTATATTTAAAAAATGTAAATAATATTACAGAAGAAATGCAAATTGAAATTTTAAAAAGAGATAAAATTGATTATGTATTTCAAAGTTTATCTATTATAGCAATTGTACCTGTTTTGGCATTAGAGCCTTTAAAAACATGGGCAACAAGTCATTTTACTTTTACAGATACATTTTATAAAGGAAAATTAGGTTTAATTGCTCAAATTATAGTAATACTTTTAACAGTAATATGTTATTTATTATTAAGAAAAATTAAAAACAACGGATCTACTGATAAAAGTGTAAAAAATACAGATAATCCATGGCAAGCAAAATTATATAGAAAACCTTTTATTAAGAAATTTGTAGATTTATTTATTCCAAAAAAAGGTACACGTGATTATATAAATGTTCAAAAAGTTTTAAAAGATTCAGCTTCTAAACTTAAAATGGAATGGTTGTATGTAAATAGAATCACGCTTGCAATTATAACTTTTGTAGTATCATTGTTTTTATTTGTACAAATACATAATACTCAAGTTAAGCTTATTTACACATCTCCAACATCAGATTATAATCTGATGGGAGGACAAACTGGTCGAGAATTAGAAGAGGCATACAAATTAACTGAAAGTGACAACAAGTTTTTAGACATGTTTAGAGGAAATAGAAATGTAACACAGCAAGATGTATATAGAGCAATGGAAAGATCTAAGGATTATGAAAATAGTGACTCAACACAAATACAAAAAGCAGCCGAAAGAGTGTATAAAGACAAATTATTGGTAATAAATAAGGAATACTTAGGATGGTTTGAGGTTTTACTATCTGTTGTATTTATGATAGTAGCATTTATGTCTCCGATTTGGATAATGCAATTCCAGCTTAAGATGAGAAAAATGGAAATGGAAGACGAGGTAATGCAGTATCAAACTATTATTTTAATGCTTATGAGAATTGAACGTGTTAATGTTGAAATAATATTGGAGTGGCTCGAAAGGTATGCAAATATTTTTAAAGAACCGATTTCTAGATGTGTTAATAACTATGAAGCAGGGGCATGGGAAGCCTTAGAAGATTTAAAAAATGAAACAAACTATCCTCAATTTATTAGAATAGTTGAAAGCCTTCAAGCTGCAGTTGAGAGAATACCAATTAGGGATGCATTTGATGAACTAGATTCTGAAAGGGACTATTATCAAGCAAAGCGTAAAGAGTCTAATGATAGATTAATTAGTAAAAAAGGATTATATGGTAAGTTTATTGGTTTTGCACCAATGGTTGTAATGTTTGTTGGATACTTAATTATACCAATGGTATTTATGGGATTAACAAGTATGAATAGTACAATGTCAAGTTTTTAATTTAAGTGATATTTAATAATTTGTAATATACTAAAAAATATACAATTATAATTAGGAGGTGATGTTTTGGAAAATGCTTCAAAAGCTTTACTTATAGCTGCTGGAATAATTATTTCACTTTTACTTATATCAGTTTTAGTATTTTCATTTAAAAAAATTTCTGAATATCAGTCTTCTAATAAAGAATTAGCAGATATACAAAATACAGCTGATTTTAACGAACAATTTTTACAATACAATAGAGAAGATGTTAAGGGATATGAATTGGTATCACTTTCAAATAGAATTTATGATTATAATATAAGAATGTCTACTGAAGGGGAAAATGATGAAGGATATAATCCAATTGAATTTTCAATAAATTTGAATGGAAAAAAAGATATGTTTGTTTATTCAGATAGTGAAAAATATGAAAGATTAATTGGACGAGATAAATATAATATTAATATTTTTCAATCAAAGATTGTTCAGCAAGCAGTTAAATTAGAAAACGATTATGGAGGTTCAAATGTAGCTACAAAACTTGCTAAAAATTTAGATACTTTTACAATGAAAGGTAGTGACTTTGATACAGCTAAAAAAACTTTTAATGCATATTGTAAGAAAAAAACAATTAATAATCAAAATGATTTAAAAAATGAATTACCAAATATTTTTAAATGTTACGAATATATGCAATTTAAAAATGGCATTTTTAGGTGTGATAATGATAATATTATATATGATGATGCTACAGGTAGAGTGAAATCAATTAGTTTTATTTTTACAGATAGAATACTATAAGTAATTATTTTATGGAAGGAGATATATATTACAAAATTTGTAATATATAAGTATAACATGGAAAATGCATCAAAAGCATTATTAATTGCAACAGGTGTAATTATTGCAGTTCTATTTTTAAGTTTATTTTCATTTGTTTTTTTAAGAATGTCAGAACATTCTGCTAAAATTTACGAAATGATGGAACTTTCAAAATATACTAAATTTAATCAAAAGTTTTTAGAGTATGAAAATAAAAATGAATTATCTATACAAGATGTTGTATCAATTATCAATCTCGCAAAAGATAATAATGAAAATAATAAATTTCCTACAACAATACGTGTAGTGAAAAATAGCCAGAATTTAGTAGATTTCACAGATGCAAACATTCTTCTTTCTAACTCTAATTGGAATACTAAAAGATATAGATGCACGGTTACAATTAATGCAGAATCTCGATTAGTTGATTTAGTTGAAATAGTTGAAATCTAATATAGTATTGGAAGGATTTGAAATAAAATATGAAAAAAGGTATATTATTTTTGTTTGCTTTAATAATTATTATAATATCTATTTCTTTTGCAAAATATTCAAATTATATTTCTAAAAAAAGAGAACTTCAAAGATTTAATGACCAGTTTACACAATATGAAAATAAAGATGTTTCAGGTGTAGAACTAACTAGCATAATAAATAATGCTATTGATAATAATGAAAAAAATCATATTTCAAAAGATAAAGATGGTTTTTATATTGAAAACAATACAAATTCAATAAAAATAGATATAAAAATGATAGACATTGATAGTACATATAAAATGGAAACAATATACAATGGTGGAATGGCAAACTTTGTACAATATTACAATTCAATTTATTTTGAATGTAAGGAAATAAAGTTTAATAATCAAGGTAGAGTAAATTATTTATTTTTTATACAAAAAAATACTTGATTTTTAAATAGTTTTTAAATATAATATTTTAGAAATTTAAATATAAAATGTTTAAATAAAAATATAAATGTAAATTTAAGGAGGAATTTTATTATGGAAAACGCATCAAAAGCACTAGTAATAGCAGGAGCAATTATACTTGTAATTGTATTAATAACATTGGGGTATAATGTAATTAAAAATAATACAGACATAATTAACAAAGGAAATACAAATCAAGCTGAAATAGAAGCATTTAATGCAGAATTTGAACCTTTTATAGGAAATAATAAACGAGCAGCAGATGTAAAAAATCTATATTCAAAAATTATAGCAAAAAATGCAGCTGAGGAAAGCAATAATTCAGATCGTCGAGTTAAAATGTATATAGATAATGACGCTATTATTGATGATAAAATTACAGATTATTCAAAAGTATCAGGGTTAAAAAATAGTGATACATTTAAAATTGAAGTTAAAACATACGAAAAAGGTTGCATTAGTGAGATTAAGATTACTAAAGAATAAACAAACACCATAGTAGTTAAAAAGGAGTTTTTATGGAAAATGCATCAAAAGCACTTGTAATGGCTGGAGCAGTTATTATTGCTTTAGTTATTGTATCATTATCATTTTTTGTATTTAAACAATGGGCAGATAAAGGAATGAAAATGTCTGATATGACTGAACAAGAAATCGAAGCATTTAATTCAAAAATAACACCATATTTGGGACAAAATGTTTCAGGTTCTCAAGTTAATGCTTTGCTAACTTATTGCCTATCTGTAAATATGGCTGCAAAAAAAAATGGAGAAGAGTATAAGGCTATTACTGTAAATGGTGAAACGACACTTAATATAGATAGTACTTCTATTACAAGGGTTACTACAGGTTCAAGTGTAACATATAAGGTAGAAGAAGAATATCAAGATGGATTAATACATAGTTTAACTATTACACAGAATCCATAAATTTGGAGAATTTTTTTAAAAATATTGTGTAGTATTTAGATATTTATTATTTATAATAAAGCAATACAAGGAGGTATATAAATGGAAAATGCTTCAGATGCTATAATTATGGCAGGACAGATGTTAGTATTTATAATAGCATTAACTGTTTGTATAACTTCTTTTTCTAATTTTAGAGTACAGGTAGATGATATTATTTCTCAAACAGAAACTGTAAGAATGGCAAGAGGAACAGATGGATATATAAATTATACTGAAAGCAAAAAAAATGGCGCTGTGCGTATTGTTAATGCTGATACTGTAATTAATTCTGCTGATAGATCTCTAAAAGAAAATTATGTTGTATATATAAAACTAAATGATAATATCGATTTAACTGGAATAGATACATTAAAGGCAAATGAAGAGATAAAGATTAGGACTGACCCAAATAATATAAATCAAACTACTATTATTAATAAAGGTGATACATTAATAAAAGTAACTATAGGTAACAATACAAATCAAAAGATTATTTCAAAAATGAAAAATGGATTATATGATAAAATAAAAAATTTGGAATTTTATGAGTTTCTTGGAGAATATCAAAATGCCTCAGATCAAGCAACTTCAAATGCTAATAAAATAACTTTTAGAATAATTACTTATGTTCAAAAAAATTAAATATATCTAAAAATCAATAAAATTTGCAAAATTCTTAGAAAAATGCTATAATATATAAAGATTTATTTATATTGTGTTTGGAAAGGAAGGAATATTTATATGAATGACTCACCAGTAATAATTATTGCAATATTTTTAGCAGCAATATTAATGTTTGTTTTTCCACTAATGACAATGGCAGATAAAAAAGACGATGTAACACAATTACAAGTCCAAACTGCAACAACTGAATTTACAAATGAAATCAGAACATCTGGAACACTTACACAATTAAAAGTAGATAATTTTGTAGAAACTTTAGCTTCTACAGGAAATGCTTATGACTTTGATATTACATTACAAATATTAGATGAAAATCCAGAAAAAAAATCTAATGGTGCACAAGTAACAATAGGGGACAATGTATATTATGTAATGTATACAACTCAAGTTTTAGATGCAATAAAAGATGGTGGTACTTTAAAGTTAAAAGAAGGGGACATTGTATCTGTAGCTGTTAAAATCAAAGGTGATACTATAGCAGGTCAATTTAAAAAATTTATATTTAGAATAACTGGAGATAATTCAGCAGTTATAGTTGGAGAAGAATCAGGTATTTGTACAACAACAGCAAAATAAGAGTATTGTATTTATTTAGATTTAATTTTAAAGAACAAATATGTTATATATAAAAGGAGACAATCATGTAGTTTTTTATTTTATTAATTAAAAATAGAAAATTAGATGAATGTCTTCTTTTTTAGATATAAAATTAAAAATGTTAAATAGTAATATAAAAAAATAATTATTAGTCTAGTATTTTAAATAAAATTGAGATATAATTGGACTAACTTACAAATGAAAGGAGCTAAAATGAAGCTACAGCATTTATCCATAATATTTATAATAATTATTTTACCAATTTCAATTGTACTATCTGAATATATTAATCACCAAATAGATACAGAAAAAAAGAGAATGGAATATGATAAAAGATTGCTTAATTCAACATATGACTCTATAAAGGCATACCAACTAAATACTGTAAATAACGCATTTGGAGATATAACTAATAAAAAAATAAAAGACTTAGAAGCAGCTGCTAAAACATTTTATAACTCTCTTGCTTCAAATTTCCATTATACAGGATATAAAGCAGAAGTTATGAGAGAATATATTCCAGCAATAGTTTATACTTTATATGATGGCTATTATATTTATTCTCCTTTTATAAATACGCTAACAGAGCTAAAAGATACAGATTATGATACGGATTTTAGTGAAAATGGTAAGAAACAGGATGGTTTAAAGCCTTATGTATATTATACAGCTAGATATACACGTGGTAGTGATGATTTTGTAATAACATATACACTTGATAATTATATTACAATTCAAGGAAAAGTATCTGGAGCAACAGAAAGTGGATATGTATATGATTATGGATACTTATATAATATAGCTTCAAGTATAGGAGATAGCAAGAATAATGGCGGAATTTTCTTTGATGGAACAAACTATTATTATGATGGGATAGAATTTAGCGAAAATGATACAGAACAGTTAAAAGAATTTGTTGGATATAAAGAATATCCGTATGCAAAAATTAATGGAAAAAAATACTATTTAGAGCATTCAGATGGATGGAATGAATCAAATACTGATATAGATACTTATGCAAAAATATTTTTTATTGGAGAAGATGGTAACAAAAACTATAGTCAAACAAAAGGATATTATTCAGACGAGAGAGAAAAGTTTACAAAATATTATAATGCAATTACAAAAAACAAAAGTGCTTATGAGTACTATAAAAATGCATATCAATTTTCACGTGCTGTATTAGGCACTCCAGTTAATGGTTATAGAGATAAAACAGGAGGAGAAGCAGTTGGAAATGAAGTAAAAAAAGGATATGGTTTAAGTAATTTAAAAGCAAGTAATGCAGTTATTTATAAGGATAATGAAAATCCAGATATAACAAAAATAAGTAGCTATGGAGATTTTGATATTTTTGGTGGAGGTAATATTGAATATTCAAATTCAAATTTTAATAAACATAGAAAATCTGTAATTAGATATATAGTAGAAACAAATTTAACTGCTGCAATATCTGCATATTCTTCTAATTCGGTTTCAGAGTTTATTATGCCAAAAATTTCTGAAAAAAATTGGGAAATAATTGAAAATGAAGTATGTGCAATATCATTTTTACAAGGCTTAAATTTAGGAACAAAAAGATATAATGGATATGCAGTTGTTGCAAATACTTTAACAAAAGATTTTGTTAGTGAAAATGACATATATATATTAACAGAAGGAAACCTATATAGCAGAGTAAATGACTCAAAAATGGTTAATATTCAAACAAAAGCTCAAAAAGGTTACTACCCGGGAGTATGGAAATTAAATTTTGAAGTATTAAAGGATTTAAGTGGTGGGCAAGAGGTCTTTTATTCACCAATAAGTTATATAGATAGTAGTGGAAATGTTGAAGGATATAAAGGTAATTATACAAGTATAATGGGAAGTTCTGGTTTAACAAGAGATTATTCTATTGATAATTCAGATATGTATACTTTTGTAAAAAATAAAGTAAATAATAATCTTAAAAAAGTATATTATACTTCATTAGGTAGAGAGAGATGGGGAGGATTTAATATTAATAATATTAATTACGAAGTTTATAATACCACAGGAAATGAGTATTTTCTTGCAGATTATTAAAATAAAAAAAGATGTAGAATCTTTAATTATAAAGAGTTAACTACATCTTTTTTATTATATTTTGTTTTATTATATTTATTTTATTTAAGACTGTTTAGTAACATAGGTCCAATTTCTGTAACTGTTCCAGCTCCTTGTGTTAGAACAATATCATTTTCTTGAACATTATTTTTTAGATAATTAATACATTCTGTAAAATCTGGGATATATTTTGCTTCTTTACCATGTTCTTTAATTTTATCTGCTAAATCTTTAGATGAAATTCCATATACATTTGTTTCTCTAGCAGCATAAATATCTAAAAGAATTATATTATCAAAGTTTAGCAATGCTTTTGCAAAATCATCTAATAATGCTTGTGTTCTGCTATATGTATGTGGTTGGAAAACAACCCATGATTTATTATACTTTTTATTCATTAAAGCTTTTGAAGTAGCAATTATTTCAGTAGGGTGGTGACCATAATCATCAAAAATGCTTGCACCATTAAATTTACCCTTAAATTCAAATCTTCTATCAGCCCCTGTAAATTTTGATAAAGCAGATTGAATAGCATCCAATTTAATTCCATAATAATCACATAGAGCAA
This sequence comes from uncultured Clostridia bacterium, assembly GCA_947167965.1. Classification (GTDB taxonomy): domain Bacteria; phylum Bacillota; class Clostridia; order TANB77; family CAG-508; genus CAG-269. The sequence goes on along the minus strand of CAMVJW010000001.1, from coordinate 95,092 downwards.
TACAAGAAAGAGCATTTAAAACATTATGCATTCCAGTAATACTTAGTTTAATTTTTCCATAATATGTATCTTTAGTATAAACATCAAATTCTGGGAAACCGTTGTTATCAAAAACAATATTAACTGCAAAAAAGTCAGTATTTTTATTTGTTATACCATATGTTAGAACATTACAATTTACATGGCTTTTAAGATTTAAAGCATTTTCATCATCACCATTAACTACTAATAAACCATCATTAGGTAATAATTTAGCATATTTTATAAAAGCATTTTTGATATTTTCAAAATTTTTAAAATAGTCTAAGTGATCATTATCTATATTTAAAATGATTTCTGCTTTGGGGCTAAATTTTAGAAAACTCTCAACATATTCACATGCTTCTATAATAAAATATTCGCTATTTCCAACTTTATAATTACCATTTATAGCTTTAATATCAGCACCTACTTGAATACTTGGATCTTTTAAAGCTTCTAAGAAACATAAAGAAACCATAGATGTAGTGGTACTTTTTCCATGAGTTCCGGCAATAGTAATAGTATCAGAATAACATCTTGTAAGCTCACCTAAAAAGTCAGCTCTTTCAATTATAGGGATGTTTTTTTCTTTTGCTGTAACTAATTCAATATTGTCTTGTTTAATAGCAGCAGAATAAACTACAACATCAGGATTTTCAATATTAGTGCTATTGTGACCAATATAAATTTTAATTCCAGCTTTTTTTAACTTTTTAGTAGTATCAGATTCTACATTATTAGAGCCTGTAACTTTAAATCCAAAATTAATTAGTATTTCAGCAATTCCACTCATACTAACTCCACCAATACCTACCATATGTATTGTGTTATATTTTTTTAATCTACTTATATCTGGCATAATTAAATTCACTCCTTGTTTAATTTAAAATGTTTAATTCTTTATATTAAATACAAAAATGATTATATACTTATTTTATGTAATTTTCAATACAAAAGTTAAAAAACAAAGTTAAAATATATTTAACTTTGCTTTAAGATTTAATTATCTTTCTTATTCTTAAAATTAATAACAATTGCATTGTCATTATTAAATAAATGATTTACAGTTGGATCATTTTGGATAGGGTCAATTTCTGTTTCTGAATTCTTTATCATGGTAGATGGTTTTCTTTTAGAAAAGAATTTTCTAGAATCATCATTTACTTCATCTGAGACGCCATTAGAATTTGAGTATTTTTCAAAATCATAGGTTTTAGACTTGTGTTTTTCTTTATGTTTGTTTTCCATAAAATTAATAATTCCAGGACCATTTTGAGGTTTTCCATTATCACCAATAATTTTATAACCACATGTATTATCAGGAAGAAATTGTAATTGACCTGGTGCAAGTCTATCTTTATATGCAAAAGAAACATCCCCATATTTTGGATCCATTTTTAGTTTTGTTTCATCAAAATTACGTTTTGTACTCCATTCCTTAAATTGTCCCATTTCTTTGTTCCACCACTCAAGCTCTTCTCTTGGAGCAGCACCACCAGTAAATATTTTATTTGAACAGTTAGCAAGAACTGTACTATTAATTTTACCTGAATCAGATGCATCTTTTAACATAGAAATACTTTGAGCAGATATAGTTGTACCTACACAATATTTTCTATACATTGTAAATATTGTTTCTGTATAATAATTTAAATAATCTGGAAATTCATCTATATATAGGTAATATGGTATTCTTGAATGTTCATTTCCAGGTCTTCGTAAAACAGCATTTTGCATAGAAAGCAAGAAGAAGAATCCTAAAGCTTGACTTGCAAATCTACCAACTTCACCTCTACGAGTACATAAAAATATAAATTCACCATTTGCAAGAGCTTTATCAAAATCAATATTATCAAATCTATTACATAAAATAGATTTGATTTTAGAAGATCTAAGTAGATTCTCTAATCTACTGCTAATAATTAAAGAATACTCTTGCATCTTATCAAAACCTGGAGATTCTTTATAAAAGTTTCTTTCTAAATAGGTTATAAGCATTTCATAATCTTTTGATAATTCTTCATCACTCTTTAAAATTTTACACATCTTATTTACTAATTCAAAATTGTTTAAAAGATTAAGTAAATCTTCCATATTTGGAATTGAACCGTCATGCATTTTTGGATAAATAAGTTTTAAAAGTATGCTTAAGTTTTCTAGTATTTGGATAACGATATTTTCTGATATTTCTTCTGATTCATGAAATTTAATAGCATTTAATGTATATGAAATTGTTGTTGCAATTTTACTAGGATCATCATATACAAATGGGTTTAGACCTTTTGTACTTAATGAACTTTCTGGGTCAATTAATGTATAACGAACATTATAATTATCACAAACTGACATCATTTTTTCTATACTTTCATTATCTGGAGAAATATATGTTACACCAATATTTCTATATGTAGTAATTGGAGAAGTTGATAGTACCATTTTTTTCATAAATGTTTTAAAAATAGCATCTTTTCCAAATGAAGGAACAAGCATATTTAAATTAAAGTTTTCATTTAGATATTCATTACTATATGGTGAGTTAAGAGAGGCAATACCTGTTTTTAATGCTGTAAAACCTAATTCTTTAGATGCCTCTTTAAAAAAGTATTTTTTTGCTATATCTTGAGAAATCATAGGTTCAAAAACTCTTGCGGTTTTACCTGTTCCAGAACCACCACAAACAAGCATTGATCTATATCTGCATGATTCTGCGTAGGTTATTTTTTTACCATCAATTTGATTAAATAAAAATGTAACATCACACATATATGCATTATGTTTTGCAGATGAATCTGATAGATCTATACCAGTATATTCCCATAATGATTTTACTCTTTCTTGAGAATCATCTACACTGAAAACAAGCTTCTTTGCTATAAATGGATAAACAGTTACTAGTGGTAAATATATTGAAACTGCACAAAATGCATGTCTAACTAAACTTGGGAATTCTGTTACAATTTTTGTGTAATTTGGAACTATTGAAAATAATAACCATAATAAGCCATTAAGCCACTGTGTAAACATTGAAACAGCAATTATATACATACCAACAGCATAAACATAAAACAATGTTTGTTTATGTTGCTTATCATGTGCAAAACTAGATTTGGGCATAAATGCAAATGCAAAAGCTGGGCATGCAAGTGCAAATGTATATTTTATTGGACCCCAATATGAAGATGATATTCCTGTAAAAAACATAAGTAGCATTTCTACAAGTCTATCTACACAAATATAAAATGTAATTAATGTAAGAATAAATGTAAAAAATGTATTTCTATTTACATTTAATATCTTAAGAAACCTATCTAATAACTTCATTATATATAAAATTATGTTGGCTAAAAAACCACATAATATCCTCCTTTCCAAAGTAAATAATAATAAGTATTTTTTTACATAACTACTAATATTATCCTACAAATTTAAGAAAAAGACAAGAGAAAATGCGAAAAAAGTATAAAAAAAGTGCAAAAACTAGGACTATACATAAAGAATACTATATTGACAAATATATATAGAAAATGGAGAGAAGATATGAAAAAAGGAAAGATTATAATTATTATAGTTATTCTACTTACATTAATTTTTTTGATACTGGAAAAGGAAAAATAAACATTTATTTTAATTCACTAAGTGGAGAAAAAATATTTAACAGTTTCAATTTTAAAAAAACAGGAAATGATTTATATTTTATAACTAATCAGATTAATGAAGTTAATAAAGAGAGAGAAAAATATCCTATATTAATTGATTTAGCAGATGGAACTAGAATAGAACACAATTCTGTATCACAAGATAAATTTTCAGAAATTAGAGATGTTTATGGTAGAAAAAGATTTGATATGGAAAAAATACTAAAAATATATTCTTTTGTAAAAGAGGATGATGAAAAAATATATATTGAAGCTATAAAAGAGGCAAAAGATGATATAAAAATTGCTATGTATAATATGATTTTAAATGAAAAAGATTCTTTAAAAAAAATAAACGAAAAATATGATATCAAATGGGATAAACAATGTAAAGAATTTAATGTTTATTATGATAAATCTTTAGATTCTAAAATTATTGCTATAGAAATAAAAAGTTGTATGATGTTAAGTTCTATTATGGTTCAAGGATTAAACGGAATTGAAGATTGGCACTTAACAATTAATTATTATGATTATCAAACAGAAGAGTTAATAAAAACTAATATAATTAGATAAAAATATTAAATGAAAAGATAAAAACCTCAGGTGATATCTTAATATTATAAGATTTGCCAGAGGTTTTATTATTTAAAATCTTATTAATTATTTATTGTCCTTTAATTTTTTTAATTCTAAATTTCTTTTAATTTTACGTGTTGTTGTTTGTTCCATTTGTTCTGTAGTTATAATTATTTTTTTAATGTGCTTGAATGTAGGAAGAGTGCTATTTACATTTTCTTTAATATCATTCATTATAGTTTGATTTAAAGAATCTAAATCTTTTATATCAATACTTGAATGTTCTTTTTTAAATTCAACCTCATCATAAACTATTTTTGCCATAAGCATAGAGTCTCTAGCTGATTCTTCTCTTGCAAAAACAAGGCTTTGAACAACATAAGGAAGTTTACTAATTAAACCTTCGATTTCATCTGGATAAACATTCTTTCCATTTTTTAATACAATAACATCATTTTTTCTACCAACTAAGTGTAGGAAATCTTCATCATCAAAATACCCATAATCACCAGTTTTAAACCATCCATCTTTATCGATGGCTTCTTTTGTTTTTTCAGGAGCTTCATAGTATCCTAGCATTACAGATGCACCTTTTACACATATTTCTCCAATTCCATCAGAATTTTTATCTATGATTTTCATTTCTAGTGATGGAAAGCATAAACCTACAGTTCCAGTTTTATGGCATTTATCTGTTTCTGCTGTAACAATTGGAGATGTTTCTGTTAAACCATAACCTTGAACTGATTCGATTCCTAAGTTTTTGTAACCTTTTATAGTTTCTGGCTCCATTTGTGCTGCACCATAATATATAATTCTTACATTTCCACCAAGCTGATCTCTAACAGCTTTAAATAGTTTTTTTCTTGCATCTATATGCAATTTAAGTAAAAAATTAGATATTTTAACAGCTTTATTGAATGTGGATTGTTTGCCAGAATCTGCAATACCTTTTTTAATTTTTTTGTAAATTGCTTCAAGTAGGGCAGGTACAGCAACAATGATTGTAACTTTATAATCTTTTAAATTTTGTGCGTAATATCTTAATCCATCACAAAAAGCTAAACATATTCCACTATAAAAACCATATAAAAAAGAAATTGTACATTCAAAAGTATGATGTAATGGTAATATAGAAAGAATTGTATCATTATCATACATTTTAGAATATGTAGCCATATCTTCTATATTAACACATATATTTTTTTGAGAAAGCATAACGCCTTTTGCTTCAGATGTAGTACCAGATGTAAATAATAAAATTGACATTGCATTTTCATCTATTTTAATATTTTCATACTTGTTGTCACCATTATCAAGTGATTTTTGACCATCATTTCTAACATTGTACCAGTATTCAACTTCATTATCTTTAATATCATCCATGCATATAATAGTGTTTAAATTTGTTTGTTTTGAAGATTTTAATTTTTTTAAAGTGTCAACATATTTTTTGTCACAAACAATTAATTCAATACCAGACCTTTTAATTAAATTTTCTATTTCTTTTTCTGGTAAAAGTTTATCTAATGGTACAATTATTAAACCAGATGTGGTGGTGGCTAAGTAAGTAATACACCACTCATATCTATTTTCACCAATTACAGCTATTTTCCTGTAGTTTAAATTCCTATTTAACATAGCTGTACCAAATGCTTTTAAATCATCAAATGCATTTTGGTATGTTTTTTCTATAATTGTAGTATCACTTGGTTTTTCTTTATATTTATATGCAATATGATCTGAATAGTTTTTACAACTATAAAAAACTAGGTCTCTAAAATTTTCAATTTTTCGTGACTTATAAACTCTTCTGTCAACTTTTTTTGAATTTCTTGTTTTTTCAATTTCTTGATTTGAATATACCATTATTTTTATCCTTCCGAAATTAATATTTTATTATAATTAAGTTAAACTTAATCCAAAACATTATATCATAGACAATGATTATTGCAAGAGTTTTTATCTTGACTTTTTTTGTCAAAATATGATATATCATATACTAATTAAAACAGAGAAAGGGTAATAACATAATGAAGATAGATAAATCAAAATGCTCACCAATGATGCAAAATTATTTAGAAACAAAAGAGCAGTATAATGATTGTATATTGTTTTATAGATTAGGCGACTTTTACGAAATGTTTTTTGATGATGCAATTTTAGTATCTAGAGAATTAGAAATAACTTTAACAGGTAAAGATTGTGGATTAGAAGAAAGAGCACCAATGGCAGGTATTCCATTTCATGCTGCTGAAAACTATATTGCAAAATTAATAAACAAAGGATATAAAGTTGCAATATGTGAACAATTAGAGGACCCAAAAAGTACTAAAGGAATTGTAAAAAGAGGAGTTATAAAAATAGTAACTCCAGGTACTGTTGTAGATTCTAATATGCTAGAAGAAAGAAAAAATAATTACATTATGACAATTTATAAAGCTGGAATTTTTTATGGAATATCAATATGTGATATTTCTACAGGAGAATTTTATGCATCACAGATTAAAGAAGAAAACAATTTTGCTTTATTATTAGATGAAATTTCTAGATTTAATCCAGCTGAAATTGTTGTAAATAAGATGATGCAGGATTCAAAAGAAGAAATTTCAAAAATAAAAACTAGATTTGAAAATGTATATATAACAACATGTGATGAGAATTTCTTTAGTGAAGATACTACTATTTTTAATGAAAGATTTAGTTTAGTTGATTCAAAACTAAATGTAGTAAAAGAATATAATAAAAATCTATTAGCAATTACTAGTATAAATGCTATGAAAAAGTATTTAGAAAAAACTCAAATGACAGATTTAAACCATATTAATAAAGTTAAGCTTTATATTGTATCAAAATATATGTCATTAGATATTAATGCAAGAAGAAATTTAGAGATTACAGAAAGATTAAGAGATAAATCAAAAAAAGGTACTTTATTATGGGTATTAGATAAAACTTCAACTTCAATGGGAGGAAGATTATTACGAAGATGGCTAAATGATCCATTAATAGATGCAGTAGAGATTAATAAAAGACTAGAGGCAGTTAATGAATTAAAAGATAGTATTATGCTAAGAGGAGATATTATAGAAAATTTGAAAAAAGTATATGATATAGAACGCTTAGCAGGCAAAATGGCTTATGGAAATGCTACTCCTAGAGATATGATAACATTAAAAAATTCATTATCAAAATTACCAGAAATAAAACAGATATTATCTCAAGTTAAAACTAACTATTTAAAAGAAATTTGTGAAAATATAGATAAATTACAAGATATGTATACCTTAATTGATGAGGCAATTGAAGATGATCCTCCAATGAATACAAAAGATGGAGGATATATAAAACTAGGATATGATGAAGAAATTGATAAACTAAAAAATGCCACTCAAAACGGTAAAAAATGGTTAATGGAATTAGAAGCAGAAGAAAAAGAAAAAACAGGAATTAAAACTCTAAAGATTGGATTTAATAAAGTTTTTGGATACTATATAGAAGTTACTAATATGTATAAAAATATGGTTCCGGATTCATATATTAGAAAGCAAACATTAACTAATGGAGAAAGATATATTACAGAAGAACTAAAAAATATGGAAAACCAAATATTAGGAGCGGAAGAAAAGGTTATTAAACTAGAGCTAGATGCCTTTCATAAAGTTCGTGATAGTATTGCCAAAAATGTTAAAAGACTTCAAAAAACTGCTGACAACATTTCAGCATTAGATGTTTTAGTATCTTTTGCAATAGTAGCTGAAGATATGAACTATTGTAAACCAAAAATTAATAATAATGGTGTTATAGATATAAAAGAAGGAAGACATCCTGTAATTGAAAAAATGTTATCATCAGGAGAATTCATCTCTAATGATACATATTTAGATAGCGATTTAAATAGATTAGCAATTATTACGGGACCTAATATGGCCGGAAAATCAACATATATGAGACAGGTTGCACTAATTACTTTAATGGCGCAAGTAGGAAGCTTTGTTCCAGCAAAAGAAGCAAAAATAGGTGTAGTAGATAAGATTTTTACTAGAGTTGGAGCATCAGATGACTTATCTATGGGACAAAGTACATTTATGGTTGAAATGATGGAAGTTGCTAGTATTTTAAAAGAGGCTACTAACAATAGCTTAGTGATTTTAGATGAAATAGGAAGAGGTACATCAACTTATGATGGATTATCTATTGCATGGGCTGTTGCAGAATATATTGCAGATAAAAATAAATGTGGAGCTAAAACATTATTTGCAACACATTATCATGAAATGACAACTTTAGAAGAAGAAGGTAATGGAATAAAGAATTATTCAATAGCTGTAAAAGAAAAAGGTGAAGATATTATATTTTTAAGAAAAATTGTAGAAGGTGGAACTGACGAAAGTTATGGAGTTCATGTTGCAAAACTTGCAGGAGTTCCAAAAGAAGTAACAAAAAGAGCGAATGAAATATTAAAAACTTTAGAAAGAAAAAGCATCCTAAAAGATACACCACATACAAAATCTGAAAAACAGAAGTCGGAAGGACAATTTGATATGTTTAATTATAAATTAGCAGAAATTGCTCAAGAACTTGATAAAGTTGACTTAAACGAGCTTACACCTATTGATGCATTAAATACTTTAGTAAGAATAAAAGAAAAAATGAAATAAAAATAAAAAAAATGTTGAAAAAGATTTTTTGTTTTGATATAGTAAAGAAAAATGTGAGGAGGAAATAAGATGAAATTAATTGATCCAGTTGTTTACGTTGAAAATTATGATGGAGAAGAAATAATGAAGTTTTTAGCAAATATGGCTAGCACTTGTTACAATTATGAATTTGATATTTCTAAAGATAACTATAAAGATTTACTTTTAAAATGTATTAAAAATGATCACAGCTCTATTTTAGAACACAAAACTATTACCATAAAAATGATTGGCGATAGTGGTGTATATAAGGATTTAGAAAGACACAGATATGCCAGTTTTGCTATTGAAAGTATTAAAAAATTAAAATATGAAAACGAATTAAAACTAATTAAACCTGTAAATATAGAAGAACAAACAGAATTCTATAATGAATGGGAAAAATGTGTGAAAAATTTAGAAGAAAGCTTCCAAATAATGAAAAAAGAGGGAGCTACAGAAGAACAATTAAGAATGATTATTCCATATTCAACAGCTTTAGAAATGAATTTAACTTGTAATATTAGAGAGTGGAGACATTTACTTAGTTTAAGAACAACATTTCATGTCCATCCATCAATAAGACAATTACTAATTCCTGTTCTTGTTAAGTTTAAACAAGATATGCCCGAATTATTTGCTGATATTGAATATGATACTGAGTTTCCAAAAGAAAAATATGCAAAAGTGCTACCACTTCAAATTATATAAGTATATTTTTTAAATAAATTCAAGATTAACCAAAATTTAATTAAAAGGAGATAAAATAATGAAAATATTTGATCCAGCTGTTTATATAGAAAAATATGATGGAATGAAAATAATGAAAAATATAGAAAAAGCTGCTAGAACTTGTTATAAGTCTGAAGCTAATATTTCTGAAGATAGTTACAAAAGAATAATTACAAATTGCTTAAAAAGTGGACACGAATCTATTATTGAACATGAAAAAATTTCAGTAAAAGTATTTGGAGACTTAAGTTTAATGCAGGATATTCCAGGGCATAGACTTGCAAGTTTTTCTAATGAGAGTACAAGATATTGTAATTACGGAAAAAACAAATATGAAAATCAATTAAGAATAATAAAACAACCACATTTTGAAAAAGGAACAAAATTATATGAAGAATGGGAAAAATGCATGAAAACAATTGAGGAAAGCTATATTAAAATGTCAAATATGGGAGGAAAACCAGACCAATTAAGAATGATACTTTCTCTTTCTACAATTGGAGAAATGAATATGACATGTAATATTAGGGAATGGAGATATATATTAAGGAGACATTGTTCTGCTTCTTATGGCCATCCACCAGCTCGACAAATATTTATTCCATTACTATTAAAATTTAAAGAAGATATGCCTGAATTGTTTTCAGATATTGAATATGATACTGAATTTCCAAAAGAAAAATATGCAAAAATCCTACCTTTAGATAAATATCAATAAAGGAGAATATTTATGATAAATAACATAATATTTGATTTAGGAGGAGTATTATTCGATTTAAACCCTAAAGGATACATAGAAAAATTTGGATATAGTGATAAAACAACTGATTTACTTGTACAAGAAGTATTTTTTGGAAAAGAACTGATGGAACTTACTGCTAAACCAAAAGGTACATTTAAAGAAGTTAAAGAGATGATAAAAGAAAGAATTCCCAAATATTCTAAAGAAATTGATGAATTAGAAAATGGTAATTGGCAAAGTATGTTAACTATAAGAAAAGATGAGGAATTATTTTTTAAAGAAATTAAAGCAAAAGGGTTTAATGTATATATACTTTCAGATTTATCAAAGGAATGTTATGATTATGACATTAAGCTTTCTGATATTTTCAAAATTGCAGATGGTGCCACTTATTCATTTGAAGTAGGTTCAAATAAACCAAATATAAATAATTTTAATACAATAATAAATAAGTATAACTTAATTCCAAATGAAACTGTGTTTATAGATGACAATCCAAATAATATAAAAACTGCAAATGAGATTGGAATAAATGGAATACTATTTAAAAATTTAGAGCAATGTAAAAAAGAACTTGAAAAAATAGTAAATAGTAATAAATAATATAATTTTGAATATATATTTATAAAAACTTAGATTAAATATCTAGGTTTTTATTTTTTAAATAAGATTTTGAGAGGATTAGAATTATGAGATTTTTAAAAAGTGAAAAACAATCTATTGGCATTGTAAAAGGGGTATTAATATCTTTTTTATTTACACTATGTATGCTTTTAGTTTTTTCTGCTTTATTAGTTTATACTAATTTATCTGAACAAACAATAAAACCTGTAATAATCACAATTACCGGAATTAGTATATTAGTTGGTAGTTCATTCGGAACAAGAAAACTTCATAGAAATGGATTAATAAGTGGTGGAATAATTGGAATGATATACATATTACTATTATATATAATTTCTAGTATAGTAGGATCAGATTTTTCTTTAAATTGGATTTCTATAATTATGATAATTGTTGGATTAATAGGAGGTATATGTGGAGGGATAATTGGAATAAATACGAAAAAATAATTAAAAATATTTAAAATTATATTGCACTTTAAATAACTATATGATATAGTTTACAAAACTACATAAGAAAGAAGGATTAAAATGAAAAGGACAAAATTAAAAGATAGAATTTTACCAACATATACAAAGGGTGAAGAAATATTTAATATGACAACACATATAGTTGGTGGTGGATTAGGAGTTGTAGCACTTGTTTTATGTGTTGTATTTGCAGCTATTCATCATAATGGTTATGGAGTAGTATCAAGTGTAATATATGGAGTTACAATGATATTACTATATACAATGTCAAGTATATATCATGGCTTAAAGCCACAGACTAATGCTAAAAAAGTATTTCAAGTATTAGATCATTGTTCTATTTTTTTACTTATTGCAGGAACATATACACCATTTTCTTTATGTACAATAAGAGAATATAATGTTGCTTTTGGTTGGGGAATTTTTGGAGTAGTATGGGGAATGGCAATTATAGGTATAGTATTAAATTCAATTGATCTAAAACATTTTAAAGTTTTTTCAATGATATGTTATTTAGTAATGGGTTGGTGTATTTTAATTAAAATAGGAGCTGTATATAATAAATTAGGCATTGTTGGATTTTCACTATTACTAAGTGGAGGAATTGTTTATACAATAGGTGCAATTTTATATGGAGTAGGGAAAAAGAAAAAATATATGCACTCAATTTTTCACTTATGTATATGTATAGCAAGTTTATTACAATTCTTATGTATATTGTTATATGTTATTTAAAATAAAATTAAGAAGAAATAAATTAGAACTATTCCTTTTATTAATATATTGAAAAAAATTTTTTTATATGATATATTAAAAAAAATTATAGAAAAGAGGGATAAATAATTATGGAAGTAATTGAATTAAAACACCCACTTATTTTACACAAATTAACAATTTTAAGAGATAAAAAAACAGGAACAAAAGAATTTAGAGAGCTTGTAAGTGAGTTATCTAGTTTTTTATGTTATGAAGCATTAAAAGATGCAGAACTAAAAGAAGTAGAAATCGAAACACCAATGACTAAGATGAAAAGCTATAAACTAGATGAAGACAAATATGCATTTATGCCAATATTAAGAGCTGGAACAGGTATGTTAGATGGATTAATTAAAATAGTACCTAATGCTAAAATTGGACATATTGGATTATACAGAAATGAAGAAACATTAGAACCTGTAAGATATTTTTACAAAGCACCAAGTCATTTAGAAAATAGAGAAACTATTGTATTAGATCCGATGCTTGCAACAGGAGGATCTGCAGCAGATGCGATAACATTACTTAAACAAAGTGGAGCTAAAAAAATAAAATTTCTTTGCATAATTGCAGCTCCAGAGGGAATAAAAAGATTACAAGAGGTTCATCCAGATGTTAAAATTTATTGTACAGCAATTGATGAAAAGTTAAATGATATAGGATATATTGTACCAGGGTTAGGAGATGCAGGAGATAGAATATTTGGAACAAAATAAAAAAATATGAATAGGATAAAAAATAAAAAGCCAATTTAAGAAAATTATTAAATTGGTTTTTATTTTTTTTAAAACATCTATAATTAATATATTCAAATACTTGAAAATATACTTAAAATAGAATATAATAACAATGTTATTTAAGTTTTCATTATTATTAGTATTTTACTTAATAATTTGAAAAATATAGTTTATTATATCTTTAATAAAAACGGAATTTATATACAAAAGATTTTATTTACAAGGAGTAAAATGGAACAAAAAGTTATAATAGCAAATTCTATTGGATTTATAGCATTTTTGATATCATTGTTTGCATATCATAAAAATGAAAAAAAGAATATTTTTAAAAATACATTAATATCAAACATACTAAATCTAATTCAATATATATTATTAAGTGCATATGGTGGAATTGCAACAAAAATAATTGCTATATTTAGAGATTTCTCAATTGTAAAGCAAGAAAAATATATTTTTTTAAAATCTAAAAAAGTACTTGTTATATTTGTTATTGCATATTTAACATTGATGGTTATTACATTTAATGGTTTTATCTCTATTTTTTCGCTTCTTGCAGCAATGATTTATACTATATTTTGCTGGAATGGAGATGTGAATGTTGTAAGATATGTAAGAATTTTTACAAATATATTATGGCTAATCTATAATATATATTTTAAATCTTATACAGGTGCAATGACCAATTTTGTGTATATAATTTCAACGATAATAGCTATTAAAAATAGTGAAAAATTAAAAAATAATTTAAATATTAAGAAAGGAAATGAATAAAAATGGAACATAAAATAGTACCAATTACAGTATTAACAGGTTATTTAGGAGCAGGAAAAACTACTCTTTTAAATCATATTTTAAATAATCAGGAAGGATATAAAGTTGCGGTAATAGTTAATGACATTGGAGAAGTAAATATTGATGAAAAATTAATTAAAGATGGAGGATTTATTAAAGAAGAAGATAAAGGTAATGTAGTACCATTATCTAATGGTTGTATATGTTGTACATTAAAAGCAGATTTAATGAACCAAATTGTTGATATTTTAAAAACAAGAAAATTTGATTATATTTTAATTGAAGCAAGTGGAATATGTGAACCACTTCCAATTGCACAAACAATTATGGCTCTTTCAGATTCTTCAGAACAATATGGAATACCAAAACTATGTAGATTAGATAATGTGGTTACTGTAGTAGATGCTTTAAGACTTGCTACAGAATTTGGATGTGGAGATTATTTAGTAAAAGAAGATATTGAAGAAGAAGATATTGAAAATCTTTTAATTCAACAAATAGAATTTTGTAATATAATTGTTTTAAACAAAGTTGATGAGATAAATCCAGAAGATTTAAAAAGAATAAAATTAATAATTAGAGAACTTCAACCTAAAGCTAAAATAATTGAAACAAATTATGCAAAAGTTGATGTAAAAGAAATCATAGATACTAATAATTTTGATTTTGAGAAGGTTGCCAATTCAGCAGGGTGGATACAAGAAATAGAAAAAGATGATAATGAGGAAGAAGAACATGAACATAAACATGAACACCATCATCATGATGACGAGCATGAAGAACATCGCGATGAACACGAACATCATGAACATGAACATCATCACCACCATCATCACCATAATGATGAAGGCGAAGCTGAAGAATATGGAATATCAACATTTGTTTATACTTCAAGAAAACCTATAAATGAAGCAAAATTTGATGAATTTGCCAAGAATCTGCCCAAAAATGTAATTAGATGCAAAGGATTAGTTTGGTTTAAACAAGATGATGAAATGAGTTATTTATTTGAACAAGCTGGAAAACAACTTTCACTTTCAGAAGCAGGATATTGGCTTGCAACTGCTCCAAAAGAAGAATTAGATCAAATGATAAAACAAAATCCAGACATTTTAAAAGATTGGGATGAAGAAGTAGGAGATAGAATTACAAAACTTGTATTTATAGGACAAAAAATGGATAAAGAAAAGATATGTAATGACTTAAAAGATTGTGAATAGGATTTTATTATATTTGTATTGAAATAAACAAAATTTATGGTATAATTAACAACGAAAATAAATCGAAAGAAGGTATTAAAAAAATGAACGAAATTAAGATTTTTGGACATAAAAACCCTGATACAGATTCAATTGTATCAGCAATAGTATTAGAAAAAATGGAAAAAACACTAGGTAATACTGCTGTAAAAGCATATAGACTAGGTAATGTAAATAAAGAAACAAAATATGCATTAGAATATTTTGGAGTAAATGAACCAGAACTTTTAGAAAAAGTTGAAGAAGGACAAAAAGTTATGCTAGTTGATCACAATGGGTTTGATCAAAGTGTAGACGGAATTGAAAATGCATCAATTGTTAAGGTAGTTGATCATCACAATATTGCAGAATCATTTAAAACTGCAGGACCTCTATATATTGTTGCAATGCCTTATGGATGCAATTCAACTCTTCTTGCTAAATTATGCAAAATAAATAATATAGATATAGATAAGACAATGGCAGGTTTGTTATTAAGTGCAATTATATCAGATACATTATTATTTAATTCTCCAACTTGTACAGATATTGATAAACAAATAGCTAAAGAACTTGCTAAAATAGCTGATGTAGATATAAACAAATATGGTTTAGATATGTTAAAGGCAGGAACAGATTTAAGTGATTTTAAACCAGAAGAATTGATAAATATTGATTCAAAAACATATTCTACAAATGGAGTAAAATATCAGGTTGCACAGGTTAATACTGCTTCAATACCAGACGTATTAAGCGTAAAAGAAAAAATTGAAAATGCAATGAATAAATTTATGCAAGAAAATTCAATAGATTTATATGTATTAATGATTACAGATATAATAGAAAATAATTCTCAAATTATTGTACTTGGTAAACAAGAAATAGCTGAAAAAGCTTTCAATGTAAAAATAGAAAACAATACAGCATTTTTAGAAGGTGTTGTTTCTAGAAAAAAACAAGTTGTACCATATATTGATAATGTACTTTAATAATTGTACTATACAAAAGCAATGATGTTAAAAATGAAAGGAGAACCTATTATATTAAAAGTAAAATAATAGGATAAGGAAAACAATGGAAGAAAAAAAATTTAATATTATGAAAGAAATCTTAGAATGGCTTATATGTATTGCTGCAGCATTAATTATTTCAATTGCATTTAAGTATTATGTAGGAACACCTACTATGGTAAAACAGCCATCTATGTATCCAACACTAAAAGAAAATCAAAGATTATGGCTTAATAGATGGGATAGAACAAGAAAAATATTACCTGAAAAAGGAGATATAGTTACATTTGAAGCACCATCAACATCAGTTTTAACACAAGAAGAAATCAAGGAAAATCCAATTGCAAGATATGAAAATCAAAATAAATCAATTATAGAAAAATTTGTATATAATGTTTTAGAAATAAAAAAAGTAAGTTATATAAAACGTGTAATTGGAGTGCCAGGAGACCATGTTGTAATTAAAGACGGTAAAGTATATGTTAATGATTCAGAGTTAACTGAAAATTACTTAAGACCAGGAGTAATTACAGATAATGGAAGAGGAAACTGTATAGATGTTGTGGTTCCAGAAAATTCGATATTTGTAATGGGAGATAATAGAACACAAAGTACAGACAGTAGAAGTTTTGGATGTATTCCATTAGAAAAAATTGAGAGTAAAGTATGGATAAGAATTTGGCCATTAAACCAATTTGGAAAAATAGATAAAGAAAGCTAATTAAAATAATTAATATTGTTAATAGAATTTAAGGAGGGTGTAATTTGTTTGAAGGAATAATCGGAAATGAAAAAATAAAACAAGAACTAATTAAATCTATAGATTCAAACAAATACTCTCAAAGCTATCTTTTTCTTGGAATACCTGGAATTGGAAAAAAAATGATTGCAATCGAATTTGCAAAAATGTTATTATGCAATTCAGAAAAAAAGTATTGTAATAATTGTAAATCTTGTATTGAGTTTGATTCAAACAACAATCCGGATTTTACAATAATAGAGCCAGATGGCAATAGTGTTAAAATTAATCAAATTAGGGAAATACAATCTAAAATTTATGAGCCACCTATTATTTCTGATAAAAAAGTATACATTATAAATGATGCAGAAAAGATGACTGTAGAGGCACAAAATGCACTTCTAAAAACACTAGAAGAACCTCCAGAATTTATAACAATAATTTTAATAGGCTCTGATGAATCCAACTTTTTAAGCACAATAAAATCAAGATGCCTAATTTATAAATTTAATCCTATTAAAATTGAACAAATTGAAAAAATACTATCAGAAAAATTTGAAATAGAAAATGATCTAGAAGAAATAATTCAAGCGTCAGAAGGAAGTATTGCAAAAGCAATAGAATTAATAGAAAATAAAGAGATATATCAATCAATAAACGAATTATTTAGTAATAATACAAATAGTTTAATAGACTTTTTAAAACAAGCAAGTTTTCTATATAAATTGCAAGAAAATCAAAATGAAGTTTTAGATTATATAAATGTTTTACTATTTAATAAAGTTAAACTAAATAATAAATATTTAGATTGTATTAATATAGTTGAAGATACAAAAAAAAGATTAAAAGTTAATAGTAATTATAATATGTCAATAGATAATATGTTAATTAAGATATGGGAGGTAATAAATTGAAAAATATTGTTGGTGTAAGATTTAGAAGACTTGGAAAAATTTACTTTTTTGATCCTCAATATCTTGTTTTAAAAAAAGATGATCAGGTAATAGTTGATACAGAAGATGGAGAGGAAATTGGAACAATTTCAATTCCAAATAGAACTATAAGTGAGGAAAAAATACCAAAAGACTTAAAAAAAGTTTTAAGATTAGTTAATGAAAAAGACAAAGCACATTTTAATGAATGTAAAGAAAAAGAAAAAGAAGCATTTAATTATTGCAATAAAAAAATAAAAGAATATGGATTAGATATGAACTTAACAGATGTTGAGTTTAAGTTTAATAATTCAAAAGTATTGTTTTATTTTACAGCAGATGGTAGAATAGATTTTAGAGAACTTGTTAAAGAATTAGCAGCTAAATACAGAACAAGAATCGAGTTACGCCAAATTGGTGTTAGAGATGAAATTAAAAGATTAGGTGGAAATGGAGTATGTGGAAGACAGCTTTGTTGTTGTTCATTTTTAAGCAATTTTGAAACAGTATCTATAAAAATGGCAAAGGATCAAAATTTATCACTTAATCCATCAAAAATATCTGGTAATTGTGGTAGACTAATGTGCTGCTTACAATATGAAAATGAAGTATATCAAGAAAAAATGACAAGATTACCTCATGTTGGAGCAATTGTAAACACTCCTGATGGAATAGGTGAGGTTGAGCAGGTTGAAATACTAGCTGAAAGGCTAAAAGTTAAAATAAAAAATGGAGAAGACTACAATCACAAAAAATTTGAATTAAGTGAAATTAAACTTGTTAAAGATTCAAATATTGAAGTGATTGATGAGGAAGAAGAAAAAAATAAAAAAGAATTAGAAAAACTTGAAAGATTAGAACAAGAAGAAAAAAATAATACTCAAAATAATTAGTAAGCTATTTTATAATAAAAAAATTAGAATAGTGTAATTGATCTAAATATAGTATAGGAGGTGAGAAATATGGCATATAAAATAGAAAAAGATTCTTGTATAGGATGTAGTGCTTGTGTTGATGCTTGTCCAATGAACTGTATAAAAATTGGAGAAGATGGAAAAGCAGAAATAGATCAAGATGTATGTATTTCTTGTGGAACTTGCGCTGGTGTTTGTCCTGTAGGTGCTCCAGCAGAAGAATAATATTACAATAATAGTTATATTAAACCAAATTGAATAAGAAGATTTATCTTTTATATAGTCTTCTAGGAAGGAATGGTAGTAAAAATGGCAAAAGTTGAAATTAACAAAGAAGAGCTTAAAAAGAAAGGCGGAAAAACATTAGGTGAATTTAAAGAATTTATTGCCAAAGGTAATGTAGTAGATATGGCAGTCGGTGTAATTATAGGTGGTGCTTTTGGTAAAATTGTAACATCAATAGTTAATGACATATTAATGCCAATTATAGGTGTAATAATTGGTGGAATAGATTTTACAGATCTTAAAGTAGAAGTTGGAAAAGCTACAATTACATATGGTAACTTTATTCAAAACGTAATTGACTTTTTAATTATAGCATTATGCATATTCTTTATGGTAAAGGGCATTGAAAAAGTTACAAAAAGAAATAAAAAAGAGGAAGAAGCAGAAGAAGAACCTCAAAAAGAAGAAAATACTGTTTTACTTGAGGAGATTAGAGATTTATTAAAAGATAAACAAAAAGTTTAATAAAAAAAATATTATTTTTAAAATTTAATAATAAAATATTTGTCAATAAGAGTATTAATTCTTATTGACTTTTTTTCATATAGTATTTAGTATAGATAATATTTAATACACTATAAAATAGCTAAAAACAATTGTTGAGAAATGTAGAAATATAAAGAAAAATGAAAGAAAAAAACTGGAAAAAATTGCCATAAATATATTGCAAAATATTCGACTATATAATATAATAAAAATTGTAAAATTTTTACAATTTATTTTATATTTAGGAGGATAAAGCTGTGAAAGAAAAAATTACAGTATTAATTGCAGATGACAATCAAGAGTTTAGTAAGACACTATCATCATATCTTGAAAATCAAGAAGATATGGAAATTATTGGAGTTGCAAAAGATGGCTTAGAAGCACTAGATATAATAAGAAACGAAACACCAGATGTAGCAATTTTAGATGTGATTATGCCACATTTAGATGGACTTGGAGTATTAGAGAGATTAAATAGCAGTATTAATAGTTTAAATAAGAGACCAATTTGTATTATGTTATCAGCTGTAGGTCAAGACAAAATTACACAAAAAGCGATTAGTTTAGGAGCTGAATATTATATTGTTAAACCATTTGATATAGAGCTTCTAATACAAAGAATTAGAGAAATTAAGAATTATAAACCTAGTAATTCAAATAATTTTATTATCAAAGAACCAGTTAGAAAAACGCCATACATAAATGTAATTCCAAAGAAGGGAGAAAATCAGCTAGAAGCTTTAGTAACTAATGTTATCCATGGAGTAGGGGTTCCTGCACATATTAAAGGATATCAATATTTAAGAGAAGCTATAATGCTTGTTGTAAATGATATTGATGTTATAAACCAAATAACAAAAAGCTTATATCCACAAATTGCACAAAAATTTGGAACTACACCATCTAGAGTAGAACGTGCGATTCGTCATGCAATTGAAGTTGCATGGGGTAGAGGAGAAGTTGATGTTATGGAAAATATATTTGGCTATACGGTATCGGCTAGCAAAGGAAAGCCAACAAATTCAGAATTTATTGCAATGATAGCAGATAAATTAAGATTAGAATTAAAAAGTGCATAATAATAATAATAATAAAGCTTTTTATTAGAATTTAATAAAAGGCTTTTTTAAGTATAAAAATGTGTGATTTTTGTAAATACGAAAAAGAAAAATAACAAAAACTAGAAATTATACATTTTATAGTTTTATAGGTGTTAAATATGAAAAAAATGGAATATTTCTTATAATTGCAAAAGCAATAGTAATAATTAATAACAGATAAAGAATATAATTAGGTAATCTTTTTTTTCCTTTAAAAATATATTTGTAAATTAAATGTATACAAAAAAAAGGAATTAAAACAGTTATTAATAAATTATATCTCAAGGCTTGATAAAAGTTTAGTTTTATTAAAGAAAGCACCGCTCTATTTCCACCACACCCTGGACAATATAATCCTGTTAGTTCATGAAAAATACAAGGGATTCCAGTTTCATATTTTAATAAAATAAAAATATATAGAACCCCTAAAGAAAATATAAATAAAAATTTTTTATACTTGTTGATTTTCATTATTTGCTTTTGCTAATGTATTTAATTCATTTTGAACTATACAGTATGTAATTATTGAAAAACCAAATAGTGATAAGATTAAGTATAATAAAGAATTATCACTTGCATTTATTCCATGTTTTTGATTTGCTTCATACATTTCTTTACCTATTTTATAATTCCAGTAAATTCCATATATTCCACATGTTATTATAGTGAATAAAAATGCTTTAACACCTGTAAAGTCAGCATCTTCATTTGCTTTTGCAGAGTCATCTGTTAAAGTTATGAACCAGTAAATTCCATAAATACCACATGTAATAAGACTAAGTAAAATACATACTACAATATTTCTTTCTTTTATCATTTTTTTCAACTCCTTTATTATGTTTATTTTATTATACATAAATGATATAACGAATTGACAAAATAATCAAGTATTCAATAAAAAATTTTGAAAAAAGTGAATTTTAATATATATAATAATATTATTTGCGAAGATATTTCTTTTAGTATGGATTAGAATTAAAGAATGCATAAAAATAAAAAAGCTTTTTATTAGAATTTAATAAAAGGCTTTTTTTTAGTATAAAATTATGTGATTTTTGTAAATAAGATGAAAAATAATAAAAAACTAGTAACTATTGTGGATAAAAACTTTAAAGTATGTTATACTTAATTATAATATTAGTTAAGCAGTCAAAGGAGTGTGAATTATTATGACTTATGAATTTGCCAAATATCCTGATGGAACACTTGGGGTTTTTTCTAATATAGGAAAAAACGAGAATGATGAAGAATATCTACGCGTAACTTTTGAAAGACCTATGGAGTATGGATTTGATACTTATGTAATAGAACTTCCAAGTTATAAAGTTATTTTTGAAGATGGAAATTATTCTGATGAAGAAAAAAATAGATTTATGAAAATTGCTAAAAATGGGGCTTCTTTTTTCTTTAAATATGCTCGTTTAGGAGGGATTCAAATTGCCTAATATATTTGAGTTAAAACGGATATAAAATTTATTTTTGGACAAATGAAAATGATGAACCAATACATGTTCATATATCTAAAGGAAATCCAACAGCAAATGCAACTAAAGTGTGGTTAACTCAATCCGGAGGTTGCATACTTTGCCATAATAAAAGTAGAATTCCTATAAAAGAACTAAATATTATTTGCGAAGATATTTCTTTACATTATTTTCAAATAGTAGAAATGTGGAAGAAAATTCATTCAGGAAATATTAGTTTTTATTGCTAAACATTTAGTATGGACTAGAATTGAAAAGTGCATAAAAATAAAAAAGCTTTTTATTAGAATTTAATAAAAGGCTTTTTTGATAAACTTTTTAACCTTTATTGGCAAAGTTTTTCGTATTCTTTACATTTAATTTTATAATCCATTTGCATACAAAGATATCTATAATAAGAATATGCTTGCTCATATTGAGCAATTGGGTTAAACATTGGGTCTTTATAAAGTTCATTAAAATCTACTGCAGAACTATTTAAATGATATGGATTAAAAACATTATTTGAATCTATATTATAATCTTTTTCCATAAACTAAACCTCCTATAAATTAAAATTAAAAACAGGGAAAATTGATATTAAAATATATGTATATATACAAGAAAATATTCCTTGTAAAAGTTTTCCTATAATATATGGCTTTATTGAAAGATCAGATTTAGATACAATACTTAAAATTTGAAAAAATATTGAAATACCACCAATACCTAATAAAAAAGATGTTAGTATTATAATTAATGAAATGTTTTTAATTTTTATATTTGATAATATATTTAATCCATTTGTTATTTCAAATGAGCCTAAAAATAGTGAACTTGGAATTTTAACAGGAATATTAAAAAAATTACAAAATGGTTTAAAAATTATTTCAATTAAATTTACAATTCCAGAATTGTTAAGTATAGAAATTAAAACAGAAAATAGAACAATAAAACCTCCAATATTTAAAATTGAAAATATAGATGTTTGTATGCTTTTTCCAAGTATTTCACCAAAATTTTTTTTAGTAATTAACTGTAGTTTATTATTATTAACAGAAGTTCTATTAGTTTGTTTTTTAAAATTTGGTTTGGATTTTTTCCAAAATCTAAATATATAACCTACAGTAATAGCTGAAATAAAATGTGAGATAAGCAGTAAAACACCAATTGAGGCATTTTTAAATAAAGTTATTCCACAAGTACCTAAAATAAAAAGTGGACTAGAATTATTAGTAAAACTTAACATTCTCTCGCATTCTTCTTTTGTACATATATTATTATTCCTAAAATTAATTGATATTTTAGCTCCAACAGGATAACCGACTTAAAAAACCCATAATTAATGCAAAAGTGCTTTCACCAGGAAGATTAAATAAAGACTTTGTTATTTTATTAGAGATTTTACTAAAAATATTAACTATTGTTGTATGCGTTAATAATTCAGTAGCAATTAAAAAGGGGAAAAGTGATGGGATTATTGTATGATACCACAGTTTTAATCCGATTTTCTGCTGCTTGTATATTTGATTTAGAAAATATAATTAGTGAAAAAATAAATAAAATTAAAAATATTGGAAAAAAATTTCTTCTTATTTTAAATGTGTAGATATGAAATTTGTTCATTTAATCTAAAACCTTTCAATTTCCTAATAAAATTCTTACACTTTAAGTATTATAAAAAACTTATTAATATATAATATATTTCAAATATAAAAAAATATGACAGGCTTTATTCATAGCTTATCATATTTTTTATATTAATCATATTTTTATTAGTGCATTGCACAAGTTTCTAAATTTGTATTTTTTAAATAGTATTCTGTATATGTATTTTTACATTTAGGATTTGCAAGTTGTCCTGAATCTTTACAAACCTTTCTTGAAATTACACCATTTGTTATTTCAAATCTTGTAGGAGGAAGAGTAGAATGAATCGATTTCATAACTTCTGACCATATAAGACCTGCTGGATTCTGACCACTAAAATTAATAGGTTCATTTTTGTCAAATCCATACCAACATACTGATGTATAATATGTAGTAAAACCACATAACCATCTATCATAATTATCATTTGTAGTACCTGTTTTTGCTGCAACATCAAAATTTGAGATTTTACAATAGGTTGCAGTACCATTTTCTCCATTTACAGGTTCTAATAATAGTTGTTTTAATACACATGCTACATCTTTTGAAAAAACTCTTCTTCTTTTTTGACTAGAATTTAAAACTGTTTCATTATCAAAAGATGTTATTTTAGAATAAAATGTTGGTTCAATATAGATTCCATCATTTGCGATAGTAGAATAGGCGGCTGCAAATTCAAGAGGGGAAATACCCTCATCAAGTCCTCCTAAAGAAAGAGATAAGTTAACATCATTGTTATTTAAACTTGTAATTCCCATCTTTTTTAAATATTTTATTGAAACTTGAGGAGTTAATTGTTCAATGATTTTAACAAAAGGTATATTTTGTGAAGTTTCAACTGCTTGTCTTAATGTAATTGTACCTTTACAAGAATCATAATCTATAGGAGTATATAGTTTTCCTGTATAATCTGTAAATGTTGTAGGGGAGTCATCTATTAATGTTGTTGGAGTTACAATTTTTCTATCTATAGCTGGAGCTAGAATTGCAATAGGCTTCATAGCTGAACCAGTTTGTCTTTTCATCTGGGTTACTCTATTTAAACTTCTAGATGCATTTTTTTCACCAAGCCCACCAGATGATGCAACAACATATCCATTAGAATGGTTTATTACAACAATGGCTGCTTGAGAAGTATCTGTACCATTTTCAGATTTTAGAATATATTTATTTTTTTGAGTTTCTTGTTCTAGTATTTTTTGTATTTTAGGATTTTCCGTGCTGTATATATTTGAACCTGATAGTATAAAGAAGTTACTTGCAAATTCTTTAGGTATGTGTTTTTTTTGCGATAAATCTGCTATTACTTCATTTATTAAGGCATCTGTATTATATGAATAAGTTTTAAAATTATTAGATGTTTTTCCATTTTTAAATTTTAGACCAAATTCTACTTTAGATACAGCATCATCATACTCAGACTGGCTTATATATTTTAATTCTAACATTTGTTTTAATACAATTTTAGTTCTTTTCTTAATTCTTGCAGAATTATCTACACTTGAAAATGGGTTATAAGAATTAGGACTATTATTTAAGCCAGCTAAAAAAGCACATTCTGCCAAATCTAAATCCTTAACATCTTTATCAAAATAATAAATAGCAGCTTGATCTATACCATAAATATTTGGACCTGTATAAATAATATTAAAATATGTTTCAAGTATTTGTTCTTTTGAATAGTTAAATTCCATACATATAGCATAAAACCATTCTTTAACTTTTCTAGTAATTGTTGTAGAATCATCACCAGTTAGGTTTTTAACCAATTGTTGAGTAATTGTACTTCCACCAAAGGAAGATGAACCACGATGTGTAATATATGTAAGTATTGCACCACCTGTTCTTTTTATATCTACACCATGATGTTTATAAAAACGTTTGTCTTCTATTGAGATATAAGCATTTACTAGGCTAGTAGGAATATCATCATATTTTATATTATTACGTATTCTCTCATTTCCTATTTGTGCTATTATGTTTTTATTTGAATCATAAACTGTAGAAGGAGTATTATTTATCATATTTTTTATTAATTTATTAAAAACAATTGCTTTAAAACTCAAAAAGACTATTAGAATTGTAAATGAAACATAAAAGCAAAATTTTAGAAGTTTTCTGATAAAACTCTTTTTTTTCTTTTTTGGTTTTATAGGCTTTTTCTTTACAGGCCTTTTTGGTTTTGATTCCAATTCTTCTATATCTTCAGATGAATCTTCTATTACTCTATTAGGTATATTTGGTCTAATTGGTCTAGATTTTATTTGAGCACGTTTTTTCTTTTTTTTCTTCTTCATAGGTAATGCCTTTCTAAATACGAATTAATTGTAGTAAAAATATATTTTAAAAATATAGATTATCTACTAAATAGATAATCTATATAATGTATTATTTATTATTCTGCCACTTTTTCTTTTGAAGGTAAAAGCGTTTTAAATATTAATCCAAATCCTAATACATGAATTGCAAGTGATACAAGAGTACCTATAACAGGTATTAATTTAATTATTTGGTAAGCTAAACTTAGAAGAATAACAAATAGAACTGACATTGAGAAAGTGTTATCTTCATTATTCTTTTTAGCTATTAAATTTGATAAGCAAATAATAAATACAGGTGATGAAACATATAGCATAAGAATATACAATAATAATAACAAGAATCCTAATTTTGATGTTAAACTAATAAGTAGAAGTATAAGACTAGCTATTGGTACAATAAATATTCCTAATAGACCAAATAATATATATTTTCCGATGCTATTTTTAAACTCAGTATGTTCATATATAATTTTTGATTTTATCCAGTTTAATAGTAAAAATAAAATTACTACAAAGATTGCATAAGAAAAGATTGATAATCCTTTTGAAATAATTGATTTTGTAGGATTATTTTCTTTTTCAGTTTTTTCTAAAAAGTGAACATTTCCAGCAACAGTGCTTTCACTTAGGTTAACTTTTTCTTTTGCAGAATAATTTAAATCTCCATCAATTTGAGTACTATTAGAAACTTCTAATTTTTCAGAAGAAATATTTGCATCACTATTAATAAATCCATCAATTTTAGCTTTCTGACTAAACAAGAATAAACTATATTTAATGTAACTTGCATTTTCTAAATTAAATTGTTCATTCATAGAAAATACGTTTCCTTCAACTTGTCCTTGAAGTATCATTGTTTGTGAAAGTACAAATAAAGAAGCATCTATTTGAGTATTGTTTGTAATTACAACATTTGGAGCACATACAAAGACATTTCCTGAAACATAAGCATCTATTGTAACAGTTCCACCAGATACAACAAATACATCACCTTCAACCTGCTCTGTAATATTAATATTCGTTTTACCCACTCCAAAATAATTGTAATTTTTAGAAGAATGACTTGTTAAATTTTCTTCTTCACCATTTTGAGAATCAGTAGCAACATTTTTAGATCCTTCTGGTACTATTGTATCTTCTGCTCTAGAAATATTAGACAGTGAAAATACAATAAAAAACATTAATGTAATAATTAATAATCTGCTTAAAACTTTTTTCATATAAAAAACCCCCTTAATTAATATAAATTATAAATTATAAATATAACAATATAATATATATTTTTAATTTTTTTGTCAATAGGTGAAATATCTAACTTTTCAGTATCTTTGAAAGCTTAAAGTGTAATACTTTCAGCATTAGAATTATTTATATTAGTTTAAAACATATGAATAATTTTCAATCTTATTTCAATAAAAAAATAGTTATAATATTAACAATTACAAAGGAGGATAAAAAATTGAAATTAGGATTTTATAAAGAATCAATATTGGAATTAGAGGCCGTTATAGAAGAAATAACTGCAAGATTAGAGGTAATTAGAAAATATAGAAAAATTCATAATGATAGAGATCCTATAGAATACATAATATCTAGAATAAAATCAGAAGAAAGTATGATAGAAAAACTTAAAAGAAAGGGTTTAGAGGTGAATCTAGAAAATGCTTTAACTAAAATACATGATGCTGCTGGAATTAGAATAATATGTCCTTTTGCTGATGATGTATATGATATTGTCAAAATGATAAAAAAATATGACGATATAAAGGTAATAAAAGAAAAAGACTATATAAAAAATCCTAAAGAAAATGGCTATAGAAGCTATCATTTAATTCTAAAAGTTCCATTAAATATTGCAGGAGTTGTTCACAAGATTTTTCTGGAAGTACAGATAAGAACTATAGCAATGGACTTTTGGGCAAGTTTAGAACATCAAATGAAATATAAAAAAAATATACAAAATCAAAAAATGATAGTAGAAGAATTGAAAAAATGTGCAGAACAGATAGCTACAACAGATATAAATATGATAGCAATTAGAAATATGATAAATAAAGGATAAAAATACTGATGAAAGGATTTGAATTATAATGAAAATTTTACTTGCTGATGATGTAGAAGAATTAGCAGAGGCTGTAGGAGCAATACTTGAAAATAATAATTATGAGGTAGAAATAGTTTTTAATGGAAAAGATGCACTAGAAAGAGTAAAAAAGAATAAATATGATTGTATAATTCTAGATGTGATGATGCCAATAATGAACGGATTCGAGGTTGTAAGAAATATTAGAAATTTAAATATAAGCACACCAATTATAATATTAACAGCAAAAAGTTTAGTAGATGATAAGGTTAAGGGTTTGGATATTGGAGCAAATGATTATATTACAAAACCATTTGAAAAGGAAGAATTAATTGCTAGAATAAGATTAGTAACAAGAAAAGAAGAATATAATAATAAATTTGTAATAGGAAATATTGTTTTTAATAAAGAAAAGTCACAGATTTTAAAAGATAATGTGGCTTTAAATCTTAATAAACAAGAATGTGACATTTTAGAATTATTTTTAAAAAATCCAGAGACAAAAATTAGTGAAGCTGAGTTACAAGAAATAATATGGGAAAATAAAAAAGTAAATAATGGAATAGTTCCTATGTATATTTCATATTTAAATGAAAAATTTAATGCATTAAATGCAAATATCAGAGTAAATGATGTAGGTGGATATAAATTAACAATAAAAAAAGATTTACATTAAAAATAATTAAAAGTTTAGTAAATTTGGTGAATTTATAAAAAAGTATTGACAAAACTAAAATATTAGTCTAAAATTTAAAACTAATAAAATAAAGATAGGAGAAAGAACATGATTAAAGTAGCTAGTATTATTAAATTTAATAACTGGCAACAAGTATGGGATAAATTTGAAATCACCCGTACTATTTAATCATGCTATAAATTTAAATATAAAAAAGATAGCACAAGTATAGGTGATAATTAAATACCAATACTTGTGTTTTTTTTATATTTTAAAGGTATCTTTATAATTTATAACTATAAAAAGGCAGAAGTAGAAAAAGATTACTTCTGTTTTTTGTTTTACAAGGAGGAAAATATGAAGCAAGAAAACTTTATTAAAAATAGATATAAACTTTACTGGTTGATAATAGATTAAACTAGTATATTAATAAAAGAATTAAATAATGAAAGGAAGAATAATTATGAGTAAAAAACAAAGTCCATATAGATTATATTTAACAGAGGATCAAATGCCTAAACAATATTACAATTTAAGAGCAGATATGAAAGAATTACCTGAGCCAATGCTTAATCCTGTAACAAAAAAGGAGGCAACTTTAGAAGATTTATTACCAGTATTTTGTAAAGAACTAGCAAAGCAAGAACTTGATAATAAAACAAGATATTTTGATATTCCAAGAGAAGTACAAGAAATGTATAGAATATATAGACCATCTCCATTAGTAAGAGCATATAATCTTGAAAAATATCTTGATACTCCAGCAAAAATTTATTATAAATTTGAAGGAAATAACACATCAGGAAGTCATAAACTAAATTCTGCTATTGCACAAGTATATTATGCAAAGCAAGAAGGAATAAAGCACCTTACAACAGAAACAGGAGCAGGACAATGGGGGACAGCTTTATCTGAAGCTTGTAGTTACTTTGGGATACCATTATCTGTATATATGGTAAAAGGATCTTATGAGCAAAAACCATTTAGAAAAGATATAATGAGAACTTTTGGAGCTGAAGTAATAGCTAGCCCAAGCAATACTACAGATGTAGGAAGAAAAATATTAAAGACACATCCAAATACAACAGGAAGTTTAGGATGTGCAATTTCAGAAGCAGTTGAAAGAGCTGTAACAACACCTAATTCAAAATATGTTTTAGGATCTGTATTAAATCAAGTTTTATTACATCAATCAATAATAGGATTAGAATGTGAAACAGCATTTAAAATATTAGAAGATTACCCTGACATAATTATAGGTTGTGCAGGAGGAGGCTCTAATTTAGGTGGGCTTATAGCGCCATTTATGAGAGATAAAATAAAAGGAATACATAATCCTAGAATAGTTGCTGTTGAGCCTGCATCTTGTCCATCTCTAACAAGAGGAAAATATACTTATGATTATTGTGATACAGGAAAAATGACACCACTTGCAAAAATGTATACATTAGGTTGTGATTTTATACCATCACCTAATCATGCAGGCGGGCTAAGATATCATGGAATGTCTCCGATAATCTCTAAATTGTATCACGATGGTTATATGGAAGCGGTTTCAGCTAAACAAAATGATGTATTTAAGGCAGCTATTTTATTTGCACAAAAAGAAACAATTTTCCCAGCACCAGAATCTTCTCATGCTATAAAGGTTGCTATTGATGAGGCTTTAAAATGTAAAGAAACTGGAGAAGAAAAAACAATTTTATTTGGATTAACAGGAACAGGATATTTTGATATGACCGCATATGCATCTTATTTGGATAATACAATGACTGATTATATTCCAACAGATGAAGAGCTAAATAACTATTTTCCTAATATATAACATTGAATTTAATTAGAAGATATGGTAAAATAAACAATATTTAGAATAATTAAGGAATAAATTTAAAATGTTAAAAAATATAAAAGATTTTGATTTAGAAGAATTAAAAATTGAATTAGAAAACATTGGTGAAAAAAAGTTTAGAGCTGAGCAGATTTTTAAATGGATATATCAAGAAAAGGTAATATCTTTTAATGAAATGACAAATTTATCTATTGAATTAAGAGAAAAGCTTAACAATAACTATACTTTAGGTATATTTAAAATACTAAAAAAACAAATAGCTTCAGACGGAACAATAAAATACTTATTTGACATACTTGATGGAAATGCAATAGAAACTGTACTTATGAAATATCATCACGGATATAGTTTATGCGTATCTTCACAAGTAGGATGTAAAATGGGGTGTAAGTTTTGCGCATCAACAGGAATAGCGTTTGTAAGAAGTTTAACTAGTGGAGAGATTGTAGAGCAGATTTTATCAGTAGAGAGAGATGAAAATATTAAAATTTCAAATGTTGTATTTATGGGAATAGGGGAACCTATGGACAATTATGACAATGTTGTAAATGCTATAAGAATTATTAATAATCCTAAAGGAATCAATATTGGAGCAAGACATATAAGTATTTCAACAAGTGGGATTGTACCTAAAATATATCAATTAGCTGAAGAAAATATTCAATGTACATTATCAATTTCACTACATGCTACAACAGACGAACAGAGAAGCAAAATGATGCCAATAAACAATAAATATAACATTGAAGAATTGATTAAAGCATGTAAAGATTATATATCTAAAACAAATAGAAGAATCTCTTTTGAATATGCCTTAGCAAAAGATAATAATGATAATTTAGATGATGCTAAAAGATTAGTAAAACTTTTACATGGAATGATATGTCATGTAAATTTAATTCCAATAAATAAAATCGAAAATGGAAGTTTTGAAAAAACAAATAATGAAAATATAATAAAGTTTAGAGATTATTTAAATGATCATGGAATAGTGGCAACAATAAGAAGAGAATTAGGTTCTGATATTGATGCAGCATGTGGACAATTAAGAAGAAAAAATTTAAAATAAAGTATAAAAAATAAGAAAGTAGTATTTAACACTTTCTTATTTTTGGTTTAGAAATTGTTTTTAATAGTTTAGCTAGACTTAATGTAAAATTAATTAATTCACTTATAAAAATTGATAAAATAAAACCTGTAATTCCAAGAACTGGGACAAAAATAGTTATAAAAAATATGCTTATTATTAAATCAATTATATTTATAAATAAAACACTTACTTGTGCATCTAATCCTTTTAGAATGCCATCAATTATAATATCTATATATATTAAAGGTGCTAAAAATGCAAATATCTTTAAATAATTTCCAATAGTTAAATCTTTATAAATTTTTAAAGCCAGATTATTTCCAAAAAATAAGAAAACTATAGCAATTAAAATAGAAGAAAATAAGGATATTTTAAGTAATTTAAAAGTATATTTTTTTATTTTAGAATATTCTTTTCTTATATTTAGCCTAGAAAATTCTGGAACTAATATGGTTGAAATTGCAGAAAAAATTGTTGATGGAAATATAATAATAGGCATTACCATTCCTGTAATCGTTCCATAATTTGCTAGTGATTTATCATAATTTAATCCACTTTTTTCTAAACTAGATGGAATTAGAAATTGCTTTATTGTAGAAAGCCCAGAACGTATATAAGAAGTAAATGCAACAGGGAAAAGAATACGTAAGATTCTATATAAATAACTATCTTTAAATCTATTATTAATCATACTAAATTTATTTAAACTGATAACTAAAAAGAGTATATTATATGTAAAAGATATTACTTCAGAGACTACATCTCCTAAAATTAGAGCAAAACAAATATTATTTATATTTCCTGTAGGAATGTATTTTTTTAATAAAAAAATTGTTAAAACAAATTTAACACCATATTCTAAAAAATTAGCAATCAAAGAATGGTATATTTTTCTAATTGCAGTAAAATAACCCGAAATACAGCTTGAAACCGATATCATAGGCAAAGCTATTGCAATTAAATATATTATATCTTTATGTATTTGATTGTGTAACCATTGTTCTGAAATAAATGAACCACATAAAACAAATATTATTCCAGCCATAGAGCCTAAAATTAAACTAATAATAATATTTTTGATTGTAGCTTTTTGTATATTTGAATTTGTTGGGGTAGCTATTTCTTCTGATACAATACGAGTAGTTGCTAAATTTACACCGAGAAGCTGCAATTGTTATTCCAAACATATATATTGTCATAACTAGCTGGAAAACCCCTAATGCTTCACGTGATATTCGATTTGATATATAAATATTAAAAATTAGTTTTAAAATTTGCAATATAAATGTACTTATTGAAATTAATAATGTGTTAAATAAAAAGATTTTAATTTTTCTCATATTAGATAATATTAAATAAAATAAAAAAAAAGAACTATATAATAATAATACCGAAGAACTATAACATAATTTATGAAATAATTCTTCGGTATTTATATTTTAAAAAAGTAATTATTATTCTTTATTTGACATTTCTTCTAAGTCTAATAGTGCTTGCCAACGTTTATCAACTTCTTTTTGGAACTCTTCAATCATCCATTCATTTCCTTCTTTAAACATATGTCTAAATCTTTTTTGTGGTTTTAAGAAGTCTTCTATTGGAAGTTTTTTAGCAGGTTTATATGTGATTTTATATTTACCATTTACAACTTCATATAGAGGCCAATAGCAAGTTTGAACAGCTAATTTATTGATTTCCATTAAGTCTTCTGTAGGATAGCCCCAACCACGTGGACATGGAGAAAATACATTTAAAAAGCTTGGACCTTCTGTATAAATTGCTTTTTCAGCTTTTTCATATAAATCTCTAAAATCAATAAATGCGATTGATTGTGCTACATAAGGAATATGATGAGAAACTAATATTTCTGTTAAGTCTTTTCTAGATTGCATTTTTCCTGGAATTACTTTTCCAGCTGGGGAAGTAGTAGTGTCTGCAAATCTAGGTGTTGCAGAAGAACGTTGAATACCTGTATTCATATATGCACCATTATCATAACATACATAAGTTAAATTATGTCCTCTTTCCATAGCTCCAGATAAAGCTTGAATACCTATATCATATGTTCCACCATCTCCACCAAATGCAATAAATTTTGTATGTTCATCTTCTTTTTCATCAAGTTTTCCTTGTCTTTTTAAACTTTTATATGCAGCTTCAACACCAGATAGGGTAGAACCAGCACATTCAAATGCTGTGTGTATAAATGAATCTGTCCAAGCAGTATATGGATATGTAAAAGTAGAAACTTCCATACATCCTGTAGCATTTGCAATTACAGCATGATCTTCTTCTTTTAATGCTCTTAAGATATGTCTTGCAACAACAGGTGCGCCACATCCAGCACACATTCTATGACCTTCAGAAAATCTAGAAGGTTTATTTGCAATTACTTCTTTCATATTATATGCCATATTATTTTCCCTCCTTTGTTCTTAATCCAAGATATCTATAAGGATTTCCAATATTTCCAGTTTTTACAATTTCTGCTAAATCATTATATACAGATTCAATATCAGTTGCAGGAACATCTCTACCACCAATACCATAAATATAATTTACTGTAGGTACATTAATATTATTTACAAACATTCCTGATGTAACATCTGAAAATAAAGCTCCTCCAGCAGCATTTAATGAATCAGATTTATCAAGAACAGCAACAGCCTTACATTTAGAAAGTGCTTTTGCTATTTCTTCAGCAGGGAATGGTCTATAAACTCTAATTTTAATAAGTCCAGCTTTTATACCTTTTTCTCTTAATCTGTCAACTGCATATTTTGTAGTTCCAGCTGTTGAATTCATACATACTATTGCAAGTTCTGCATCTTCTAATTTATATTCTTCAAATAAACCATAATGTCTACCTGTCCATGATTCAAATTCTTTTGCAGTATCAAGTATTACTTGTTTTGCATTTTTCATAGCTTCAGCTTGTTGAGCTTTATGTTCAAATAAGTAAGCTTGTAAATCAAGTGGACCAACAGCAATTGGTTCTTTCCTATTTAATAAATAGTGCTCTGGTTTATATGTTCCAACAAATTTTTTAACTTCGCTGTCTTCTTCTAACATAATGTTTTCAATAGAATGTGATGTTATAAATCCATCTTGACATACCATTAAAGGTAGCATTACGTCTTTGTGTTCAGCAATTCTATGTGCCATAAGTAAATTATCATAAGCTTCTTGATTGTTTTCTGAAAATAACATAATCCAACCAGAATCTCTAACTCCCATTGCATCTGAATGATCATTATGTATATTTAATGGACCAGAAACAGCACGATTTACTAAACTCATAACAATAGGAAGTCTTAAACTTGATGCAATATAAATCATTTCCCACATTAAAGATAGGCCATTAGCTGATGTGGCAGTCATAGCTCTTGCACCTGCAGATTCTGCACCAATACAAGCTGACATTGCACTATGTTCAGATTCAACTGCAACAAATTCTGTATCAACTGTACCATTTGCAACAAATGTTGAAAAATATTGTGGTATTTCTGTTGATGGAGTGATAGGGAAGGCAGCCACAACATCAGGATTAATTTGTTTCATAGCATAGCTTGATGCTTCATTACCACTTAATCTTTCTCTTATACTCATATTCTAAACACCTTCTTCCTTCATTTCGATAGCTTTGAAAGGACATACTTTAGCACAAACTCCACATCCTTTACAATAATCAAAATTAAAATCTTCTCTTTTCATTTCTTTATTTACTGGAATAGCATTTTCTGGACAAACAGGGAAGCATAGGCCACATTGTTTACACTTTTCTTCTATATATACTGGTTTCATACTTCTCCAATCACCAGTCTTAAATTCTTTACTATTACCAGATGTATAAATATTTCCACCAATGGTTAAATCTTCCATAGGTGTATTTTTATTAATTTCTGTCATTATAAACAACTCCTTTAATTTTATATACTTTTTACTTCATTTAACGCCATTTTAATTGCATTCATATTACCTTCAATAACTTCAGGTTTTTTAGCAAATTTGTGTTTAAAAGAACCTTCCATATCTTTTATAAAAGCTTCATCTGACATTATTCCTGTAACTTTTACAATAGCTGCAAGCATAGGTGTGTTTGGAAAGTATTTACCTAAGCAATCCATAGATACTTTTCTTGCATCTATAGTATAAACTTTTCCACTATATCCTTTTAAAGTTGATTTTAAATAATCTGCTGATTTTGTAGTATTAATAACAATTGCACCAGTTGATTTAAGACCTGCTGTAACATCAACTGTCTCTAAAAGTGTATCATCTACAACAACAACATAGTCTGGCTCATAAATATTACTGTGAACGGTAATAGGGTTATCACTTATTCTATTATAAGCAGTAATAGGAGCACCCATTCTTTCAGGACCATATTCTGGGAAACCTTGAATATATTTACCTGTATTAAATGCTGCATCTGCTAATAAAAGTGAAGCAGTTTTTGCACCTTGACCTCCACGTCCATGCCATCTAATTTCAATTAGGTTATCCATCTAATTTAACCTCCTTTTAATTGTTTATTTTTTAAATATAAAATAATATTTTATTTATAAATGAAGTATATTCTTTATAAAATTAAAAGTCAAGTAAAATTTGACTTTTAAATGGTATTACAGTATAATATTGAATTAGATGATAATAGGGAGTGAAATAATGAAGGATAATAAAAGAAAAATTATTGGATATAAAACAATAGCTGGATTATTGACTGCAGTAGTACTAGCAACACAAAATCCCAATATAGTACAAGCTAAACCAACTCAAGCAACTACAGTTGGAGAAGAAGCAAGACTTAATGGTGGAGAATTTAACTTAAAAGAAAGAATTGAGGAATTAAAAAAATCATTAGAAAAACAAAGTGAGACTGGAAAAATTAATATTAACTATTTATTTAAAGATTATATTAAGAATATAACTATAATGGGAAGCAATGTTACAATTCAGTTTCATAATGGAGAAAATTCAACATTTGGAAATATAAATGAAATAAGCATAAGTGGTATAACTGTAGAAAGTCTTTTGGTAAATGGTTCTGGAAAAACTAGTGAACCATTCGAACTTACAGCTCCTGAAATTAATGTCGACTTAGGAGATGTAAATGTTAAAGATGAGCTGGCTATAATAGATTTTAGTAGGAGCCATATTAATGAAAAGGCTATAAAAAAACTTGGTATAGAAAATGCAAATAAAATAATGCTCCATGGAGCGCTATTTACAAAAGAGATAGCAGATAAAATCTCAAGTTCATCAGCTTCATCAGTTTGGCTAGAGGGGAATACGCCTTATAAAGAAGAAACACCGGTTTCATTTATGTTTGGAGATAATGTAGAAAACCTTTATTTTAATGTTCAAGGTGCGTATGTAGATGTTAATTCTAAAAGTTTAGAATGCTTAAATTTTAATCCAAATAATACTATAGACTATAGTATTATTGCACCAAATATAGAAAAAACCGGCTTTGACAATCTGGATTATAATCAAAGTACTATTGGAAATTTAGATGAATTTGATTTAAAGAAATACATAGAGGAAAGCATTAAAACTGTTCCGGGTAAACAGGAATATACGTATGACCCCTCAGTTTCATATGGTTATGTTAAACAGGAAAAAGTCAACGAATTATTATATAATAGTAAAGTAATTAATATATCAAATTATGGAAATCTTTCAGAAAAAACTATATTCGAAATGGTTGAAAATAGAAATAGCAAGTTAGAAGAAATAATTTGCCCTGCTGATTCCTTAGTTTTAGTACAATCTGTTTCACAAGAATTATTAGAATTATTAGATGACAGAAAAATAATCCATCCATATACAAAAGAACATTTAGAAGCAAAAAAAATAATTACAGATGAATGTCGAACTTTAGTATCATTTATGCCAGGTGATGAGGGGTATATTAAAGAACAGGATGAGTTTCCAAATACAGATGCAGTATTAAAGTATTTTTATAATGGAGAATTTACAATAGATGAGGATTTTACAGGGAGCATTATGGATGCAATTAAACTTAAAAAATGTACACCTTCTCAATATGCAATTATAATAAGTTTGTATTTGAATACTGTTGGAGTTGATTCATATCCATTTGCTTTAGTTAAAAAGGAAGCAGATGATACTTATACAAGAAAATATTGCGTTGCTATAAGTGACCGCAGATACATTACATTAGATACAGACCTGCCAACAGATCGTCATTGGGTTTTAGATGAGATGTTATTTGAAAATATTGATAAAGATGCAATTGATGCATTTGGACTACCGATAGATTTTAGTCTAGTTGAAGAAAGGGGCTGGAATTGGACTTACGACGATTTGAAAACGGTTGAAGAACAATTTTATGCGTCACAAGACGAATCAAAAGAAGAAGGAGAAGAAACACCTATAATAAGTGTAGATGATTCAAATGAAATAGAAGAGCTTTACAAAAGATTCGAAGGAGAAGAATTAAGATGGTAAAATTAAATAAATATAGTAATAAAGAAATTTCTAAGGCAAGCAAAGAAATGATAGAAATAATGAAATATGCACCAATAGAAATTCTAAGAAATTATCCATATGAATATAGAATATTTTTTTCAAAATTTGCTGATAGAAATTATAATTGGAAATATGATACTAATAAAAAATTATATGAGCAAGATATGTCAAAATTAACCCAAAGATTATTAATATATATGAAAAATAATGTATTTAATAACTAAAAAATCTCCATTTAGGAGATTTTTTAGTTAAGTTTATAAAATTTTAAATAAACTCAACTCTATTTTCAAAGATCAATTTTAAAGTATTTAGAAAATCATCTATTTTATTATCTACTAAATCAATATAAATCTTTCTAGGGAGAATATTTAGTAATGTATTTAAAATTTTATCAGAAGAAGAAAAACTTATATCTGATAAATATTTACAATTAAGTGTATTAATTTCTGTTGGAATAATATTTTTATTTTTATCTAATAAAATAGGATTATTTTTTTTATATAGTAAATATACTTTTTCGCTAATAGAACTTCGTGATTGAACATATAATCTAAGCAACTCTACAAAATCATTGTATTCTTTTTCTATAACATACTGATTTATTGATAAATCAACTATATTTTCTAATTCTTTATAATAGGATTTTAGTCTAAAAGTAATAAACCCTTTTAAATATAGTTTATTATATTCTTTAAAATAATTAAAAAATGTATTATATAAAATACTTTTTTTCTTTTCAAAAGATGATATATCATCTTTATTATTTTTAATTTTTTCTAAAATTGATATTTTCTCAAAATTATTAAAATAAAAGTATTCTTGATTGATTATACTTTCTGCAATATCTAATTCAAATAGATTTAGAACTAAAGAAGAAAAAGTATCAGATAAATATTTAATAAAAATAATAAAATCATCACCGGTATAATGTATAATTATATTAGTAAAAACCTTGAATTTATGGCACGAAAAATAAATATGTTTTAGATTATCATTTTTCAACTTATTTAGTAGATAATTAATAGAATCTTCATTATTAGTTTTTATACAAATTGATTTCATTAAATTTTCATTCCTTAAATATATTTAGGTTTTTAAATGGTTACCAATAAACCATTATAGATAACATACTAAATACAAATAGTATCTACTAAATTTATAAAGATATACTATATTATGAAAAATTATTTTTTATGTGAGTGAAAATTATATCTATTGATATTTTAAATATGTTGTAGTAAAATAAAGAACAATAGAAATATAAGAGGTAATTAAATGAATAAAAAATGGCAATATAAGACTAATCAAAATGAAGAAGAAACCGAAAAAATAGTAAAAAGATTTAATTTAAATAAAACATTAGCCCAAATTATGGTAAATAGAGGAATAACTGTTGATACAGCTGAAGTTTTTCTGAATCCAAAAAGAAATGATTTTTATAATCCATTTGAGATGCCTGATATGGAACAGGCTGTAGATAGAATAATAAAAGCAATTAATTCAAATGAAAAAGTTACTATTTACGGAGATTATGATGTAGATGGAATTACAAGTTCAACAGTTTTAAAAAAATTTTTAAAAGATAGAGGGCTAGATTGTGGAGTTTATATTCCAAATAGAATAGATGAAGGATATGGACTAAATATTGAAGCTATAGAAAAAATTAAAGAAGATAATTATACTCTTATAATAACTGTAGATTGTGGAATTACATCTATAAAAGAAGTAGAATACGCAAAAAAAATAGGGATTGATGTTATTGTAACAGATCATCATGAGCCTGGAGACATTATACCTAATACTATAGCTGTTATTGATTGCAAAAGAAAAGACAGTAAATACCAATTTAGAGAATTATGTGGTGTGGGAGTAGCATTTAAACTAACACAGGCTATAAGCCAAAGATTAAAATTAGATGAAAAAGAGTACTTAAAATATTTAGATATTGTGTCTATTGGAACAATAGCAGATATTGTACCATTAGTTGATGAAAATAGAGTTATTACTAAATTAGGTTTGAAACTTGTAGAGTGTACGAAAAATGTTGGATTAGATGCTATTATTAAGACAGCAGGATATAAAAAGGTGAATTCTATTTCAATAGCTTTTGGTGTTGCACCAAGAATTAATGCTTCTGGGAGAATTGGTTCAGCATATACGGCATTAAATTTATTGTTAGATAATGACAAAGAAAAAGCAATTAAAATAGCAGAAGAGCTAAATAGTTTAAATTTAAAAAGACAAGAAGAAGAAAAGCAAATATTTGATGAAGCTATTAACCAAATAGAAGAAAATGGACTATCAAATGATAGTATAATAGTATTAAAAGGTAAGAATTGGCATGCAGGAATAATTGGAATAGTAGCTTCTAGAATAACAGAATTATATTATAAGCCATCTATTCTAATTTCATTTGATGATGAAAATGGCATAGGAAAAGGATCACGGAAGAAGTATACCTGGATTTGATTTACATGATGCATTACTAAAATGTAAAGATTCATTAGATGAATTTGGTGGACATAGTATGGCATGTGGATTAAGTGTAAATGAACTAAACTTTGAAAACTTTAAAACAACATTATTAAATATAGGGAATAATTCAAATATTATTGATTTAAAACCAATAATAAGTATTGATCAAACTGTGGATTTAAATGATATAGATACAAATGTTGTGCAAAGTTTAAAATTATTAGAACCATTTGGAGAATCAAATTCTATGCCTATATTTGCTATTAAAAATCTAAGAATAAATTCTATTAGAAGCTTAACTAATGGAAAGCATTTAAAGCTTGGATTAAAAGATAATAGTAATAATTACATAGATGCAATTGGATTTAACTTAGGCCATTATTCAGAAGAATTTAAAATAGGAGATAGAGTAGATATTGCCGGAAATTTAGATATTAATTCTTTTAATGGATATGATACAATCCAAATTAATATAAAGGATGTAATTAAGAGTTTATAATTTAGATAAAAACAGGGGTGTATTAAATGAGCGAAAACAAGGAAATCACAATTAATGATGTAATAAATAAAAAGAAAGAAGTAACCAGAAAAGTAGATACAAAATTAATAATGAGGGCATATAACTTTGCAAATGAAAAACATAATGGACAAACAAGAAAATCAGGTGAACCATATATTATACATCCAATAAATGTAGCATATATTTTAGCTGAAATAGGTCTAGATGAACCAACTATATGTGCTGGTTTACTCCATGATATAGTTGAAGATACTCCAGTAACATATGAGGATTTAGTAGAAGAATTTGGAGAAGAAATAGCAAATATGGTGCAAGGAGTTACAAAACTTAGCTCTATTCAATTTGCCTCAGTAGAAGAAACTCAAGTTGAAAACTATAGAAGAATGTTTTTAGCAATGGGAAAAGATATAAGAGTAATCCTAATTAAACTTGCAGATAGACTACACAATATGAGAACTTTAAAATATTTAAAAAGAGAAAGACAAATAGCAAATGCAAAAGAAACTTTAGAGCTATATGCTCCACTTGCAAATAGACTAGGTTTATACTCTATAAAAGCTGAATTAGAAGATGCTGGTTTTAAATTTTTACATCCAGATGAATATCATGAATTAGTTGAAGGGATTAATAAGAAGAAAGATGAAAGACTAATGTTTATTCAAAAAATAATGGATGACATTAGAGTTCAATTAAAAAAGAATAAAGTTGATGCAGAAGTTACAGGACGTGCTAAACACTTATATTCTATTTATAGAAAAATGAAAAGAGATAATTCAACATTAGATCAAATCTATGATTTATTTGCTTTAAGAATAATTGTAAATTCAGTTAAAGATTGCTATTCTGCTTTAGGAGTTGTTCACGAAATGTATAGCCCA
Source organism: uncultured Clostridia bacterium (assembly GCA_947167965.1). Classification (GTDB taxonomy): domain Bacteria; phylum Bacillota; class Clostridia; order TANB77; family CAG-508; genus CAG-269. The sequence continues at coordinate 53,115 of CAMVJW010000001.1, read as the reverse complement.
ATGCCTGGAAGATTTAAAGATTATATTGCTGTACCAAAACCTAATATGTATCAATCAATACATACTACTTTATTAGGAGAAAAAGGTACGCCATTTGAAGTTCAAATTCGAACATGGGATATGCATAAAATTGCAGAATATGGTATTGCTGCACACTGGGCTTATAAAGAAGCAAACTTTTTAGGAAAAGGTAAGAAAAATGTTGTAGTTACAGAAGATAGATTAGCTTGGCTTAGAGAATCTTTAGAATGGCAACAAGAAATGCAAGACCCAGAACAATTTATGGAAAACTTAAAAACAGAGCTATTTGAAGATGAAGTTTATGTATTTACTCCAAAAGGAGCGATTAAAGTATTACCAAAAGGTGCTACACCAATTGATTTTGCATATATGATTCATGCAGAAATTGGAAATCATATGGTAGGTTGTAAAATAAACAGCAAAATGATGCCTATTCTAACAGAACTAAAAAGTGGAGATATTATAGAAATTATTACATCAGATAATTCTAAAGGTCCAAGTTTAGATTGGTTAAAATTTGTAAAGAGTACAGCTGCAAGAAATAAAATTAATAGCTGGTTCAAAAAAGAAAGAAAAGCTGAAAATATTGAAAAAGGAAAAGAATCAATTGAAAGAGAAGTTAAAAGATTAGGACTATCACATGAAAAATTATTTAAAACAGAATATATAAATCCAATGCTTAATAGATACAAGTATAAAGATTTAGACGAAATGTATGCTGCAGTTGGATTTGGAGCAAATACAGCAACAAAAATAATTTCTCGTATGTTAATTGAATATCGAAAAGATAATCAAGAACAAGAACAAGATATAGAAGAAAAACTTGAAGAATTAACTAAAGCACAGAGTGAAAGAAAAAAGAAAGGCTCAAATAATGGTGTTATTGTAAAAGGAATAGACAATTGTTTAGTTAAATTTTCAAGATGTTGTAACCCAGTTCCAGGAGATGAGATAATAGGCTATATCACTAAAGGAAGAGGTGTTTCTGTTCATAGAAAAGATTGTTTTAATGTTAATGAACTTTTAAAAGAAGAAAATAGAATTATTGATGTATATTGGGAAAAAGAGGAAGAAACAGATTATAGTGTTGATATCGAAGTTAGTGCAAATGATAGAATGGGCTTACTTGCAGATATATTAAATGCTATTTCTAAAGTTAAAATTAATATTTTAGGAGTTAATACAAAAGTTGGGAAAGATCGTATTGCTACTATAGGTTTAACTGTAGAAATTAAAAATTTAAATGAATTAAATACTGTTTTTAAATCTATACGCAAAATAGACAGTGTGTATGAAGTTAGAAGAAAGAATGTTTAAAACTTTTTATACTAAATAATACATATAGAAAGGATTGCGGAAAAAATGATACTAAAGAGATTAAAAATATACACGTGGATAGGAGAAGAAACAAACTGTTATATAATATTTGATCAAAAATCAAAAGAAACAATGGTAATAGACCCTGCAGGTGATGTAGATAGAATTATAGAATTAATAAATATATTAAAAGGAAAGTTAAAATACATATATCTAACCCACTGTCATGGAGACCATATTGGTGGAGTAACAAGCCTAAAAGATAAAATGGGTGGAAAAATATTAATTCATAGAGATGATAGTGAAGGTTTAAATGATAAAAAAGTTAATTTAACAGAGTATTTGGATGGCTTTTCGGAAATAGAATTAGAAGCGGATTCAAGAGTGGATGATGGAGATTTAATTCATATAGGAGAAATAGAACTAAAAGTTATCCATACTCCTGGCCACACAAAGGGAAGCTCTTGTTTATACATAGAAAATCAAAAATTGCTAATTTCAGGAGATACATTATTCAGAGGAACGTGGGGAAGAACAGATCTCCCAACATCAGATTTCAAACAGATAATAGACTCAATCACAAAAAAACTAATGATTTTACCGGAAGATACAATAGTTTATCCAGGACATGGAAAATCAACTATGATTGGAAATGAAAAACCAATATATTTGGAACTAAAACCTAGAAAAATATAAATAAATACAGGTTTTTTGCTATTGTATGTTTTAAGTATTATATCATAATAAATAAAAAGAATATTATGGACAATTATTGAATATATATATTTACTAAGGAGTAAGATATATGTTCAAGATTAGAATAATTAGATTAAAGGACATAGTTAAAATAGTAATGATTTTACTTTTAATATATGTCCTTTTTATTTTTATAAAAAATAGTATTAGTTTTAATTTTAGAATTAATCAAAGTTTTAAAATTGATACAATAAAATATTTAACATTGGCTATTAATACTGAAAGTGATGTGATTAGTGGTACTTATAGTAAAAATGAAAATCAAAAATCAAATGGAAAAATTTCATCAGATATAATTTATAAAAATACCTCAACTATATTTAAAACTGATCAGTATATAAATAAGAATATTGGACAAGATAATGAAGAAAATGAAATTGATAAAGAAGATATAGAAATAGCTAAAGAAACAAAAAACGACAATATAGAGGAAAACAAGCTAATAGATAAAAAGAGTTTAGAAAATGTAAGTACAGAAGTAGTTACTAAAAATCCAATTTTAGAGAGCTATAATTTTGAATATAATGGTGTAAAAATAAGAAATGAAACATCTTTTGAATTGACAGAGAATATATTAAATTATAGTAATTTACATATAAATGCAAATAATGTTTTAATATTCCATACTCATACATGTGAAAGCTATACACAAACTGAAAATTATAGTTATACTCCTTCGCGGAAATTATAGAACAATTGATTTGAATTATTCGGTTTCACGTGTTGGAGATGAATTAATATCATATCTTAATGGTTTTGGATTTAATACATATCATGACAAAACATTTCATGATTATCCTGCCTATACAGGATCATATTCAAGATCTTTAAAAACAGTAAATAATATATTAAATGAATTTAAATCAGATATTATTATAGATTTACATAGAGATGCAATAGGAAGTAATGAAAATTATGCTCCAACTGTTAAAATAGGTGAAGATTACTGCGCACAGGTAATGTTTGTAATAGGGACAAATGGAGGAGGATTATATCATCCAAATTGGGATAATAATTTGAAATTTGCATTAAAAATACAACAAAAAGCAAATGAAATGTATCCAGGTTTATTTAAACCTATAATAATAAGAAATTCTAGATATAATCAACATTTAGGAAAGGCCGCATGCATAATTGAAGTTGGAGCAACAGGGAATACATTAGAACAAACACTTTCAAGTATGAAATATGTTTCAAATATATTTAATGAGGCATTAAAATAAAAATGATGATAATTAAAAATTAAAAACTAAAAACTAAAAATTAAAAACTAAAAATTATAAATTACAAATTTAAAAATTTAATCGATTGTGAAATAAAAAATTAATAATCTATAGGAGTATGTATGAATGAGGAAGTTAAACAATGGTATTACAAAATATATACAAAAGGAAAATCTATATTAATATTTACATTTATTGTTTTATTAACTATTATAGGATTTAAACTAGCTTATTTTTATCTTCCTTTTTTAATAGCATTTACAATTTCTTTAATAATAGAACCAATTATAAAAAAACTAATGAAAAAGTTTAAAATTTCAAGAAAGTTTAGTTCAATAATAGTTTTAATTTTTACCTTAGGAATTATAATAGGATTTTTAAGTTGGATAATAATTACATTAATATCAGAATCTTCAAATTTACTATCTAATTTTAATGTTTATTATGAAAAAATATCTTCAGGAATTGGAAAATGGTTAAATAATACTAATATTGAGAGTTTTAAAGTACCATCAGAAATAATAGATTTAATTAGAAAGAGTGCTTTTTCTATGTTAGAAAAAGTATCAATATATTTTCAAAATATCTTTACACAAATTGTGAGTAGTGTAAAAGCTATTCCAGTAATTTCAATAAATATTTTTATTACTTTTTTATCATTATATTTTATTTGCACAGATAAAATATATATGATAGACGAACTAGAACACCATTTGCCAGAAAAATGGATGAGAAAATTATCAAAACACATAAGAGAATTAGTAAAATCATTAGGTGGATATTTAAAAGCACAAGTATTTTTAATTATAATATCTTTTTTTATAAGTTTAATAGGTCTATACATTTTACACTTTTTAAAATTTAATGTAGGTTTTCCACTAATTGCAGCAATTCTAATTGCCTTTGTAGATGCTTTGCCAATATTTGGCTCTGGAACAGTAATGATCCCATGGGGGATAATCTCTGGACTAAATGGAGAACTAACATTAGGATTATCAATAATAGCATTATGGATTATAATGTCACTTGTTAGACAATTTATAGAGCCTAAAATTGTAAGTGGTAATATTGGAATACATCCAATATTTACAATAATATCAATGTATACAGGTTTTAGGTTTATAGGAATAATGGGAATGTTTGTAGGACCAATTGTATTAATTATTATAAAAAATATATTCTCAAAATTTATTGATAGGGGAATAGTAAAAGCAATATTTGACATGAAGTAATTTAAACTATTTTGATTTGGGGACAGTCCCGTTTTCAAAACGGGACTGTCCCCAAATTTAAGTAAGTCTGTCCCAAAATTAAAAAAGTTATTTTTTCCATAAGCCATGCAAGTTACAATATGCATATACAGCTTCTATTTCATCTGTTTCTTCAATTAGAAATTCTTTTTGAGGTATATCTCCAGGTTTTAATGCTTTTCTTTGATTTCCTGCTTTTGTTTGAATTGAAATCCATTCTATATAATGATCTTCTTGCATTGGATGAAGTATATCTCCAACTGTAACTGTTACTATATTATTTTCCCTTTTTACAACAGGAATGTGCTTTTCTTTTGCAGCATCTATTTCTCCAGGTATAATTTGACTCATATTTTGTCCACAACACACTATTTCTTTTCCGTTGTTTTTAACAACTGCAACAATATTTCCACATTTTTTACATTTTAAATATTTTTGCTCCATAATTTCATTCCTCCTTTTCCAGATTATACCAAAAAATAAAAAATGCTTCAATAAAAAAACAAACTAAAACACTTGTTTTTTTACATAAATTATTGTAAAATATTAAACATAAAATTATAGTAAAAAGATTAGATAATAAATATTTGACGTAAGTATTATTGAATTAGTGTAGTACTAAAATAGGACATGGAAAGGAAACATAAATGAAACTAGAAGAATTTGACTACTATTTACCAGAAGAACTAATTGCACAAGTTCCAATAGAAAAAAGAGATGAATCTCGCTTATTAGTAGTAGATAAAAGTAAAAAAACAATAGAACATAAAGTATTTAAAGATATAATTGAATATTTAGCCCCAGGAGACTGCTTGGTTAGAAACAATACAAAAGTAATTCCTGCAAGATTATATGGAAAAAAAGAAACAGGAGCCAATGTTGAATTTGTATTATTAAAACAAATTGAAGGAGATATATGGGAATCAATTGTAAGACCAGGAAATAAATTAAAGCCTGGAACTAAAGTCTTATTTGGAGATGGGTTATTAGAAGCAGAAATATTAGACATAATGGAAGGTGGAACTAGAAAAGTAAAATTTACATATCAAGGAATTTTTAACGAAATATTAGATCAAATAGGTTTAATGCCACTTCCACCATATATTCACGAAAGTTTAAAAGATAAAGATAGATATCAAACTGTATATGCAAGATATAAGGGTTCAGCAGCTGCCCCAACAGCAGGGCTACATTTTACACCTGACTTATTAAAACAAATAGAGGATAAAGGTATAAGCATTGCAAATGTTACACTTCATGTTGGAATAGGTACATTTAGACCTGTAAAAGAAGAAAATATAGAAGACCATAAAATGCATACAGAGCATTTTTATATAAAAGAAGAAGATTGCAAGAAAATAAATGAAGCAAAGAAAAATGGCAAAAGAGTAATTGCAGTTGGAACTACATCATGTAGAGTTTTAGAAACAATTGCAGATGAAAAAACAGGAATGGTTGAACCACAAGAAGGAGACACAGGAATATACATATATCCTGGGTATAAGTTTAAATGTATTGATAGTCTAATTACAAATTTCCATTTGCCAAAATCAACATTATTAATGCTTGTTTCAGCTTTTGCTGATAGAGAGTTTATTTTAAAAGCATATAAAGAGGCAGTAGACAATAAGTACAGATTTTTTAGCTTTGGAGATGCAATGTTTATAAAGGGAGACAAATAAATGAATCAAAATCAACCACTTGCTTTTCGTGTTAGGCCTAAAACTCTAGAAGAGTATGTTGGTCAAGAACACATTTTAGGAAAAGATAAATTATTATATAGAACAATAAAAGCAGATAGATTATCATCACTTATTCTATTTGGACCTCCTGGTTGTGGTAAAACATCACTTGCTAAAGTTATAAGTGAAACAACATCATATAAATTTTATAAAATAAATGCCGTAACTGCTGGTGTCGCAGATATTAAAGCAGTTATTGAAGAAACTAAAAATTATATGTTAAATCCCAAAGGAAAAGCAATTTTATTTATAGACGAAATACATAGATTTAATAAACTTCAACAAGATGCACTTCTTCCATTTGTTGAAAACGGAACTATAATTTTAATTGGTGCAACAACAGAAAATCCATATTTTGAAGTAAATAAAGCTTTGATATCTCGTTCTATGGTAGTAAAGTTAGAACCATTGAGTGAAGACGATATATTTAAAGTTTTAAAAATGGCACTAAAAAAGCCAGAAGGTCTTGGAGAGTATAACATAAATATTGAAGACAATACTCTAAAAAAGCTTAGTGCAATTTCAAATGGAGATGTTAGAACAGCACTTAATTCACTTGAAATTGCAGTGCTTACAACACAAATGGATGAAAATGGTGCAATTAATATAACAGACGAAATATTAAAAAATTGTATTCAAGATAAAAAAGCAGTATTTGATAAAAATGGAGATTCACATTATGACAATATAAGTGCATTTATAAAATCAATGAGAGGATCTGATCCAGATGCAGCAGTTTTTTATTTAGCAAGAGCGCTAAATGCAGGAGAAGACCCAATGTTTTTAGCAAGAAGGATTGTAATTTGTAGTTCAGAAGATGTTGGAATGGCAAACCCTAATGCGTTAGTTGTTGCAAATTCTGCAATGCAAGCTGTTAATATGGTTGGAATGCCAGAAGCAAGAATTATTTTAGCAGAAGCTGCAGTTTATGTTGCAGAATCTAAAAAATCAAATGCATCATATTTAGCAATTGATAAAGCATTAGAAGATGTAAGAACAAAGGATACTGGTGAAGTTCCAATGCATATAAGAAATGCACCTGTAAAACAAATGGAAAGTTTAGGATATCATCAAGGTTACTTATATCCACATGATTTTCCAGGACACTATGTGGAGCAACAGTATTTGCCAGATAAGATGATAGGAACAAAATATTATTTAAAGGATGAAAATTGTGATATGAAAGAGGAATAACAGTATGAATGCATATTTAATAATTAAAATAATATTAAAAATAGTATTGGATTGTTTAATTTTATTTGTTTCTATATGCCTTATGTTTTCAATATATTATTTTTTTCATGGATCATTTGAACTGTATCCAACAGAAGAACAAATTGAAAAAGCAAAAATTGCTTCGGTAATGTTGGGAATGATAAGCTTGGTATTTGATATTATTTTGGTAAAGTTTAGAGTAAAAATATTAAAAAAAGAAAAAGGAGCAAATACATAGAATGAACGTAGGATTTGTATCACTAGGATGCAGTAAAAACTTAATTGACACAGAAGTAGTAATTGGTAAATTCAAAGAACATAAATTTAATATAATAAATGACCCAAAAAAGGCAGATATTATTGTAATAAATACATGTGGATTTATAGAATCTGCAAAAGTTGAAGCAATAAACACTATTTTAGAAATGGCAGAATATAAAGATAAAAATTGTAAATACTTAGTTGTTATTGGTTGTTTAGTACAAAGATATTATAAAGATTTGATAAAAAGTTTACCTGAAGTAGACTGTTTTATAAAAATAGACGAATATGATAGCTTTTGGAATAAAATAGTAGAATTAATTGAAAAAGATAAAGATAAAAATAAAATTAAAAAATATGAAAGAGCGATAAAAAGTGATAATTCAAAAGAGACTAAGTCAATAAAAAAGCTTCCTATGTTTGCAGAAAAAGAATATTTAGTAAGAGAAATTTCAACTGGATCAAATTATGCATATTTAAAAATAGGAGAAGGATGTAGTAATATGTGCACATATTGTGCAATTCCATATATTCGAGGTTTATTTGTAAGTAGACCTATGGAAGATATATTAGAAGAAGCAAATATGCTTGCTAAAAAAGGAATAAAAGAAATCATAGTTATTGCGCAAGATACGACAAAATATGGGATTGATTTATATGGAGAGTCAAAACTTGCAGAGTTATTAAGCGAACTATCTAAAATCAAAGAATTTAAGTGGATTAGATTTTTATATAGTTATCCAGAAGGAATAACAGATGAACTTATTAAGGTTGTTAAAGAAAATGATAAAATATGTAAATACTTTGATATTCCAATTCAACATATTTCAAATGAAATATTAAAAAAGATGAATAGAAAGACGACAAAGGAGAATATAGAAAAATTAATCGCTAAAATTAGAAAAGAAATTCCAGAGGTAGTTTTAAGAACAAGCTTAATTGTTGGCTTTCCGGGAGAGACCAAGGAAACCTTTGAAGAACTATATAGATTTATAGACAAAATAAAATTTGACAAATTAGGGGCCTTTAGCTATTCTAAAGAAGAAGGAACACCAGCTAGTAAAATGAAAAATCAAATTCATTATAAGACTAAACAGTTTAGGTTAAATAAAATAATGAGTTTACAGCAAATAATTTCAAGAGAAAATTTGGAAAAAAACATTGGAAAAAGTATAGAAGTTTTAGTAGAGAATATTTCATTTGATAAAAAATATTTGATAGGAAGAACTAAAAATGATGTTCCGGAAGAAGATGGAGTTGTATTTATAAGAAGAGATAGACACAATGAAAAAATGATTAATCAATTTGTAAATTGTGTAATAGTAGATATAGTAGATTATGATATAATAGCAGAAATTATATAAAGATAGAACTTTTATCTTTATAAAAAGGAAGGATTAATAAATGGATTCGGATATTAAAGGAATAATAGAAGCAATATTATTTGCAGCTGGAAATCCAGTTGAAATAAAAGATTTACAACTTGTTTTAGAAAAATCTAAAGATGAGTTAGAAGAAATAATACATAAAATGAACTTAGAATACAAAGATAATTCGCGTGGATTTGAAATTATTAAAATTAATGAATCTTATCAAATTACTAGCAATAAAAAATATTATGACTATATATGTAAAATAATAGATAAAAGAAGTAATCCAAAACTTTCTAATGCTGCATTAGAAACACTTTCTATAATTGCGTATAACCCTAGAATATCAAAATCAGAAATCGAGGCAATTCGAGGTGTTAATGTAGACGGTACAATGTATAAGCTTTTAGAATATGGGCTAATTGAAGAAGCAGGAAAACTAGATTTACCAGGTAAACCTATGGGATATAAAACTACAAATGAGTTTTTAAAAATGTTTGGATATACTTCACTTAAAGATTTGCCTGAATTACCAAAATATAAATTAGATTCAAATAAGCAAATTGTAATTGATGAATTAATTGAAGAAAAAAATATTGAGAATGAATAAAAAAATAGGTAAAAAATAGCAAAAAAATATTGCTATTTTTTTTGCTTTAGTATAAAATATGATGTGCAAAATATGGCAATTAGGTTGAATAGTATTTAAAGTATATTCAGCTAGCTTTAGAACTTTCAAAAGAAGGTGATAAATATGAATATTAGTAAAGATGGTAAAACAATATATTTTTCAGAAGATGAATTACAAAAAGTAACAGATGGAGACAAAAAAGTATATGTTACAAAAAGAATAAATGAAAAAGAAAAAAAAGAAAAGATAGAAAAGAATCAAAAAAGAAAAAGTAACAAAAAAACAAACTCAAATGAAACACGTCAAAATGATGATAGTTTTAGCTTTGATAATGAAATTGTAATTGGAATAAATCAAACCGCCAAAAAAGAAAAAAATAATAGAAACAAAAACAAGATTAACAATAAAAAAGAAAAGAACTATACAAAAGGAAAATACAGCAAGGATATCAAAAAAAATGAAAAAAATAAAAGGAATATCAAAATAATAAATAATAATCAAAAAAGACAATCTAAAAGAATTGTCAAAAAGATTATTGTATCTTTTTTTGGAATAATAGCTATCATAATTGCAATAGTTGTGTTTGCATTGGTTGCACCAATATTTAATATTACACAAATAGATGTTACAGGAACAAATCATGTTTCAAAAGAAAATGTAATTAATCTATCTGGAATAAAAACAGGAGAAAATATATTTAAGATAAATAAAAAGAATATAAACAGTATAAAAGAAAATTCATATATAGATAGTGCGGAATTTAAAAGAAAACTACCATCTACAGTACAAATAAATATTACCGAAAGGATTATAAAATATCAAATAAATGTTATTAATAGTTATATTTATATAGATAAAAATGGATATATTTTAGAAAACTCAACTGTAAAAAAAGAAGTGCCAATAATTGTAGGACTAAAAATAGATGCTAATAAGTTATTAGACTTAAAAAGATTAGATACAGATAATTTAAAAGAAATAAACAATATAAACAAAATTGCAGATGCGGCTAAATCAATTGAAATAGAAAACATAATATCAACTATAAATATAGAAAACAAAGAAGAATATATTATATATATAGAAAGTCAAAATAAAAAAATATATATAGGTGATGCAGAAAATCTTACGAATAAAATGCTTTATGTTAAAAAAATACTAGAAAATGAAAAGGACAAGACGGGATCTATATTTGTAAATGGAGACATTAGTGGAGGATTTAGGCCATTTTTTAGAGAAGAAAACATATAGGTAATAGGTACCTACAAAAACCTAAATATTTATATACAAGGAATGAGAAAAACAATGAAAAAGAAAAAAGAGATAATTGTTTTAACTTTAATGTGTTTTATGCTTTCGATTGCTATTGCAGTTCAAATAAAAACTGTTAAAAACAATGGAGCTACAGTAGGTGGAAATCAAAAAGAAGGAAATTTAAAAGCACAAGTTTTAAAAATGAAAGAAAAATATGAAAACCAGTATAACGACCTACAAAATGCAGAAAAAGAGCTTGCAAAAGTTAGACAAGAAGCAACTGGAAATAATGAAGAACTTAAAGAACTAGAAAACAAAATAAAAGAGGATAATCTATTATTAGGAAATACAGCGGTATCAGGACAAGGAATTAATATAACACTATCAGATGGAAAAAACAATTTAAATTTAGAACTTGATGAGGTAAAAAGTCTAATAATCCACGATTTAGATGTATTACAAGTAATTAATGAATTAAAAAATGCAGGAGCAGAAGCAATATCAATAAATGGTGAGAGAATCACAAATACAAGTGCAATTACTTGTGATGGAAATGTAATAATTATAAATGGCAAAAAAACCAATATGCCTATACAGATTTTTGCAATAGGACTTCCAGAATCTTTAAGTACATTAAATAGGCCAGGAGGAACATTAGAAGCATTTACCAAATATGGAAAAATGGTAGAGTTAAAGAAAAACTCAAATATTAAAATTCCAAAATTTACTGGGGTATATACATTTAAATATGCAAAAACAGTTAAATAGTAAATATGAATAAGTTTTATATATTTTGAAGGGAAGGAAAAAAATGAGTAAAGATAAAAAAATAATGATTGTTACAATATCAATAATATGTTTTTTACTTACAATGATTATTTTTATGCAATTTAAAGTTGTAAATGAAAGAGAAGAAACAAATATAGATACATTAAATGAAGCAGAACTTAGAGAAGCTCTTTTAAATTGGAAAACTAAATATGAAGAAACAAAACAAAAATATGAAGAAGTTGTAAATTCAATTAAAACATATAAAGAAGAAAAAAACTCAGATAAAAAGACCAAAGAAACATTAGAGGCAGAACTTGAAAACTTAGAAATGGCTCTTGGAAAAACTGATGTTGAAGGAGAAGGAATTATAATTACATTAACAGAAAACGAACCAATTGTAGAAGCTATAGATTTAATTTGTATAGTAAATTATTTAAAAGATGCAGGTGCAGAAGCAATATCTATTAATGATGAACGTGTAGTAAATTCAACAGATATAGTAGATTTAAATGATGAATTAGTAAAAAAGATAAATAGTAGGTTTTTAAGAGACAAAGAATATACTATAAAAGCTATAGGAAATAAAGCTTATTTAGAAAGTTGTATATCAGGAAAAGGAGGATATCAATCAATATTAACAGCATATGGCGTTAATGTAGATGTACAAAAATCTAATAAGGTAACAATACAAAAATATAATGGAAACTTTGAAACTAAATATTTAAAGGAGGAAGAATAAAATGGTAGCTATTGGAATTTTAATAGGGTGTATTTTAGGAGCGATTGTTGGTATTAACCTTCCTATTATTTCTTATACATATTCAAGTTATTTAGCAATTGCTATAGTAGCAGCACTTGATTCTGTATTTGGTGGAATTACAGGAACTTTAAAAGGAGAATTTGATTTTAAAGTATTTATTTCAGGATTTTTCTGTAATAGTATTCTTTCTATGTTGCTAACATATTTAGGAATTAGATTAAATGTAGATATATATTTAGCAGCAATTGTAGTATTTGTTGGAAGAATGTTTTTAAATTTAACCATAATAAGAAAATACTATATAGAAAAATGGTCAAAAAAAATAGAAGAACGTAAAAACAAAGTAAATAGAGAAGTCTAAAACTTATTACAATTATATTACAAAAATATTACAAAAACATAACAAATCCTATTGACATTTGTCAAAAAATGTATTATAAAATAAACATGTAAAAAATAGATTGAAAAATATGGAGGAATTATCTTGGCAGTTGGTGATATCATAGTGGGGATAGACATTGGAACAACCAAAGTTTGCCTAGGTGCAGGAGAAGTTAACAACTTTGGGCAAATTGAAATAATATGTTGTACCTCATATAAATGTAATGGATTAAAAAAAGGCAAGATAGTCGATGAAGATGACATTACTTTAAGCATTTCAAAAGCTATCAAGCAAGCAGAAGAAGAAACAGAGTTAAAGATAAATTCAGCATATGTAACCATACCAGGTAAATATGTTACAATAGTTCAAAACAGTATAGTAAAAGATGTTAAAGATAAATTTTCAGGTATTTCACAAAAAGATTTACAAAATGCCATAATGCAAGTTAAAGATATAGAAGTACCAGATAACCAAGTATTAATAGATGTAGATATTAATCAAATTATACTAGATAATGGAAAAGTAGTATCTGATCCAGTTGGAAATTTAGCATCATCATTTACAATGAATGCACAAGTAATACTTGCTGAAAAGAATTATATTAGAAAAATATCAAGTATATTTAAAAAAGCTGGAATAGAAATTGATGGAATAATTCCAGTAACACTTGCAGAAAGAAACTTAGTATTAGATAAAAATGAATTATATGATAATATTATGTTACTAGACATAGGTGCAGAAAACACTGATATTGGTGTGTTTGAAGGAAATGTTTTTAGATATACAAATACAATACCTCTTGGAGGAAACAACATAACTCATGATGTTGCACTTGTATTAAACATTTCTGAAGATGAGGCGGAAAAATTAAAAAGACAATATGGACTAGCATTAAAATCTTTTATAGATAATGATAATGAGATAGTATTAAATACTTGCAAAGACCCAGATACTAGAAATAAAATAATAAAAAGTTCTGAGTTAATAGAAATAATGGAAGCAAGAATAGAAGAAATTTTCTCGATTATTAATAAAGACATAACAAATCAAGGATTAAAATCAAAAATCAATAATGTGGTTTTAACAGGACAAGGAATAATAAACATTAATAAGAGTGATGTAGCAGGAAAAATAGTATTAAATATCCCTGTAAAAACATCAACAGGGAGAGCTGTTAGTACAGTCAAACCTGAATATAGAACATGTTATGCATTAATAAGGTACATAGCATCAAGACCATTTGCAAAATCGGTATCAAGTAAAATAGATACAAATTCAAAAGAAGAATTATGGAGAACGATTTTATCAAGAATAAAAGAGTTTTTTTACAGTTAAAATATACATTGATAAGTTTCAATGAATTCAATACGCAATTAATAAGGGTTGCAAACATAAAAAATTTAGGAGGAATTAAAAATTATGATGGATTATGAAGATAACAGCAATTTAACTATGATGGATGGAGCTGCTACAATTAAAGTAATAGGAGTTGGAGGAGCAGGAAACAATGCAGTAAATAGAATGCTTGATTTAGGAATTAAATCAGTTGAATTTATTGCAGTAAATACTGATAGACAAGCATTAGCAAAATCAAAAGCAAGTACAAAAATTCAAATTGGAGAAAAAATAACAAGAGGATTAGGTGCTGGTGCTAACCCAGATATTGGTGCTCAATCAGCTGAAGAAAGTAAAACAGAATTATCAGAAGTATTAAGAGGAGCTGATATGGTATTTGTTACTTGCGGTATGGGAGGAGGAACTGGAACAGGTGCTGCTCCAATAGTTGCAGGTTTAGCAAAAGAAATGGGAATATTAACAATAGGTGTTGTTACAAAACCATTCACATTTGAAGGTAAAAAAAGATTAGCTCAAGCAGAACGTGGAATAGAAGCCTTAAAATCTAAAGTAGATACTTTAATAGTTATACCTAATGATAAATTACTTCAAATTATAGATAGAAAAACATCTATGGCAGAAGCTTTCTTAATGGCTGATGATGTATTAAGACAAGGTGTACAAGGTATTTCAGACTTAATTACAGTTACAGGTACAGTTAACTTAGACTTTGCTGATGTTAAAACAATAATGTTAAATACAGGTATGGCACATATGGGTACAGGACATGCATCTGGAGAAAATAAAGCTGAAGATGCCGCTAAAGAAGCTATACAAAGTCCACTATTAGAAACATCAATAGAAGGAGCAAGAGGAGTAATTATAAATATTACTGGTGGAGAAGACTTAGGATTACAAGAAGTTAATACTGCTGCAGAACTTATTCAACGCAGTGTTGACCCAGAAGCAAATATTATATTTGGTACAGTTATAGATCCAAACATGAATGACGAAATAAAAATTACAGTTATTGCTACTGGTTTTGAAGATCAAGATACATATAAAACACCAGGGCTAGAAAAAATAGGAGCTATTTCATCTAATTCAAAACCATGGGAGAAAAAACCATCTTCAATTCCATCAAATCAAGATATAACTTCAGGATCAAATGATTTAGACATACCTTCATTCTTAAGAAAAAATAAGAATAAAAATTTATAATACATAATTATATATTTTATTAAAATTGATTTTTAAATTACAAAATCTACATGGCAGAACATTCTGGTATGTAGATTTTTTGATAATTAAGTATAAATACTTTTAAAATTTGAAAGGAATAAAAACACTATGAATAAAGTATGTTTTATTACTTTAGGATGCAAAGTAAATCAGTATGAAACAAATGCTATGGCACAAAGCTTTATAGATTCTGGGTATTCAATTTGCAGTGAAGAGGAAAATCCAGATGTTATTGTAGTAAATACATGTACTGTAACTAATATTGCAGATAGAAAATCAAGACAAACATTAAGAAAGGCAAAAGAAAAAAATAAAGACACAATTGTTGTGGCTGTTCGGATGCTATGTTCAAGTTGCAAAAAATGAATTAGATAATATTAGTGAAATTGATTTGTGTCTTGGTAATAATGAAAAAAAAGATATTGTAAAAATTGTAGAACAATACATAAATCAAAACACGAAAATTAGTAACATTGTAGATGTAAATAAAGAAAAAGATTTTTTAGAAATGGGAATAATATCTTTTTCAGAAAAAACTAGAGCAACAATAAAAATTCAAGATGGATGTAATAATTTTTGCACATATTGTTTGATACCTTATGCTAGAGGTAGAGTAAGAAGCAGAAAAAAAGAAAAAATACTTGAAGAAGTTAAAAAAGTTGCAGAAAAAGGTATAAAAGAAATTGTAATAACTGGGATTCATATAGCTTCTTATGGAATTGATTTTGAGGAAAAATACAGATTAATTGATTTATTAGAAGATTTGAATAAAATAGATGGAATTAAAAGAATAAGACTAGGTTCACTAGAACCTACAATTATTACACAAGAATTTGTAAATAGACTATCTAAATTAGAAAAGATTTGTAATCAATTTCATTTATCTTTACAAAGTGGATGTGATACAACTTTAAAGAGAATGAACAGAAAATATACATGTAGTCAATTTTTAGAAGTAGTAAGTTTATTAAGAAATAATATAAAAGAAGTTAATCTTACAACTGATATAATTGTAGGTTTTCCTGGGGAAACTGAAGAAGAATTTGAAGAGACATATAAGTTTTTAGAAAAAGTTAAATTTTATAAAATGCATATATTTAAGTATTCTCCTAGAAAAGGAACTGTTGCAGCTGGTATGAAAAACCAAATTGATGGAAAAGTAAAAGAAGAAAGAAGTCAAAAATTAATTGAATTATCAAATAAAAATCAAGAAGAATATAACAAAAAGTATTTAGGTCAATATATGGAAGTATTATTTGAAGAGAAAAAAAATAATAAATGGGTAGGATATACAACAAATTATATTAAAGTTACCTATGATAGTACTGAGAATTTAGAAAATGAAATAAAATTAGTTCCTGTTATTGCCTAGATAGTATAAAATATGATATAATAGTTTTAAGGTTTTTAAAATCAAAATTTCTAAAAAAACAGATAATTAATTAAATAATTTACTGGTTTATAGGTATACCCATTATAAAACCTAAATCTAATTTAAGGGATTTATATAATTATGGTTTATGAATTTGCAAAATATCCTGACGAAACATTAGTTGTTTTTTCAGATATAAGAAAAAAAAAGAATGGTGAAGAATATATACATGTAACATTTGAAAGACCAATGGAATATGGATTTGATACAGTTGTTTTTGAACTACCAAGTTATGAAATAGTAGAAAAAGAAGGACATTTTTCTGATGATGAAATATCAGAATTTAGAGAAACAGTTGAAAAAGGAGCACATCTTTTTTTTAAATATGCAAGACAAGGAGGGCTTAAGCTTGCCTAATATATTGGAAATAATGCGGATATAAAGTATATTTTTGGTCAAATGAAATAAATGAACCGATACATGTTCATATTTCAAAAGGCAAACCATCACCGAATTCAACAAAAGTATGGTTAACAAGATCAGGTGGATGTATTTTGGCTAATAATAATAGTCGCATTCCTTCAAAAGAACTAAATAGCATTATGGAGATTATAGCTTTGTATTATTTTAAAATAGTTTCTATTTGGAAGGAAAAATATGGAGAAGATTCTATAAGTTTTTATTGTTAGATATAGAAAATTATAATTTGACATAATTTGAGATAATTAGTATAATTAAAAAGTATATTATAAAAGTAAGGAGAAATAAAATGTTAGCAAGAAATTGGAAAAAAATATGCATTTTTATATTAATAGTAGCTTGTTTATTTAATGTAGTGATTAAGCTTGTTAGAAGAGTTTCTTTTAATAAAGAAATATTATCATCTGCAAGATATACTGCAATCCAGCATCAATATGAAAATGATGAAAATGTTATAAAATAATACTTGCTATTTATTAAAATATATGTTATTATATTAGATAGTTCTTTTTGGGGCGGTCAGAAATCGCCTAAATTATAAGGAAGAGGTGAAATAAATGAATAAAAATATACAACCAGTATATGAAGAAACAACTATAACATGCGCATGTGGTAATGTAATAAAAGTTGGTTCAACAAAAAAAGACATGAAAGTTGATATATGTTCTAACTGCCATCCATTCTGGACAGGTAACTTAACAAGACGTGATACTGCAGGTAGTAGAGCAGATAAATTCAAGAAAAAATATAACATTGCTTAATAGAGAATTAAAGAAAACAGATAATTTTTTAGAAATTAAAAAGTTATCTTTTTTTTTTGCAAAATATATTATTAATTAGTATTGAATAAAAAAATCAAATTTGGTATACTAGTTTAAAACTAAAGAATATACTTAATATAAAGAAGGAAAAAAATGGCAAAAAAGAGTATTTTAAAAAATTATTTATATAATTTAACATATCAAATGTTAATAATTATTTTACCATTAATAACTGCGTCTTACTTAGCAAGAGTACTAGGACCAGATGGAAATGGAATATATATATATACCTATACAATAGTAAATTATTTTGTATTATTTGGGTCACTTGGAATATCAATGTATGGGCAAAGAGAAATTGCCTATGCTCAAAACAATAGGTCGAAAATGAAAAGAATATTTATCGAATTAGTTTCATTTAGATTTATTACAATAGCAATAGCATCTATAATTTATGCTTTAACATTTATGAGAGATGCGCAGTATGGCCAATATTACTCTATATTAATATTTGAACTTTTTGCAGGGGCATTTGATATAAGTTGGTTTTTCCAAGGAATGGAAGATTTTAAAAAAACAGTTATAAGAAATATATTAGTTAGAATTATAAGTGTAACCTTAATATTTGTTCTAGTTAAGGTAAAAACAGATTTATATAAATATTTGGCAATATATGCTTTGGCAGATTTTTTTGGAAATGTATCTTTATGGATGTATTTACCAAAATACTTTAGAGGAGTTAGAATTAAAAGAATAAGAATATTTAGGCAAACACCAGCAATAGTTTTACTATTTATTCCTCAAATTGCAAATAAAGTATATAATATGTTAGATACTACAATGCTTGGAAAAATAATAATTGATAAAGCAGAAACAGGATATTACGAGCAAAGTCAAAAGATAATTAGAGTATTATTAACACTAGTTACTTCATTAGGTACAGTAATGGTTCCAAGAATGGCAAGTATGTTTGCAAGTGGCGAAAAAAAGATGATAAACACATATATGAGAAGATCATTTAATTTTACATATCTATTAAGTTTTCCTCTCATGTTTGGACTAATTGCAATATCAAATAATTTTATTCCTTGGTTTTTTGGACCAGGATATGAAAAAGCAATTATTTTGATTAATATAATATCACCTATAATATTACTTATGGGGGTATCAAATATAATAGGAACTCAGTATTTATTGCCAACGAAAAGACAAAAAGAATTTACAACATCTGTTGTTGCAGGAATAATAGTTAATTTTATTTTAAATTTTATTTTCATACATTTATGGCAAAGTATTGGAGCATGTATTGCAACTGTTTTATCTCAACTAGTAGTTGTAATAATGCAATTCAGATTTGTAAAAAGAGAAATAAAAATAAAAAGAATGATAAAAATTGGATTTAGATATTTATTTGCATCACTTATTATGTTTGGAGCATGTATGTTAATAAGACTATTTTTAAAAGGAACAATTTGTTTTATTGTTCAGATTATAGTTGGTGCAATTGTATATTTTGCAATATTAATTATTATTAGAGATGATTTTATATTCTTTTTATTACAAAAGGTTAGAGATAAGATATTATTAAAACCAAATAAAGAGGTAAATTATAATTAAAGATAATAGAGGTGAGTAAATAAGCATAATATATTTATTATGTGATGAATTATGTATTTAATAGTAGGACTTGGAAATCCAGAACCGGAATA
The DNA here is from genome assembly GCA_947167965.1 of uncultured Clostridia bacterium. Taxonomy (GTDB): domain Bacteria; phylum Bacillota; class Clostridia; order TANB77; family CAG-508; genus CAG-269. Next base: position 33,263 of record CAMVJW010000001.1, on the reverse strand, counting down.
TAGCTTTACAAGGCATAATATGGGGTTTGATGTTATAAATAAAATATCTGAAAAGTATAATATAAAAGTAGAAAAAAAAGCATTTGATTCATTATATGGAATGGGAATAATAGAAAATGAAAAAGTTATTTTGTGTAAACCTCAAACATATATGAATCTTAGTGGAGAGGCAATAATTAAATTTATAAATTATTATAAAATTGATTTTTCAAAAGTAATTATTATTTATGATGATATAGACTTGCCAGAAGCTAGTGTAAAAATAAGAAAACAAGGTGGGGCAGGCACACATAATGGAATGAAATCAGTTATAAATTGCTTAGAAACAGAAGTATTTCCACATATTAGAATTGGAACTGGTATGCCAGAGCACAAAGGAGATTTAATAAACCATGTATTAGAAAAGTTACCAAAAGAAAAATATCAAATTTTAGAAAATGGAATAAACAAAGGAGCTGAAGCTGTTATTCAAATTATACAATATGGAATGGATACAGCTATGAACAGATTAAATTAAAAGCATTATAAGGAGAAATATATTGGAATATTCTGGAGAAGTACTTGGGATTATATATCAAAATGAATTAAATAGTTATACTATAGCAGAGATGTATATAGATGAATTAGAAGATGTCAAAACAATTGTTGGATATCTTCCTTTTATTGTTGAAGGAGATAATTTAAAAATAATTGGTAGATTTGTCGAACATAAAGAATATGGTGAACAGTTTAAAGTAGAAACTTTTGAAAAAATAATGCCTAAAACTTTAGACTCATTAGAAAGATATCTTGGAAATGGTACAATAAAGGGAGTAGGACCTGCAACTGCAAGAAAAATTATTAAAGAATTTGGAGAAGACACTATTGAGGTAATAAAGTTTGCACCAGAAAAATTATCTATTATTAAAGGAATTACTAAAGACAAGGCATTGGAAATTTCAGAAAGTTTTATAGAAAGCTTTGATGTTTGGCAGATTGTTGGGTTTTTACAAAAATTTAATATTGGAATTGAAAATGCTAAGAGAATATATGATAAACTTGGAATTGATGCAATAAATCAAATTAAAGATAACCCTTATGTTTTAATTGATTTAGTAAGAGGAGTTGATTTTAGACAAATAGATAAAATGGCACTAGAACTTGGAACAGAAGAAACATCTAAAAATAGAATTCAAAGTGGAATCAAATATGGATTGATTCAAACAACATATAATGGACATGCATGTGTTTTATTAAATAATTTAGAAATATATACACAAAATCTTTTAGGCGTTTCTGTAGATGAAGTAGAAAACAACATAATTAATTTAAAAGCAAAAGGCGAAATAGTAATAGAAGAACGTGATGATGGAGGAGAATGGATTTACTTAGAGAGTTTTTATAATACAGAAAATGCAATATGTAACAGAATAATAAGATTAAATGATTACGACAATTCGAAAAAAATAAAAGGAATTCAAAAAGAAATAGAAAAAGTCGAAAAAAATAATAGTATTAAATTATCTGATAAACAAAAAGAAGCAATTAAAACAGTTAATGAAAACAATATTACTATAATAACAGGAGGACCTGGAACACGGAAAAACCACTATAATAAAATCAATTATAGAAATATATCAAAAGAAAAAATATAAGGTTGTACTTGGAGCACCAACGCGGACGTGCAGCAAAAAGAATGACAGAAATGACTGGATATGAAGCAAGTACATTACATAGATTATTAGAAATTGGAAAGATTAATGAAGATGGCTTATATAAACAATATCAAGACTTCCGCGGTACTCCAATTGACGGAGATATTGTAATTATCGACGAAATGTCTATGGTAGATATGTTTTTAATGAATTATTTACTTCAATCAGTATATTTAGGAACAAAAATAATTTTAGTGGGAGATAGTGATCAGCTTTCTTCTGTTGGACCAGGAAATGTATTAAAAGATATAATAGAATCTGAAAAAATAGCAACAATTCATTTAGATAAAATTTTTAGACAAGCTGCAAAAAGTAAGATTATTGTAAATGCTCATAGAGTAAATGAAGGTGAAGGGTTTATTTCAAAAGATGAATGTTCAGAAGATTCAAAAAATGATTTCTTTTTTATAAATGAAATAAATCAAGAAAAAATATTAGAAGAAATAAAATCACTTTGTACAGGTAGACTAAAAAAATTTGGAGATTATGATTTTTTTGAAAATATACAAATATTAACCCCAACCAAAAAAGGGCTTCTTGGGACTAAAGAATTAAATGGTGCGCTTCAAAGTGTTTTAAATCCAGAAAATAAACAAAAAAAAGAAAAAGTGAATAAAACATCTACATTTAGAGTAGGTGACAGAATAATGCAAGTGAAAAATAACTATGATATATATTGGGAAAAAAGTAAAATTCACGAAAATGGAACAGGAGTTTTTAACGGAGAATTTGGAACAATAATGGATATAGATGAAAAAGGGAAAAGTATTGAAATAAAATTTGATGATGAAAAAATAGCTTGGTATGGCTTTCAAGATTTAGATCAAATAGAACATAGTTATAGCATAACTATTCATAAGGCACAGCGGAAGCGAATTTGACGTAGTAATAATGTGTATACCAAAAGTAGCTCCAATGTTACTTACAAGAAATCTACTATATACTGGTATAACTAGAGCAAAGGAATTATTAATAATAATTGGAGATAGAAGGACAATAGGCTATATGATTAAAAATGTAGATAGTAAAAAAAGAAATACAGGGTTAAAATATAAGTTAATAAATAATAATATGAAAAAAATATAAAAAGAAACGTTACAAAAAACTTTCTAAAAGTAATACTTTTGTAATATTTACGCAACGAAAATGTAAATAAAAAAAGCTTGAAAATTGTTGAAAACAAAAAAATAATGTGCTAATATGAAAGAAGATAATAAAAATACAAAGGAGACAAAAAAATGAAAAGAAAAATATTAGCAATTTTTATGGTATTTATGATACTATTTACAAATTACGCATTTGCGGCAATGAATTATAATAGACCAACAGATGGATCATCTGTAATTGGTTTATTAGATAATGATCATAAATTTGGATCAAATAGTGAAATATATTTAGATAATAAATATAGTGCAACTACATTAGGTGTTCCATATACAAGTATTAAAATATATAAATATAATCAAAATCCTACACCTAGTGACACTAGTGGAACCCCAATTAATGTAAAAACATCTTCAACAACGAATAAAAAAGAGTTTTATCTATGGCCAGGATGGGATAAAAACCAATTATTCTATGGTATAAACTTAAATAATTCAGAAGAAATAAGCAATGTAGCAACAATTATATATAAAGATGCAATAGAATATCTTGGAAAAAAATATGATTTAAAATTAAATATAAAATCTATAAAAACACAAGGATGTAATTCTCCAGTGTTTGGTGTAAAAATTGCAAACACTGAAAATACTGATGTTAGAGTAGCAGATAAAGATTTATATAATCCTTCAAAATATGGTCATCCTACACCACCACACTTAAGAATGGAACCTGGAAATAGTGGACATGCAGAAGTTGATGTAGAATATATTATTTTAAACCCTACTACTGGTAGTGAAGTTAAGGTTAGTGGACTATATCAAGTTATAGATGTTGATTTACAACAAGGGGTTTGTTTAAAGGATTATAAATTAACTTCAGATAATGCATATGCTAACAAAGATCTAGATTCATCTGTAAAATATAAAATTTTAAACAATAGTGATACATATATATACTCTACAACAGATAGAAACTTAGATAGTAACATATCATCTGTATATGCTTTGCTTGATGGAAAAAACAAAATAGAGCAAACATATACTTGGGATGGATTAACAGCAGCTTCTAATGTAATGTTTAATAGACCAGAGCAAATTAAAGTATATCATAAAATAACTACAGCGGTTGAACATGGTACAATTGACCCAGACGTAAGTAATTTAAAAGATGATGCTAGTAAAGAGATAAAATATTCTCCTGATGATAATTATAAACTAAAATCAGTCACAGTTGATGGAAAAAGCGTGGATATAAGTAAATATCCAACAAGCTATAAATTTGAAAAAATTCACGAAGACCATGATATAAAAGTAGTGTATGATAAAATTCAATGGAAGGTGACATTTGACTCAAAAGGTGGAGCACCTACTCCTGATACTCAAACTGTAGAAAATAAAGGCAAAGCTACTAAACCATCAAATCCAACAAAAGATGGATATGAATTTAAACATTGGGTAAAAAAAGGTACATCAGATGTATATGACTTTAACAGTGAAGTAACAAGTAATGTTGACTTAGAAGCAGTATGGACACCAATCCAATACAAAATTAATTATGTACTAAATTTAGACGGAGCAAAAAATGATCCTTCTAATCCTAGCACATATAAAAAGACTGATGATATTAGTTTCAAAAATGCAATTAGTCCTGATAGTGATAAATACACATTCTTAGGATGGTATGAAGATGCCAACTTTACCAAAAAAATAGATGGAATTTCTAATAGAACGGGTGATGTTACAGTATATGCAAAATGGAAAGAAGAAAAAGAGCCAGAGCCTACTCCAGAACCAGAACCTGAAAATGCTAAATATAAAGTAGAACATTATAAAGAAACAGAAGATGGTAAATATGAATTAGTTTCTTCAGATACATTAACTGGAGAAGTAGATTCTACAGTAACAGCTACTCCTAATACTTATACAGGATATAAAGAAAATACAACACATAAAGATAGAGTTCAAAGCGGTAAAGTAGTAGCAGATGATAGTTTAGTATTAAAATTGTATTATGATAAAATTAAATATACTGTTACATTTGAGCCAAAAAATGATACTGATATACCAGACCAAATAGTTCCTTATATGGATAAGGCAGTTGAACCAAATGTTCCTGTAAAAGATGGATATATATTTAGATATTGGTATTATATAAATGAAAATAATCAAAAGGTTGCATACAATTTTGACGACCCTGTAACATCAGATGTAGACTTAATTGCAGAATGGGAAAAGGTAGAAGAACCAGAAGAGCCAACAAATAATAATGTGGTTCCAAAAACAGATGATTCTACAACACCAAAAACAGAAGCCAAAACAGAACTTCCAAAAACTGGACATATTAAAAAATCAATTTTAGCTATTATATTAATTGTAGTTGCAGGAGTATTTTTCGGAATAAAATATGGTAGAATTAAAAATATGCTTAAATAATTTAAGAATGTAAATATAAATATAAAGATTTTCCTATAACTATTGTTATGGGAAAATCTTATTTTAATCTTTAATTAAAAAAATTTTTAAATAAAAGATAGGGGAAATTTAGCATGAATATACCTGAATTTTATTATTTGATGTTAAAAGAGCAATATGATGAAAACAAAGCAAATGAGATAATTGAAGGATTAAATTCTAAAAAATATCTTACATTAAGAATAAATAGACTAAAAACAGATAGAGACTATATTTTAAATTATTTTAAAGAAAAGAATATTAATTTTGAAGAAATACCGTGGTTTCATGATGCATTTATAATAAATGAATTAATTGAAAATGATATTAGAAAATTAGATATATATGAAGACGGAAAAATTTATATGCAAAGTTTATCTTCAATGATTCCACCAATTGTTTTAAATCCTGAAAATCAAGAAAACATTTTGGATATGTGTGCTGCTCCACGGTGGAAAAACGACTCAAATTACTTCTATTTCAAATAACAATGTATTTATTACAGCTGTGGAAAGAAGTAAAATTAGAGCTGAAAAATTAAAATATAATATTAATAAGCAAGGAGCGAACAAGGTTAATGTATTAATAGAAGACTCTGCCAACTTAAACAATTTATTTAAATTTGATAAAATACTTTTAGACGCACCTTGTTCAGGATCTGGAACAGAAAATGTATTTAAAAGTAATTTCACTCCTGAATTAATTCAAAAATCATGTAGGATACAAGAAAAATTATTAAATAAAGCTATACAGATTTTGAAACCAGGTGGAGAAATAATTTATTCTACTTGTTCTATTTTAAAGTGCGAAAATGAGGACATTTTAGAAAAAGTTTTAAATAAAAATAAAAACTGTGAATTAATTCAAATTAATTTATCAAATCAAATTAAATGCTTACCTTCAAAATTTATCGAAACAAAGGTAATTATGCCAAATGAAAACTATGAAGGATTCTTTGTAGCTAAAATACATAAAAAATCGGAGTAACAATTTATTTTACTCCGATATTTTTTATGCAGAATATTTTTGCTTCAAATTATTTATTTTAACTTGTTCAGCCTGCTCAGTTTTATACCATCCTTTTTCTGCCATTAAATTATATAGTTTATTTTGAACATCTAAAGTTTGGTTTAATGCATCTTTAAAAGCTGAATGTGTTTCTGCAGTTGTAGATTCAATTGTTGCATGTAAATATAAATCACAAGCACCTTTAATAATAAGTAGCTCTTTTTCCATTAATTCTTGATCTTCCATAAATCCTCCTTACAATAAGTTTAAGAAATTATTAAATAAATTATTATGAAGTGTTTCAAGTTCCTTCATATAAGATGAAAGAGTTGGATCTTTTATTTGGTTAGATGCTTTTACTGAACAGTTTTTCATTATTGATTCATGACCTAATGCATCTTCAACATATAAAAGTTCTTTATTTGTCATATTTATCACCACCTAAATTTTAGTATTTACCAAAAATTAGATATTATACAAAATTATAAAAGAATAGGTTCTATTTGTTGATTATTTAATGCAAATTCTATTGTTTTAATTAAATATTCTGAATCAAAAACAATTGACCTTGGCTTAGTAATTGGATTATCTTGCTTAAATGGAACAAAGTAATAGTTTTTTCTATTGATAAGTTTTCCAATATTAACTAAGTTTGCTCCTAAACCATTATTAGTAGAAGGAGCAACAACAACTGGCAAATTATTTCTAAGATGTGATTTAACTGCCATAGTTGCAGGTGTATCTATAATATCACATGCAAGTTTTGAAATTGTATTTCCACTTGCAGGTGCAACAATCATTATATCTGTAAGATGTTTAGGACCAATAGGTTCAGATTCTTGTATAGTGTGTATTATTTTATTATTTGTGATAGTTTCAATTTGATTAATAAAATCATTTGATTTACCAAATCTTGTATCTAAAGAATAACTATTATATGACATAATAGGAATAATTTCAGCACCTAACTTTATTAATTCTTTTATTTTAGGTATTGTTTTACTAAATGTACAAAAAGAACCTGTGAGGACAAAACCGATTTTTTTTCCTTTAACTTCCAAAATAAATTAAAACCTCCTTTCAAAAACAGATTTATTATATAATATGATATAATCTGACAAATTTTGAATATAAAAAAATCTAATAAAAATAGACTTATTTCTTTATATATGTTAAAATAATAGATAATTACTGTTTAAATAAGTTATAAATAAAATCGTTTTTTTATAAAATACAATGAAAGGAATAATATATAAAAATGGATAAAATAGCAATAATAAGTGATATACATGGAAATAAAACTGCTTTAGATGCTGTTTTAGATGATATTTCCAAAAGAAAAATCAATAAAATAATTTGCCTTGGAGATTTAGCAACTAAAGGTGCAAATCCAGATTACACAATAGATTTAATAAAGGAAAAATGTGATGTAGTTTTGATGGGAAATTGTGATGAACCAATTTTTTCAAAAAGAGCAATTGAAATGAAATATTGGGTTAGAGAAAAAATAGGGGATGAAAGAGCAAAATACTTATCAACATTACCAGTTTCTTATGAGACTTATGTTAGTGGATATTTAATTAGATTTTTTCATTCTTCTCCTTTTGGATTAGATTATGTATGTAATCCAGCATTTTCAAATAAAGATACAAATTATCTTAATAAAGAAATAGCAGATCCTCTAGATTTGTTTAAAAATACAGAATTCATTGGGAAAACAGATAAAGATCCAATCCCGGACATTATTGGATATGGGCATCTTCATACTCAAAATATATATAGAATTGGAAATAAAACTATATTTAATCCTGGAAGTGTAGGATTACCATCAGAAATGAGAAATCTTGGAGATTTAAATGATAAAACTAATAAATTTTCTACAGTAGCTTCATATACTATAATAGAAGGAGACTATAATTCAAAAGAGTTAGGAGCAATTTCATTTAACAGTGTACGTATTCCTTATGACATATCAAAAGAAATTGAATATCTTAATAATACAGATATGCCAGGTAAAGAAAAAAATATATTTATATTAAAAACAGCAAGTATTAATTGTTAAAAGAATCGAAAGGAGCTAGGAAATAATTCCTAAAATAACATATGAATAAAAAATTTGCAAAAGCTAAAAGAATTGTTAAAAAATATAAACAAGAGCATTTACTACAATTTTATAATGAAGTTGAAGAAAATCAAAAAGAAGATTTATTAGATCAAATACTAGGTACAAATTTTAATAAATTAAATAGATACTATAAAAACTCTTATAAAGATGATAGTATACCAAATAATAAAATCTCACCGATAAATTATTATATTAAATCTAATTTAAATGAAAATGATAAAAATGTTTATATTGAAATTGGAGAAAAACTAATAAAAGATGGAAATATTGCAGTAGTAACACTAGCAGGAGGACAGGGGACAAGATTAGGATATAAAGGACCAAAAGGGTGTTATGAAATTGATGTTCCTCCAAAGAAATCTTTATTTGAATTTTTATGTGATCAATTAAAGGAAATCTATAAAAAATATGGAGTTTACCTAAAATGGTATATTATGACAAGTATATCAAATGATGCAAAAACTAAAGAATATTTTATAGAAAAAGATTTTTTTGATTATCCAAAAGATAAAATTTATTTTTTTATGCAAGATACATTGGAAATAATTAATACCGATGGAAAAATAATATTAGACAATTTTTATACACTAAAAAGAGCATCAAATGGGAATGGAGATATTTTTCATGCATTTAAAAGATCAAGACTTCAAAAAACATTAAATAATATCAAATACATTTCTGTATCTGGTATTGATAATATTATATTAGATATAGTAGATCCTTTATTTATTGGATTAACAAGTTACAATAAATCTGATGTAGCTTCAAAATCAATTGCAAAACAGGACTTAGAATCAAATGACTGGGTATTTGCAAATGTAAATAATAATGTAAGTATAATCGATCCTAAAAATCTAACAGAAAAAATGATAAAATCAAAAAATAAAAAAGGAAATTATAATTACAACCAAGTAAATATATTAGCACATATATTTTCAAAAAGAGCATTTATAAATGCTTCAAAGCAAAAATTACCATATCATAGAGCTTACAAAAAAAATGATTATATTAATGAAGATGGAATTAAAGTTGTGGTAAAAGAGCCTAATTCATTTAAATTTGAAAAATTTATCTTTGATATTTTTAAATATTATAAGAAATTTACTCTATTAGAAGTAGAACGTAATGATGAATTTGCACCAATAAAAGCTTTTATCGGAAATGCTACTCCAGAGACAGCTTTAGATTTATATTTAAAAAAACAAAATAAATAGATTATATTAAATTGTTTTATGCATCAAGAAAGGGATAAAATATGGACAAAACTCAAATAAATAAGAAAAAAAAGGCAATAGTATATTTTTTTACATATGCATTTTTAGGGTGGGCATTGGAGACAATTTTTTGTTTAGTAACTTTAGGAACATTCTTAAAAAGAGGCTTTCTATATGGACCAATATGCCCAATGTATGGATATGCAGCGATATCTATGATATATTTTTTAAGAAAAATAAAGTCAAACACAATAAGTAAGTTTTTTCTATGTATGATTTTATTTACTATTTTTGAATATATAGTTGCAGTTGTTTTAGAGGCCTTATTTGGATTAAGGTGGTGGGATTATTCTTACGAAAGGTTTAATTTTCAAGGAAGAATAAGTTTGCCATATTCTATTGCATGGGGGATTATTGGCGTAGTATTTGTAGAAATGATACATCCACGTGTTAAAAAAATAGTTGAAAAAATAGAAAATAAAATTAACTTAAAAGTATTTAATGTATTATTGTACTTTATAATTTGTATATATTTTTTGGATACAGTTCTTTCAGTTATTAAATATATTAGAATGTAAAAATAAAAATAGACATATTAACAATTAATAATATGTCTACTTTTATTTTGTATTAATTAATTATTATAAGTTTGCTAATGGGTTGTTTTCTACCGCATTTCTAACTTGCTCATTACTTACATGTGTATATATTTCAGTTGTAGATATACTTTCATGACCGAGTAATTCTTGAAGAGCTCTTATATCTACTCCACCATATTGGTACATAAGAGTTGCTGCGGTATGACGCAACTTATGCACAGAATACTTTTTTGAATCTATTCCAGCTAAACGAAGTTCTTTATAAATTATTTCTTGAACTGTACGCTTTCCAATTCTTTGTCTTCTTTCACTTAAAAATAGTGCTTTATCAGAATTTTTTGCATCTTTTTTAACCTTATCTCTAGGGCGTACTACTAAATATTCCTTTATTGCTTTAATGCAAGCTTTATTTAAGTATATAGTTCTTTCTTTATTACCTTTTCCAATTACGGTCATTTGACAATCTTCAAAGTTTATATCATTAATATTTATTTCTACAAGCTCAGATAGACGCATACCACAATTTAAAAATAGTGTGGTAATTGCAAAGTCTCTTTCATTATTTCTATTATCTTCATTACTAGAAACATCTAGAAGTTTTTTACTTTGATCTAAAGATAAGTATTTTGGAAGTCTTTTTTCTCGCTTTGGAGTTTCAAGATTTTGAGAAGGGTTTATTACAATTATATTTTTCTGACATAAATAATTAAAAAACATTCTTAAACTTGAAACTTTTCTAGATCTTGTAGTGGCTTTACTGTTATAATTAGTTGTTAAATAAGCTAAAAATGAATGTAAATCATTTAATTTTACCTTAGATATAGTATCAATAGATATATCTTTATATTCAATTTGATTAAAATCATGTTCATTTAAAAAATCTTTATCAATTAAATTAAAATGTATTTTTAAAAAACGTAGGAAAGTAGCAAGGTCATAATTATATTCTTTTACAGTATTAGGGGATTTGTTTTGAATTGTAATCATATAATCCAAAAAATCATTTAAATAATCAGGATTGTTTTCTCTTGAAATCATATGTAATACCTCCAGTTTTAATTATTATATAGTTTATAATTAAAAAAGTCTAGTGATTTTTGCTTTCTTTAGATTATCATTTTACAACTTGAAATTTTTATTCTATTATGTTAAATTATTTAAGATAGATTAAAACAGAACTTGAAAAATATCTTAATAAAGAGGATAGCAAAAAATGAAAGAAGATAAAATAATAATTATTACAATGATATTAAATTTTATAGTAGCTATAATAAAACTAATTGTAGGAATTGTATTTTCTTTTTCAACATTAATAGCAGATTCGATTCAGTCTTTTATTGATTTTATTACAGATATAACATCATTAATAGCAAATAAAATAGGAAGGAGACGAGCAAATAAAACTTATCCATTTGGATATGGACAAGTATATGCAGTTGCAAATTTATTTACAGGAGCTTTGCTTTTCCTAATTGGATTATCTATAGTTTACCAGTTATTCTTCTTTAATGGCGAAGTTATTCCAAATATTAAATTATTTGTAATATTACTTATAATAATTGCATTAAAAAGTATTACAGTATATTTGCTGCAACATTATGGGAAATACTACAAAAGTGAGATTATGATTGAATCATCAAAAGAATCTAAAGCAGATTTAATATCAACATGTGTTGTTCTTGCAATTTCAGTATTAGTTTTATTAATAGAACATTTAAATATAAATATTAATATTGATAAAATAGGAAGTTTAGGGATAGCGATTTATGTTTTTTATATTTCAATAAAAATGATAATTTACAATATTAAGGAATTACTTACAAATTCTGAAGAAAATGATGAAATTAATGAAGATGTAAAAAAAGAGTTGGAAAAAATCGAGCAGATTAGTTTGAAAAAAATAAGAGTAATTAAAATGACTACATATTATAGCGTTTTTTTAAAAGTTAAAGTTGATGAAGATATTACAATTAAAGAGTTTATCAGATTAGAAAAAAAGATTAAATCTAATTTAAAATTAAAAAATAAAACTATTAGATTTATTGATATAGAACCAGTATAAATATTAAAGGAGTTGATTATAATGGCAAATCATTCAAATATGAAATTTAAAAGGGAATTACCAAATCCAGAGGAATTAAAAAAAGAGATTCCACTTTCTGCTGAAGCAGAAAAGATTAAACAAAAAAAAGATAAAGAAATATCAGATGTTTTTTATAGAAAGAGCAATAAATTAATATTAATAATAGGACCTTGTTCAGCTGACAGAATGGATGCAGTTTTAGAGTATATTAATAAATTGGTTCCTATTCAAGAACAGGTAAAAGACAAAATAATAATAATTCCAAGAATATATACAGGAAAACCAAGAACAATTGGTGCAGGATATAAAGGAATGATTCATCAACCAGACCCAAATAAAGCACCAAATATGGTAGAAGGAATAAGAGCTGTACGTTTGCTACACAAAAAAACAATTGAAGAAACTGGCTTTTGTTGTGCTGATGAAATGTTGTACCCAGATAATTATATATATTTATCAGACTTATTATCTTATGTTGCAGTTGGGGCTCGTTCTGTAGAAAACCAGGAGCACCGTTTAGTAGCATCTGGTATGAACATCCCAGTTGGAATGAAAAATCCAACAAGTGGAGATTTAACTGTTATGCTAAATTCAATAAAAACAGCACAAAACAAGCATATGTTTATGTATAGAAGTTGGGAAGTCGAAAGTAGTGGAAATAAACTTGCTCATGCAGTATTAAGAGGAAGTGTGGATAAACATGGTAATAATCATGCAAACTATCATTATGAAGATTTAAGACGCTTATTTGATCTATATTATAATGAAAACTTTATAAATCCAAGTGTAATAATAGATACTAATCATTCTAACAGTGGAAAAAAATATGAAGAACAACCTAGAATAGTAAAAGAAGTATTACATTCAATGAGACATTGTGAAGACATTAATAAAATGGTAAAAGGATTTATGATTGAGTCTTATCTTGAAGATGGATGTCAATCTATATCAGAAGGAGTATATGGAAAATCTATAACTGATCCATGTCTTGGATTTGAAGAAACCAAAAAATTAATACTTGATATTGCAGATAAGCTTTAAAATGCAAGATATTATATATAAATCTTAAATTTATTATTTAATTCTAAGGAGATTAAAAATAATGAAAACAAAAAAACATAAGAAAACAAGAGGAAAAAGAGTATTAATACTCATAGTACTTTTAATTATTACTGTTTTTGGAATAATAACTCTAACAAACAACAAAAAAAATAATTCCAAAGAGCCATTGACTCAAATAAGTAGCAAAGAAACAAAAAATAGTGAAAATAAATCTACAACTGATAATGATGAAATAAAAAAAGTGGAAAACAATAAATCAGAACTTGAGGAAAGACTTACTTCAGGAAAGTATTTAAGTGATGATGGACTCCCAGTTCTTATGTATCATTTTTTCTATGATAAAAATGAAAGAAATGGTGCAGATGGTAATTGGATAGAAATATCAGACTTTGAAGAACAAATGAAATATTTGTCAGAAAACAATTATTATTTTCCTACTTGGGAAGAGGTAGAAAGTTATATTGATGGAAAAACAGAACTACCTGAAAAAAGTGTAGTAATAACAGTTGACGACGGAGACCCATCATTTTTCAAATTAGCTGTACCTATAATTCAAAAATACAATGTTAAGGCAACATCTTTTGTAATTACATATTGGTATGGAAATGTTGCAGAAAATAAAGAAAAAAATATAAGTTATCAATCTCATTCTAATGATATGCATAAAGCAGGAGCAAATGGTAAAGGAGTAATGTTATCATGGAATTACAACGATATTAAAGAGGACTTATTATTATCAAAAGAAATTCTAGGAGATGCAACAATATTTTGTTATCCATTCGGACAGTATATTGAATCTAATATACAAGTATTAAAAGATTCAGGTTTTAAACTTGCATTTACTACTAAAGGAGGAAGAGTAAAAAAAGGAGCTTCTAAATTTGAACTTCCAAGAGTTAGAATTTCTGGGAATACTAGTATAGAAGCATTTAAAAGTAAGGTGAAATAAATATTTATATTTTTAAATTTAAAAAATTTGGACTAGATTTTATTAATACTAATCTAGTCCTTTTATATTAAATTAAATTTTGTACATATATTTTGTGACCACATGCAAGCAATACAGATTTTAATAAATATCTTTTTTCATTTGAAGCATCTACTTCTGAAAACTCTTTTTTTTCAAAAATAGAAATAACCGCTTCTTCAAAAAGAGAACAAAAACTATTATATGCATATTCTATATCCGCACTTTCCAAAGCAATATTAATAAGACTAGAAATCTCGTTCATACTAAAAACTTGTTTTAATATACATATAACAAATAATTTAGCACATTGTGTTTTGGAATATTTCTTTTTAATAGGAGCTTCTAATATGTTATTTTTTACATAATTATTAATCATAGTTTTAGTAAGAATTAAATTATTCTCTTTTTCTTCATCTCTATTAACTTTTATACATTCTGATAATGAGCTATTAATAAAAGTAAGAATCTGATCCATATATAAATCAACATTTGGTAGTTCATTCCATCTTGGAATATGCAAATTTTTATAAGATATTGTTTGCTTTTTTGCCATAATATTGCCACCTTTCAGCATTTATAATAGCATTTTTAGGATAGATAGTCAAGTTTATTGACAAAGTTAGGTAAATGTGATAATCTAGTTTCGAAAACTAGATTAATAGTTTTTGGTTTGAAATTTTAATGTGTATTTGTGCTATAAGCACAAAGAAGGGAATAGTATTAACTATGAGTATAGAGAAAAACAAATTAAGGGATGTTAAAAAATTTGAAAATGTTAAAGAATTAATAATAAATTCTGCAAATTTATATGGAAATAATATTGCTTATGTAACTAAAATAAAAAAAGAAAAAGATAATGTAGAATATATTAACCATACATATAATGATTTATTAAATGATATATATTTTTTTGGAACAGGACTATTTAAAATGGGGTTAAAAGACTCAAGAGTTGCAGTATGTGGTAGAAACAGATATGAGTGGGCAGTTAGCCATTTAAGTAATTTGTTTGGAGGAATTGTATCTGTACCAATAGATAAAGAGCTACAAGTTAATGAATTAGAAGAATCACTTATTAGAAGTAATGTTGAAGCTATAGTATTTGATGAAAAATATGTTGATAATTTTATAACAATAAAAGAAAATGGTAAAACAAATATTAAGTTTTTTATTTGTATGTCTAAATTTGAAGGATTTATTAGTTTTTCTGAATTATTAGAGCAAGGAAAAAAAGCATTAGAAAATGGATATACAGAATTTAAAGATACTACTCCAAATTCTGAAAAGATGGGAATACTTCTTTTTACATCTGGAACCACATCAAAAGCAAAAGCAGTAATGTTAAATCAAAAAGGAATATGCACCAATATTGCAGATCTTCAAATGGTAGAGGGAATAAAAAGCACTGATACAAATATTGCATTTTTACCATTTCACCACATTTTTTCATCTACAGGAATGTTAATGATGCTTGCATGTGGAGTAAGAACTGTATTTCCTGATGGTCTAAGATATATTAAACAAAATTTAATAGAATATCAAGTATCTGTTTTTGTTGGAGTACCGCTTCTTATTAATAAAATGTATGAAGGTATAGAAAAAGAGATTGAGAAAAAAGGTAAAACAAAATTAATAAAAAAAGTTATAAAAATAAGCAATTTCTTATTAAAATTTCATATTGATATTAGAAAAAAACTATTCAAAGATATAATAAATGCACTAGGTGGAAAAATGAGATTAATAGTTGCAGGAGGTGCACCTTTGGAAAAAAGAGTAGCACAAGGGTTCAATGATTTCGGAATACATTTAGTTCAAGGTTATGGTCTAACAGAAACATCACCTGTTATTTCTGCAGAAAATGACAAATATATAAAACCAGGATCAGTTGGAATCCCTATGAGAAGTGTTCAACTAGAAGTCGTTAATATAGATTCTGATGGAATGGGAGAAATAAGAGTAAAAGGACCAAATGTAATGATGGGTTATTACGAAAATGAAGAGGCAACAAATGCTGTGCTAAAAGATGGATGGTTTTATACTGGGGATTTAGGTTATTTTGATAAAGATGGGTTTTTATTCTTAACAGGTAGACAAAAAGATGTTATAGTATTAAAGAACGGTAAAAAAGTATTTCCAGAAGAGCTTGAAATGCTTATTGATAATTTAGAAGAGGTTGAAGAATCTTTTATATATGGAATGCCTCAAAAAGGAGACAAAAACGATCCACAAATTGCGTTAGAAGTAGTATATACCAAAGATGCAATTAAAAATAAAACAGAAGATGAATTAAAAAAACAAATATGGGAAAAAGTTAAAGAAATTAATAAAACTTTGCCACAATATAAATATATTAAAAATCTAATAATTACTAATGAACCACTAATAAAAACTACATCATTAAAAGTAAAAAGAAAAGAAGAATTAGAAAAAGTGCTAAAAAATATTTAAATAATAATTAAATATAATTGTATAACTAATCACATTGAAGAGGAGAAAATTACCTTTTAATGTGATTTGTTTTTTTATCTAAAAAATTAAAATGAGTTTATATTAACACATTAAAATAGAAGGGATAAAATTGACATATTATGTAAAATAAGTTATAATTTAATTATGCTTAGTATATATTCTAAGTATATTTATTAGGAGGAAAAGTAAGTGAATAAAAATAAAATCAAAGCTTTTTTAGCTACCTTAATAGCTACTAGTACTCTAGGTATGAATATAAGTACGGCAGATGCACAGGAATTTCAAGATGTCATTCCAATAGAAGAAACAATAGATTCAACAAGTGAAGAAGGAAATAGATTAGAATGTTCAATTATATGGGAAAATGAAGATGGAACAAGTAGCGAAGAAAGTGTTATTGCTGATTCTTTAAATGAGGCAATAAATATTGCAAGAGAAAATGGAAGTACAAAGGTGAAAATAAGATTACCAAGACAATTTGTTATAGATGAAAGCACAGATATAACAGGAATGAATGTTGAAATAACTGGAACAGAAGAAGGATCCGAGATGTATAGAGCATTTGATTATTCAGATGGAAATGACTCATTATTTATAGTTAAGGATAATGATGAAAGCGAAAGGCCTTCAAGTTTAAAAATTAACAATGTTGTTTTTTATGAAGAATCAACTAATACGCAGTATTCAACTGTTAAAAATGAAGGAACTGCAGATGTTCGAGTAGAATTTCAAAATATAGGAGCTAATAACTTAGGTTTTAGTAACTGTAATACTACAGTTACAGATTCTTTAATAAGCGGAAATATTAATCTATCACAAAATAATACATTTAAAGGCCAGAACTCATATTTTAAAATGTTATGTTTTAATGAAGCAAAATCAGTTGAATTGGATGATTGTGAAATAGGTATAATGAGTGGAGAGGCTAAAAGAGCATTGATACAAAATAGTGTTTTTGACAACAATGGAGTTATATATAGAGGAGAAAAAGTTTATTTTGATAATTGTGTATTTTTAAATAATTTAGGTGCAAACCATATAAAATTTATAGGATTTAAGAATTGTAAATTTAACAAAGATTTAAAAATAAATGGTTGTGGAAACGCACAAGTATCAAATACACTTTTAAATAATTTAAATCATGAATGTGGATATCAGATAACAGAAGATAGTGAAGAACCAGGTTTAAACAATGATGAAGATGAAGATAGTGAAAAAACAGTTAATAAAAGCATTGGACGAATTGGAATTAATAATTGCAAGGTAACTGGATATATGAAATTTAAGAATAGTAATGCAAGAATTTGTTATACAAATATTCCTATTCTAAATGCTACAAATTCAAAAATTACAACAGATTTTTGCGGTTTAGGAAATGTGGATTTAAATAGTTCAGATGTAACTTTTAGAAAAGGAAATATAGGCGGAAGATATATTCAAATGGGTGGGAATACGAGTTTTGATGGTGTTAGTGTAAGAAGCTTTATATTGTATCCATATGGAAATAACGTATTCAGTAATTGCAAGTTTAGTTCAGGAACAAGAGCTGATAATTTAAAAGAAGATATGAATTTTTATAATGGTCTTTGTGATAGATCTTTTATAGTATCTTATGATTCAAAAACTGGCACAGCACAAGTAAAACCTGCGAGAAAAGAAACTAGTCAAGGAAATAATGTAAAAGATTCAGCTTGGGAATTACAATTATAAAATAAAAAATATACAACAGAAAAAAGGAGGGACTATGAGAAAGATCAAATTCAAAAAAATACCAAAAAAATCAGATATAAAAAGGTATTTTGGTAGAGGGATTTTAGCAGCATTAATTGCAACTTCAGCTATTAATATAACACCAAATAGAGTGCAAGCAAGTGATTTGTCAAATGTAAAAACACAAAAGGATATTACAGATTATGATTCAGAAAATTTACAAAATGAATCTGACTTGTCTATTATAAGAGATACTAATAAAATAGCTGGTAGTGTAATGAATTGCACATTTTCAAAAGATAACAACACAGTTGAGGAAACTAAGAAAACAAAAAGCTTTTATGATCTTGAAGAAGCAATAAAATATGCTAGAGAGAATAATTATTCAAATATAGATGTTTTTATTAATCATAGTTTTTATATCTCTAAGAATTTAGATATAACGGGTCTTAATTTAAAAATCACAGGGAATTATAGAAGTGATAAAAGAACAGAATTATATATTTTTGATGATGGAGAGATAGAAAATGGTGAAGCATCGGCAGTATTCATATCTAAAGGGAACAACAATGAGGAAACCGTACTATCATTAAATACATTAAGAACAAGTGGAAAAACACCAATTTTAAAAAATTTAGGAACAGGAAAAACTACAGAAGCTTATACAGATTTTGAAGCTGAATCAATTTATTCTAATTCAGAAAATACATATTTTAATTCTTGTAAAGCTGATAGAGTTGTAGTACCGAATGCTAAAAATTGTCACATCAAATATGGAGATTTTGAAGAAATAGATATTAGTAGTATAAATAATGCAAAAATAGTTATAGATTCTGCAAGAGCAGATAGCATTAAAGCTGATTATAGCTGTGTTGAAGAGAAAGAAAGTCAAAAAATCAATTCAAGATTTAACTCTATAGCTTGTGAAGCAAGGAAAATGACAGTGGACGGATACAAAACAGTTGATATAAATAGTTCAAGATACTCAAATATTATAGAAGTAAGCAACTCAGATAATGTATGTTTTTCTGATTTACAAGGAAAAGAAATAGCCGTTAAAGCAAATAATAACGGACAAGTTACAATGTATGGATCTCATATAAATTCTTTGGATGCTTCAAATGGAAAAATATTAAGATGCAGTAGTTCAAGTTTAGAAGATAAAACTGTATGCAGTGGAATAGGTAAAACATTTTTTAATCATCTTACAACAAAAGAGTTAACAATTGAAGAATCTAGTACTGGAATAGTAGATTATTCAACTATAGGAATATTAAATGGTAGAAATTTAAATAATCTATTAACTCATGGATCTACTATTGAATCTGCTAATATTGAAAATGTTGGAAATACTAGATTTGTAAGGAGTAGCTTTTCACCTAATATTACAACATATGAGGGAGAAAAATTAGGAAATGATGAATCAAATATTGTTGTTAACAATAGCACAGTAAAATGTTTTCAATGTACTTTTGATGGAACCAATGTTAGTTTAACTGATGTAAATGGTAATAAATATGAAATGGTTATATTTGATAATTGTTTAACTGTTGAACCTGTGAAGACTGAAACACCTGATGGTAAAGTAAGAGCTAAATTTATGCATCCAGGAGATTTACCAGTATATTGTACAATACTTGGTTTTATAGATAAGGAGGGTAATATATTGCCAAATGAACTTGGGTCAACTGAATTTAGTGAAAAAGAAGAGGATTTTAAATCTTTTGATTTAGTTAGTTAGCTCATATTTTTATATAAATAATAATAATTTTAAATCAAATTAATAAAGTTGAAATGTTTCACTAATAAAAAAGAAATGTTTCAATTTTTTATTGATTAAGTTATTTTTTAATGTTAAAATTTTAAAAGAAAGTAATTATGGCTTAATACATTAGATATATTAGGTATTTTTTAAAATCTATTACATTAATTTATAAACTATAGAACAATTGGAGGATAAATCTATATGGATAAACCTAGTAAAAAAAGAATTTTAGGATTTGCAATACTTTTTGCTGCTACATTTATAGGATTATCTCCTTTAACAAGTAGAGGAATAAAGTCAGAACTAACGAAAATAGAACAAACAACAGATTTTGAAGATGGTGATGACAAATCATTAAAACACAATGAGTCGTTAATTAAAGAAAAGAATAAAAATGAAGGAAATAAATTAAAATGTACAATTTCAGTTCCGGATAATATAAGTGGGACAATAAAGAGAAAACAAAATTTTTATGATATTCGAGAAGCAATTAACTATGCAAAAGATAATAATGCAACAGAAGTAGTTATAGAGTTAGAAAATGATATATATACTTCTGGCAATATTGATATTACTGGACTAAATGTAATAATTACAGGAAGCAAAGAAGGAGATAAACCAAGGATTATTATCGACAATAATATTAGCGTAAATGAAACAGAAGAAGATCAAGAAATGTCAGTATTCTATACAAATGGAGATGATTATCAATTATTTGTAATGCAAAATGTTGGATTTTACACAAATGGTTTAAAGTATCGTACATTTAGTAATAACGGACATGGGACAGTAGATGGATATTACACAAATGTTGATGGAGATAATTTTTCTATTAATGGGGGAACCAGTGGTGGATTTTCAAAATTTGAAAATTGTAATTTTTCAGGAGATGTAAGTCTTGAAAATCAAAATGATGCATCAATTAATAAAGGAAATTTTGGAAATTTAAGTATTAGAAGTAATATTCCAGATAAAAAAACAACTATTAATATTAATGAGGCAGCAGCAAAGAGCATAGATGTTGATATTATGCCAAAAGATGATATCACACATAGTAATGAACCATCATCTTATATTTCGTATTGCAATAATGGAATATCATTAGTAAATGGTAATACAACAGATTTTATAAGAATAAACGGATGTGCTTGTGTATATTTGACTGATATTTACTTACCATCTGGACATATAAATATAAAAGATTCAGATTTTGCTGAGTTATATGACATAAGTGGAAAGGACTGTTCTATAAAATTATCTTCAATTAAAGATGCAAGAATTTCAAAGTCTGATGTTAATACTATTAAAGTTTCAAAAAATAAAAACTTAACAGATTTGACAAAAGATAATCAAACAACTAGTATTTATCTAAATGATTCAAAAGCTAAAACAACAAAAATATTTGACACAGATTTACTAGGAATTGATAATTATAACACATTATATTTAGATACGAAAAACAATGGCCACATATCAGCATTTAATTCGAATATTCTTATATTGAATTCAACAGATGAAGACAAAGTTTATATAAATAATTGTGGATTATTAAACATGACCTTAAAAAATGCAAGACTAAAAGTCCAAGATACGACTTTTCCAACGGATACGCTAAAAGACACATCACTAGGAAATCCGAAAATTAGATTTGATGATAACTCAGAAATAGAATTCGATGGATGTGAGTTTAGGAATATAGATATTAATACTACACAAAGTGAAAAAAAGAAAAGAATAGTATCCTTTAAAAATTGCTCAGCAACTAATCCTATTAGATTACTAAATGCTGGAAATCAGAATAAGGAGTTTTATATCTCAAATTTTAACCCTGCATATGATGTTTATTGGGATGGATTTACTACTCAGGAAATTGCGTGTTGGGAAAGATAAATGTATAAAACTGATAAAGAACTTAAAACTACAGAAATTGCATAATTGACTAAGTATAAGAAAGCCTTTCTTTTTTCATATATATATGATAAAATCAAAGAAATTAAAAGTTTTTTATAGGAGAGTGATATAGTAAATGCAAGATTTGGAAGAATATTATAGATTAGCTGAAAATCTATATGTGAAAAATAAAGAATTAGGTGATTCACTTTGACATAGTAAATAAAGAAAAAGAATTAGCCAAATTAGAAAAGCAAACTGTAGAACAAGGCTTTTGGGATGATGGAAAAAATGCAAATATAATTTTAAATAAAATAAAAGAACTAAAAAGTAAGTGTATAAAATATAGAGAAATAGAAGCGGATTTAGCAAATATAAAAGAAATAATAGAATTATTAAAAATCGAAGATGATGTAAGCCTTGAAAATGAAATGGTAAAAGATATTAAAAGAATCGAAAAAGAAGTAGAAAAATTTGAAATTCAAACACTTTTATCTGGAAAATATGATAAGAATAATGCAATTTTAACCCTACATCCAGGAGCAGGAGGAACAGAGGCACAAGATTGGGCAGAAATGCTATATAGAATGTATACAAGATGGGCTAATAAGAATGGATATAAAGTAGAAGAATTAGATTATTTAGAAGGAGATGAAGCAGGACTAAAATCAGTTACTTTTGAAGTATCTGGAGAAAATGCTTATGGATATTTAAAAGGGGAAATGGGTGTACATAGGCTAGTTAGAATATCACCATTTGATGCAGGGGGAAGACGACATACTTCTTTTGCATCATTAGAAGTGCTACCAGAAATAACAGATGATGTAGATTTATATATTAATCCAGATGATATTAAGATGGATGTTTTTAGAGCTTCAGGAGCCGGAGGACAACATATTAACAAAACCTCATCAGCAGTTAGACTAACTCATATTCCTACTGGAATAGTAACATCTTGCCAAACACAACGTTCTCAGCTTCAAAATAGAGAATATGCAATGAAAATGTTAAAATCAAAATTATTAGATTTAAAAGAAAAAGAGCATAAAGAAACAATAGAAGAATTAAAAGGCGTACAAAGAGAAATAGCTTGGGGAAGTCAAATTAGGTCATATATATTTTGTCCTTATACTTTAGTAAAAGACCATCGTACAAATTATGAGGTTGGAAATGTACAAGGAGTTATGGATGGAGATTTAGATGGATTTATTCAAAGCTATTTAATAATGAATAAAAAATAATTATATTATTTTAACTTAAGTAAAATAAAATCATATAATATAAAAGGAATATTTATAATTAAATAATCCTTCGTAAACTAAAAAGAAGGTGCCAAAATTATGGACACAGTAGTATTAAAATTTGGAGGAAGCTCTGTAGCAGATAATATTAAATTAAATATTGTTGCAGAAAAAATAAAGGAGTTTTATAAAGAAAATAAGAAAATAGTAGTTGTAGTTTCAGCTCAAGGAGATACAACAGATAAATTAATTAAAGAAGCTATGAGTTTGTCAAGTATGCCAAATGAAAGAGAATTAGATGTATTATTAAGTTGTGGCGAACAAATTACAATTGCAAAATTAAGTATATTATTAAATAGAATGGAAATGAAAGCAATTTCGCTAACAGGTTGGCAAGCAGGAATTTATACAAATAATACTAATCAAGATGCAATAATTGAAAACATAGATACAACAAGAATAGAAAATGAACTAAATAATAATAACATAGTTATAGTAGCAGGGTTTCAAGGAATTAATAAAAAGCTAGATATTACAACACTTGGAAGAGGTGGATCTGATACAACTGCAATGGCTATAGCAGCAAAAATTAAGGCAACAGCATGTTATATATTTTCTGATGTAGATGGAGTATATTCTGCAGATCCTAAAAAAACGAAAGTTGCAAAAAAAATTGATAATATTTCATATTCTGAAATGATAGAAATTGCAGACGAAGGAGCAAAAGTATTGCATAACAGATGTGTGGAAGTTGGGCAGAAATTTAATGTACCTATAATTGCAAAATCAACATTTTTAAATAATTCGGGAACAATAATTAATAATACATCTAAAGATAAAATAGAAGAAAGTTCTGTAAAAAGCATAGTAAAAAATGATAATTTAAAATTTGTAAATCTAAAACCAAACAATCAATTAAGTATAGATAGATTAAATAGAATATATGATATATTAATAAAAAATGAATTAAATATAGAAAATGTATTTAAATGTAGTAATGAAGAACAAAGTATTTATTTTACAATGTCAAAAACAAAATTTAATAAATTATCACTTATACTAGAAGAAAAATATAAGAATTTCGACATTTCTTGTTTAGATATAACTAAAATTTCTGTAATCGGAAATGGAATTATGAGCAACAATAAAGTATTAAATAAAATTTTAAAATTTATTACAGAAAATAAACTAAATGTTTTAAATATTCAAATAAGCGAAGTTAAAATTTCAATATTATTTAAAGAAATAATACCAGATGACTTATTTGATCAATTGCATAAAATGGTTATTAAATAAAGTAATTAATAATTTATATAAGACTTGATTCAAAAGATTCAGGTCTTTTTTATTTAAAAGAAAATTAGTATTGTATTACCATTTAGTTCTAAATATAAATGGATTTGAATATAAATAATTATAACTAAAATGATTTTTATATTATTGATTTATATATTTTTTTTGAAGGGAAAGAGAGTTTAATGGTAGTAGAAGAAAGAAAAAATGTAAATTTTAATAACACTGTCCAAAATTTAGTGCTCGAAAACAGAAATAAACTAAGTGTTTCAGGAGTGAAAGATGTTTTAAGTTTTGATGACGAATTAGTTGCTATGGAAACAGAATTAGGACTTTTAACAATAAAAGGAGAAAACTTAAAAATAAATAAATTAAGCATAGACACTGGAGATGTAATAGTTGAAGGTGAAATAAATAATATGGGATATACAGATCATTCAAAAGGAGAACAAGAAAAAGGAATATTTTCAAAAATATTTAGATAAATAATTAATTAAGTGGTGAGTAGGTATGGTGATAGAACAACTATATGTATTTAGTATATTTACATTAAATGGATTAATAATTGGAGCAATATTTGACTTTTTTAGAGCATTAAGAAAAACATTTAATTTTAATAATGTATTTATTTATATTCAGGATATTTTGTTTTGGATTATATCTGGAATTTCAATAATATGTTTTATGTATATCTATACTGATGGAAGCATAAGATTATTTATATTTATAGGATTATCAATAGGTGTTATTTTCTATTTTTTGAGCATAAGCAAATTTGTTTTTAAAATATATTGTTTTTTGCTAAAATATTTTAAATATCTACTAAAATATCTTTATATTCCGTTTAAAATAATAAATAAATTCTTAAAAAATAACATAAAAAATTTAAAAAAGAACAAAAAAGTAGAAAAAATATAAAAATTAATAAAAAAATGAAGGATTTTATTATTAAATGGAGAATAAGATAATTAAGAAAAAAATAAGGAAGATGGATACGTATGAAGAATATCAGAAAAACACTAAAAATAGTATTATTTGTATTATTTGTTATATATGCAATAATAACTTTATTAAAACAACAAAAAGTATTAAATAATTATAAAATACAAGCTAAAAATGTAAATGCACAAATAGCAGAAGCAACAGAATATCAAGAAGAATTAAATGAAAAAAAACATAATATTAATTCTAATGAATACATTGAAAAAATTGCTAGAGAAAAGCTTGGAATGTATTTACCTAATGAAAGAGTATATGTTGATAATGAGAATTAAATAAATGTATATAATATTTAGGTTGTGAATATCTTGAATAAAACGTAGATTTCCGTACAGGAAAGATTCTACGTTTATTTTTTTGTTGATTTGAGCAGGACTAAATTGATTTAAATATATTAGAAAATTATATTAGACTTAGAATTGAAATGTAGGCTATTATATAATAATAGTGGTAATTTTAATATATATAAGAAGAAGCTTTATAAACTTGATTTATAAAGCTTTTTGTTGTATAATATTAATTGGGTATTTTTTCCTGAAAAGAGGTGAAATTATGGGTGAATTTGTACATCTACATATACATAGTGAATATAGTTTATTAGATGGAGCAAACAGAATAAAGGACTTACCAGTTCGCGCTAAAGAGCTTGGTATGGATGCAATTGCTCTAACAGACCATGGTGTAATGTATGGTGTAATAGATTTCTATAAAGCATGTAAAAAAGAAGGAATAAAACCCATTATTGGTTGTGAAGTTTATGTTGCCCCTCGTTCAAGATTTGATAAAGAACCAGGTGTAGATAACAAAAACTACCATTTAATTTTACTAGCAAAAAATAATCAAGGATATAAAAATTTAAGTAAACTAGTATCTTTAGGTTTTATAGATGGATACTACTATAAACCAAGAATAGATCATGAAATATTAGAAAAATATTGTGAAGGACTTATTTGCTTAAGTGCGTGTTTTGCAGGAGAAGTGAATCAAGCACTCTTAAATGGAGAAAATGAAAAAGCAGAAGAAATTGCCTTATGGCATAAAAAAGTTTTTGGAGAAGATTATTATATAGAGATACAAAACAATGGATATAAAGAACAAGTTTTAGCTAATCAAAAATTAGTTGCTCTTAGTAGAAAACTTAATATTCCACTTGCTGCTACCAATGATGCACATTATTTGAAAAAAGAAGATAAATATAATCATGAAGTTCTTTTATGTATACAAACAGGAAAAAGAATGAGTGATGAAGACAGAATGAGTTTTGCGGAAGGAGAGTTATATATAAAATCTCCTGAAGAAATGATAGATTATTTTAAAGCGTTTCCAGATGCAATTGAAAATACAGTAAAAATAGCTGAAAAATGTAATGTGGAATTTGAATTTGGACATACTATCCTTCCAAATTATGATGTACCTGAAGAATTTAATTCACATTATGATTATTTAGAAAAACTATGTAGGGACGGTTTGAAAAAAAGATACGGTGAAAATATTCCAAAAGAATACTTAGATAGAGCAGATTATGAACTTGGTATTGTAAAAAAAATGGGATATGTTGATTACTTCCTTATAGTATGGGATTATATTCATTATGCAAAAACACATGATATTCCAGTAGGACCAGGACGTGGATCTGGAGCAGGTTCAATTCTAGCTTATAGCATAGAAATAACAGATATAGATCCAATGAAATATAATCTCCTTTTTGAGAGGTTTTTAAATCCTGAAAGAATTAGTATGCCTGATTTTGATGTGGACTTTAGTGATGAGCAAAGACAGGAAATTATAGATTATGTTTGTCAAAAATATGGAAATGACCATGTTTCTCAAATAATCACATTTGGAACATTAGCTGCAAAAAATGCAATTAGAAATGTAGGAAGAGCATTAGATATATCACTACAAGAAACTGATAAAATTGCAAAAATGATTCCAAATGAAATCCATATTACAATAAAAAAAGCAATAGATCAAAATATAGAATTAAGAAATTTATATGAAAATGATGAAAGAATAAAAAAATTATTAGATGTATCTATGGCGTTAGAAGGAATGCCAAAAAACACTTCAACACATGCGTGCCGGAGTTGTTATTACCAAAGAACCAGTAGATAACTATGTTCCACTTTATGTGAGAGACGGACAAAATGCTACACAGTTTGTAATGACAACACTTGAAGAATTAGGACTTTTGAAAATGGACTTCCTTGGACTTCGTACTTTAACAGTAATCAAAGATACAAAAAAAATGGTTAAACAAGATTTAAATATTGATGTTAAGTTTGATCAAGAAATGAATGACCAAAAAGTTTATAAATTATGGCAAGAAGGGAAAACTGTTGGAGTATTCCAATTCGAAAGCCAAGGTATGAAAAACTTTATGCAAGAATTAAAGCCAGATTGTTTAGAGGATTTAATTGCTGGAGTTTCCTTATACAGACCTGGGCCTATGGATCAAATACCACGTTATGTTAGAGGAAAACTTAATCCAGGACATAATGAATACACACATCCAAGTTTAGAGCCTATATTAAATGTAACATATGGATGTATGGTTTACCAAGAACAAGTTATGCAAATAGTAAGAGACTTAGCAGGATACTCACTTGGAAGAGCAGATTTGGTGCGTCGTGCAATGGGAAAGAAAAAACTAGATGTAATGGCTAAAGAAAGAGAAGTATTTATCCATGGACAAGTTGACGAAGAAGGAAATGTGGTTGTTCCAGGTTGTGTAAGAAATGGAATAGATGAACAATCTGCTAATAAAATATTTGATGAAATGGCAGAATTTGCAAAATATGCATTTAATAAATCTCATGCTGCTTGTTATGCGGTTATATCATATCAAACAGCATATTTAAAAGCATATTATCCAGCAGAGTTTATGGCAGCTATGCTTAATAGTTACTTAGGAAATTTAGATAAAGTTCCAATATATATTGAAGAATGTAAAAGCTTAAATATAGATATTTTAAAACCAGATATTAATATAAGTAGTTTAAAATTTACAGTAGATAGAGAAAATAATGAAAAAGGGAACATCCGCTTCGGATTAGGAAGTGTTAAAAATGTTGGGATAACTCCAGTTGAAGCAATTATTAAAGAAAGAGAAGAAAATGGACTATATGCTGATTTCACAGATTTTTGTGAAAGAATAGAAGAAAAAGGTGTAAATAAAAAGTGTATAGAGAGTCTTATTAAATCTGGTGCATTTGATTCATTTGAACAAAATAGAAGTACTTTACTTGCATCATTTGAATCAATTATAGATACAATTCAAAACACAAAGAAAAAAGGCTTAGAAGGTCAGTTTTCAATGTTTGATTTAGGAATTGCAAGTAATGAAGATAATAATTTAAATGATGTAAAATATCAGTATAATATACAAGAAGAGTTTACTGAAAAAGAATTATTATCTCAAGAAAAGGAAATGCTTGGAATATATTTATCTGGACATCCTTTAGAAAAATTACAAGATGAAATAAAAAAACAAACAACAATATCAAGTAAAGATATAATGTTACTTAATAGGAATAATTCTTTAAATCAAGAAGAAAATGTAATGTCTGAATTTAATGAAAAAGAAACTATGACATTATTTAAAGATGGACAAGAAGTTACATTTGCAGGAATTATTACATCAATTAAGAAAAAATTTACGAAAACAAATAAAATTATGGCATTTATAACATTAGAAGATTTATATGGACAAATAGAAATAATTACATTCGAAAACACATATCTTTCAGCTAAAGAAAGTTTGGTTGAAGAAAATATAGTTCTAATAAAAGGAAGATTAAGCTTAAGAGATGAAGAAAAAGCTACAATAATTGCAAATTCAATTACAAATTTTGGACCTAAAAAAAGAAAGGTTTTAAAAATAAATATAACAAATTTAGAAGAACCTACAAAAAAGAAACTAAGAGGAGCTTTAAAATATTTTACAGGTGAAATGAACAATATTGCAGTTGTAGTTCAAGATGAAGAAAAAGAACTAAAATGTGGAGCGATTTATTTAACAGATAAAATATTTGACATTTTTAAAGAAATCGTTGGAGAACAGAATATAGAGATAAAGACAGTAAACGTATAAAAGGATAAAATTATAGAAGGTAAATAATAATAAAAGGAGATAAAAAATGAAAAATATTTTATCTAGTGAAAAAGTAAAATTTTTACTTATTACAATTCTAATTATTAGCATAGTATTTAATTTGGGGTCATGTGGAATAATATATGCTGCTGATACAAATGGATTGAAAAATATAACAAGAATGTATTTTTATTCTGAAATAACCAAAGATGTTGGTGCAGGAGATTGTATCTTATTAGAAAATTATGATCAAAATGGAGTTAAACATTATGGATTAATAGATGCAGGAAATAAAAGAGATGCAAATGGAAAAGTAGTTACATCAGTAAAGAATTTTTTAAAGAAACATGGAGTAACAAAGCTTGAATTTTTTATGATTACACATAATCATACTGATCATCATGGAGATGCTTTAGATGTAATAGATAATTTTCAAGTTGAAAAGGTTTTTATGAATTTATATGATAAGAAATTTTCAGCAAATCAAGAAGATCCATCAATCTATGAAAATATAATTAAAAAAGCAATAGCTAAAAACATAAGAGTATTTGGAGTAAGTTATGGAGCTATAAGATCAACTACAATTAGTCCAAGTATATCAAGTAGTTTCATTCAAAGTACTGCAAATGCAAAAGAAAGTAATTTTATTGAGTTTAATAATAATACTACAAAAAACATTAGCTTTGGAAGTGCTAAAATACAAATATTTAATTGGGAATTATTTGATAAATACGGAAATCAAATTTCTGTTAAAAAAACTGGAAGTAATAAATGGGAATATAAAACTGAAAATGGAATTACATCAACAAGAGAAGTGATTCCAAATGAAAATTATAATTCATTAGGACTTTTATTAACACAAGGAAATAAAAAAGCTTTTTTTACTGGTGATATGAATAATAGTGATAAAAAGGCAGCTACATCAACTACACCTGAAAGACTTGGAGATGAAGACAGAATCAAAGACGCTGTTGGTAAAGTAGATTTGTTAAAATTAGGACATCATGGTAATACTGAATCAAGTACACAAGGATTTATAAATGTTTTAAAACCTGAATATGCTGTAATTTCAAATGAAATGGGTAGAGCTCATAAAGATATAACAGATTGGTTAAAAAAAGATAAGGTAAAATACATATATACTACACAAGATAAATATGAAGTTTCTGCTACATTAACTAATGATATAGTGTTTTTGGGTTTGGGAACTGATCAAACTATAAATAAAATCAATGATACATGGAAATATACTCCAAAAGGAGCAAAATATAAAAATTACGAAAGTAGTAATAATTCATATGAAGTAGTGTCTGATGAAAAAACAACAATAGAAGTTAATGCAAATTCATGGGAAGCGTTAAGAACAGTTATTAATAACAATAAAAATAACGAAGCAAGAATTGATGATAGTGAGAAAAAATATTATATACATGATTTAGTTGTTAATTTACAAAAAGGAGGAAATTGGACTGCTAATAGCGAAATTACCATAGAAAAAAATCAAAGAGTAATATTAACCTCTTCTGAAAATGTCACGATTACAAGAGGGTCAAATTTAAATAATGCTCCATTATTTTTAGTTAAAGGTAATTTAAGTATAGGAAATAGTGGGATGAAAGGAACAATTACTATTGATGGAAACAAAAGTAATGTAACATCTTCTGCTACTTTAATAAATGTTGATTTAGGAGATTTAAGTTTATATAATAATGTTAAGTTATGTAATAACTTTAACAAAGCAACTACATTAACAAAAAAATTAGGATCAGTTGATTATTATGTAGCATTTGGTTCAGCAATTTTTGCAAGAAATGGTAATATCTATATGTATGGAGGGGAAATTAGTGATAATTCCCAAAAAATAGCATGTGAACTAGAACTTCCAATGCAATCAAATCGTAACTATTATCTTTCTACAATGGGTGCCGGTATTTACTTAGAATCTGCGAGCAAATTTAATATGTATGGCGGTAGTATTATAAATAATAAAGCAGCAAATAATTCAGTGGTTAAAACAAATTCAAAATACTCTAATATAACCGGATCTATAAAACAACAATGTTTGGGTGTTGGTGTATATGCAGATAGAAGTTCAGAAGTAAATTTGATAAAAGGAAAAATACAAAATAACAAAGCTGATAATAATTCTGTTTTACAAGTAAATACATCAACTGTAAGTGGAAAAACAACAACTATAAATAAGACCGATAATTCAATATATGGAGTTGGAGTTTATACTGGTTTAGCATATTTAAATATGACTGCAGCTAAACCTAGTGATTTTACAATATCAGGAAATTACGCATCAAAAGCTGTTAGTATTTCATTACAAAAAAATACCAAAATTGAATCTAGTGCTACATCTTGTGTAATAGGATTACAAGCTTGTGCAGATGGAAGTGTATGGAATATAAATGGAGGAACTATATCTGGTGGAGCAATAGATGGTGGGAATCCAAATAGTAATTTAAAGATATCTAAACAAGGAGCTATTGGAAGTACTGGTACAAGTTCTGTATTTACGGTTAATACTGGAGGAGGATTACAAATTGGATATGGATCAAAAGCAACTATTAATAATTTAACAATTAATAAATGTGAAAGTAGTGATAGAGGAGGAGGTATTTATGTAATTTCTTCGAATTTAACTATTTCAAATTCTAATATTACTGAAAATAAAGCTTCTCATGGTGGAGGAATGTTTATTGCGAATAAAACATCAAAAGTTAATATTATAGATTCTACTTTTAGTGGAAATAAAGCAACTCCAGCAAGTGGAGGAGGAATTTATACATATGGAAAACTTACAATTAAAGGAGATAAAACTGAAATTTCAAGAAATGAAGCAGGATATGCAGGTGGAGGAATATGTATTAATGCAGTAGGAGAAGTTATATTAAATGATGGTAAAATAATCAACAATCATGCTGATAAAACTGGAGGAGGAATTCAGGCTAATGGAAAAGTAACTGTTAATGGAGGAACTATTAGCGGAAATACTGCAGATACACTTGGCGGAGGAATTAGATATTTTAATAATACACTTGTGAAAAATGGAGGAACAATAAGTAATAATATAGCCCAAAATGAAGTAAGTAATATTTATCCTGTAAATAAAAACATAGTTGATGATTTAGAAAACCAAAACCCAAGTGAAGGACAAGAAGGCCAAAACCCAAGTGAAGGACAAGAAAGCCAAAATCCAAGTGAAGTACAAGAAGGCCAAAACCCAAGTGAAGGTCAAGAAGGCCAGAATTCAACTGAAGGTCAAGAAGGCCAAAATCCAACTGAAGGTCAAGAAGGCCAAAATCCAACTGAAGGTCAAGAAGGCCAGAATCCAACTGAAGGACAAGAAGGCCAGAATCCAACTGAAGGTCAAGAAGGCCAGAATCCAACTGAAGGTCAAGAAGGCCAAAATCCAACTGAAGGACAAGAAGGTCAAAACCCAAGTGAAGGACAAGAAGGCCAGAATCCAAGTGAAGGACAAGAAGGCC